>JAJRVS010000186.1 GCA_024277195.1 Verrucomicrobiota bacterium | reverse complement strand
TTCAACACCTGAAAAATTTATCGATGAAACCAAGGCTTACACTACAAGTAAAAATAAATCTCCAAAGCCAGTAAATTGGCAATTTACACGTGACGACGCTAGAGTGAAGTTGCGCAACCTATACCCATTTATTTAAGACTGACAAGGCACTAGGTGCTTTTACCCCTTACTCCCTAACCCCAAAGGGGTGGCCCTAAAACCCAGCTTCACCCTCCACTTGGAGATGCGAGTTGACCCCTGTTCCTCCCTGCGAGTGCCGCTGCGCAGCATCAATCTCTTCGCACTCGGCTTCTGCGAAACCACGCTCGCACCTTCAATACTCGAAGCCCCACTCCGCCCGCGTCCAAACCATTATCCATTTCCCATTATCCAAAGCTTGCCGATCCCCCCGCTTGCTCCTACCCTACCACTTCCTACAAAGTCCCTACAGCGCACAACCATCACCATGAAATTCCACCCGCTAGCCCAAGCCCTGCTAACCCTTGTCGCCATTTTCAGCATGGCTTGCGGCCAAGAGGAAAAACAGCCCGAACTTGAAACCCCACCTGCGAGCAAGCCCAGCGCAGAAACCAGCACCAAGGGCGAAACCCAAAACGGACAAAACCCACCACTCAACCAAATCATCGACGCAATGAAGCGCAAACAAGCCGCCGGACTCGGCAGCGGATCAGTCAAAGTCAATAGCGCCTGGACCTACACCGGCTACAGCGTGCTCGACGCCGTGCCCGGAGCGCGTCTGGTCGCCGTCGATGTCACCGTGACAGGCCACACCCCCGACTTCGACTTTGACGACATCGAGATCATCGACGGCGAAAGCCGCATGAGCTACGGCGGCGACCCCCACATCGCCATCTTAACCCCACCGGGCAAATTACTCACCAAACAAGATCCACAACCCAAACTCGGCGACCCGCTGCGTGTTTTACTCATCTACGGATTCCCCAAAGAAACGAAAAAATTCACTCTCTACTACTGGGGCAAAAACCTCTTACTGGAAAATCACAGCATCGAAGCCAATGGCTGGGAGCTGCCCTTCCCGAAAAAATAATCCATCCATCAGCCGCTAAACCACCCCGCCATGAAAACCGTCCTCCTTTTTGCCTGTTTCATACTCTCATCGATCAACCTTCACGCCGCCGACTGGCCCCAGTGGCGCGGCCCCACCCGCAACGGCATCGCCACCAGTGACGGCTCACTGCCCGCAGCTTTTACCAAAGAGAATCCCCCCAGCAAAGTCTGGCAGAGCGACGAAATCCCCAGCGACCACTACGGCGGCCACGGCAGCGTGATCATTTCCCAAGGCAAAGTTTTCCTCTCACTGGTCTGGCATCGCGACGAACCCACCGATACCCGCACCATCGACGGCAATGTGTTGGGCGCCCTCGGCTACCGGGGCACCAAGTTTTCCGATCAGCTGATCGCCAAAATGGAAGCCGATCGCTTGAGCCTCAACCCGCGCTTGCGTGGTGGCAAGCTCGATCAATGGGCACAGGACTGGACCAAGGAAAACCTCAGCGAAGATCAACAGATCCGCCTCGGTAGTTGGGTGGTCAGTCGTTTCAAAAAAGGCAAAGCCGCTTTCGCCATGGCCGACTTCAAAAAGCTCGAGCCGGTCAAAAATAAAACTTTTGCCAATCAAGCCGCCTTGGAAAAATGGGTTCAGGCACAAGACTTCGATGAAGCCGTCGCCCAACGCATCCTCGCTGCCGTGCCCGACACCAAAAAAGCCGCCCGAGACGTCATCATCTGCCTCGACGAAAAAAGTGGCCAAACCCTGTGGAAATTTGAAAGCGAAGGCCAACCCACCGGTCGCGCCTCGTCGAGTACCCCCGCCACCGACGGTCAACAAGTTTACGCCGCTCTCAGCACCCACCTTTACGCCCTCGATACCAAAGGCAAATTAGTCTGGAAAACCCCGCTCACCGGCCGCAAAGGCCCAGCCTCATCCCCGCTGGTCGTCGACGGACAAGTTTACCTGCAGCAAAATCACCTCAGCGCCTTTGATAGCAAAACCGGCAAAGAGGTCTGGACCAACAAAGAAGTCAACGGCGCCAACCAAAGCCCCGCTTACTGGCAGTCAGGCGAGCACACCGTCATCATTTGCAACTCCAGCAAAGAAGTCATCGCAGTTGATGCCAAAAGCGGAAAAACCCTGTGGAAACAAGCCGGAGGTGGTGACGCCACTCCCACCGTGAACGGCGACTACCTGGTCATCGCCAGCCGCCAGCAAGGCCATAGCCTGGCCGCCTACAAGCTCTCCATCACTGCAGCCCAAGCCACCGCCACCCCCCTTTGGGCGATGGACTTCCGCACCTTGCGCTACGGAGCCAGCCCGATCATTTACCAAGGGCACGCCTACCACCTAGGCAGCAAGCGCCACCTCTGCATCGAACTCGAATCCGGAAAAATCACCTGGCAACGCGACGCCAGTTCAACGATTTCATCCCCCGTTCTCAGTGATGGCAAACTGCTGGTTTACGAAAACAACGGCGGCATGTTGAGCATGATCAAAGCCGACGCCGAAGACTACAACGCCCTCGGTCGTACCAAAATCGGTGCCCTGCGCTGCGCTTCCCCCGCCATCGTCGGCACCCGCCTCTTTCTCCGCACCAAGGACAGCGTGGTGTGTTATGACCTAGGCGAAAAATAATGTCTCTCACCGGCAATGATCTCATCGAAGCAGGCTGGTCCGCCTCTCCGAAAATCCCGGACATGCTGACCGCCGCGCGGGCGCTCGAAGCACGCGGAATCAAAGACCCGGCTTACATCCTCAAACTGCTCAGCCGCGACTTCCCCAAACCACCGCCTAAACTGAGCCGCCGGGAAAAAGCCCTGCCGCTGGCCGAAGCCATCAGCGCCACCAACGAGGCCGACCAGCACAACATCGACAAAGTGCGCCGCCTGATGGATCAACTGCTGCGCATCCCCATCGTCGATGCCGGGGCCGTCATGCCCGACGCCTGCCCGGCCGGCAACGCCGAAGCGACCATTCCCGTTGGCGGAGCGATTGCCGTGCGCAACGCCATCCTGCCCGCCGCCCACAGCGCCGACATCTGTTGCTCCATGTATGCCACCTTTTTCCATTACGACAGTGATAACAGTGATGACGAAAAAAACACCGCTGAAATGCTCGATCAACTGCTCGACTCCACCCGTTTTGGTTACGGCGGACGCAAAGCCGCTGACTTCGTTCACCACCCCGTGCTCGATGAACCCGTGTGGGAGAACAAATTCCTCAAAGGGCTGCAGGGGCACGCCGCCATGCACATGGCCGACCAGGGTGATGGCAACCACTTTGCCTATATTGGCAAAATCACCTGGTCCACCGAAGCCCTGCAAACCCTGGAGCAAAACGGCTACTCGCAAATCGCCCAAGCCTTGCGCGACATGCCATCTTCTAACAAAGAGTGTTACGCCCTGGTCACCCATCACGGCTCACGCGGACTCGGGGCCCATGTTTACAAACGCGGCCACAAAGCAGCGATCAAAGAAACCGCCCGCATCGCACACAACATGCCCAAAGCAGCCGCCTGGGTAGACACCCGCAGCGACATCGGTGCCGAATATTGGCAAGCCCTGCAATACGTATCGCGATGGACCCTGGCCAACCACCAAAGTATTCACCAACGTTTCATCGAGCGCACCGAAGCCCAAGCCCTGACCGCTTTTGGCAACGAACACAACTTCGTCTGGAAACGCGGCAAAGACACCTTCCTGCATGGCAAAGGTGCCACCCCGGCGTGGAGCGATGAAAAAACCGGTCACCCCCTGCTCGGACTCATCCCGCTCAACATGTCCGAACCCATCCTGATCACCCTCGGACGGGACAACCAGGACTACCTATCCTTCGCCCCCCACGGAGCCGGACGCAATCAGAGCCGCACCGCCACCCTCAAAGACTTCCGCAAACAACACGGCAACCTTGACCCTGAGAAAGTCGAGCGAGCGATTGCCAAAACCACCGAGGGTCTCGACATCCGCTGGTTTTACGGCAAAGCCGATCTCACCGAAAGCCCCGTCGGTTACAAGTCGGCTCAACAAGTGCGTCAACAAATCGAGCACTTTGGGCTGGCCGACATCATCGCCCAAATCTAACCGCTCGGTTGCATCATGGCCGGCGACTCCGGCCCCCGCCCCTGGGATCGCAAACAAAAAGACTACCTCAGCCCCAAACAACAACGCCAAATCCAACACCGCGCCAAACGCCGCAAAAACCACCAATCAATGTCACACTGGAAAGATCCGGATGAATAAATAAAAACCGCCCCCCGTATCACAGATTTCCATATCTGTTCCCCCAATCCAAGCGCCCAAAAACAGATAACAAGATCAACAGGATCTAAAAAATAACCAATTCCAAATCTCAAATCCAATCTCCCTTTCGCTCAATCGGCCAATATTCGATTTAAGGAATTCCATCTAACTCCCCATTTCCTAACAAACAACGGCTCGTGGTCGAGCGGATGCCCACTCACCCATTTTCACTAGAATCTGCTGAAAACTAGCGCAGATAGCACCCCCAATGCCCCAGTCGGGGGTTATAATAAAGTCGCCCCTTTTCAAAAAGACCCTATTTTAATAAGGGAATTTTCATATTCCCAGTAAAAACCCCGTTTTGAACTAGACATTTCCTCTCGCCTATTTAAAGATAAACCAATCCGGCAGAAAAGTGATTGAAACCAGCCTGCCCACCAGAAAAATTCCGGTTAATATACAAATCTAAATTGCGGAATTCCGTCATATCGGACAATTACGGAATTCCCTCTAATATACTGTTGGGCGAAAAATAAATCAGATGACAGAATCATTGGAGATCGACAAACTAACTGCTTTCCATGCGATTTTCCCAGCTGATACTTACGCAACATTCGAGATGTGGTCACTCTTTTCGGAATGGCTACGCGAAGAACACATTCTTGAAGAAAGTTATGCGATAGTCGGCAAAAAATCTCCCACTGAGAAGGTAGACAGATTACTTTCTACTCGTCACCCCAGCCATGTTAATATCAAGGGTCAATGGTTTAAACTTTCCTACGGAACTCCTCGTCGATATGATCACGATCTGCTCAGGCTGCAGTGGTGTAAATCGCGAGACAACAATTATGATAGCCTCATCAAAGCATTCTCGGAAGCAATGCCGTTTTTGATGGCGTGGGAGTTTGATTATGAATATAATTTTTGGCAGAATGCCCACGACCCAATTCAATACGAGTCATTTGGGCGATCTTATGAAGGACTACCAATGGTTACTCGAAGCACGACCCCTCCTTTCGATAAGGATTTGGTTATAGATACGTCCCATAATCTAGGGAGACGTTTACTCCGAAAAGGATATGTCGAGGCAGTTGGTGCTACGATGTATTTTGGAGATGCCTTTTGGACTAGAACTGGATCCAAGAAGGAGGAAATTCGAGCGCTTACTTTCCTGCAAGATGAATGTGAGATCGGAAGAGCAACACGTTTTACTTTCCATAAGAAAAATTTCACAACTGATCAGGGAAAAGAAGGAATTGTGCAACGAATACTTCGGTCTACTCTATACCCAAATGCCCAACAATAGTCAGCACCGAATCCCTGAGCCGCCCCGTAGTTATGATTCACTCTAATTTCAACCCTCAAACGCTTCGTCAACGCGCGCTCCCACTCAGGGATACGGTGTGACTTGACGTTCGCTGCAAAATAAATTGGCGATGGAACGCATAAGCTAGCTCACAGAAGACTCAGATTTTTTTCCGTGTCATTCCGTGCTGTCCGTGGTTTAATCCAAACCGTAAACCAACAGCGAACAAAACGGCGTAGACCAAGCCGCCACCCATCTGCAGTTATGACTCACTTTAATTTTAACCATCAACTGAGCAAGCCACGCTCCCTCCCAGCGGCTGGCTAGCCTCTACGTTCTGCTCAAAAAAATGTTCACTCCGGAAAGAATGCTACTTATCACCGTCACTTGCATTCTAGTGGCAGCGATTGCTGACATTATTTTCGGAGCTCTTGTAGGGATTCGAATTTGGAATAGTGAGTCCCTTTGGGGTGCAATCTTCACTGGATCCACATATGCAGAATTTACTTCCACAGCTCTCGGGAAAACGCTTCTAATATTAGGTGTATTACCATATATTCTCGTAATTTTAATGTGGCAATTTGCGAAGCCGAATTTTGGAAACAAACCAGCAGAACAAGATTAGATGAGAAGGTAGTAGACAGCACATACGCGTGTTGTGATAGACTAA
>JAJRVS010000185.1 GCA_024277195.1 Verrucomicrobiota bacterium | reverse complement strand
GCCGCCAGAGCCGCCAGAGTATTATAAACATTAAAACTGCCAATCAAAGGTGTGCGCACCAACATCGAGCGGCCCTTCATCTCCAGTTGGAAAACCGTACCATCCAGATTGGAGCGAATATTCGAAGCTCGAAAATCACACGCCGCCCCCATTCCATAAGTAATCACTTCCAACTTGGGGAAACCGATATCCACCAGGCGTTTGCCAAAACTGTCGTCGGCATTCACCACCATCACCGGCTTGTCACCCGGCAAATTCGAACGCCGCTGCTGGCTCATCAAATCAAACAAAGCCTTTTTCGCATTGAAGTAAGATTCCATGTCACCATGATAATCCATGTGATCCTGGCTTAGATTAGTGAACACCCCCACCGCATAACGCACCCCGTCCACCCGGTGTTGGACCAAACCATGCGACGACACTTCCATCACCGCTCCGCGACACTGCTCTTCCCTCATCTGCGCCAACAAGCTCTGAATCTCCACCGATTCCGGTGTGGTATGCGAAGCCGTCAACCACTGCACCCCCGTCTCCACCCCGGTCGTGCCAATCAATCCACAACGACGCCAGACACTCTTCATCAAGTGATGCAATAAATAAGCCGTGGTGGTTTTGCCGTTGGTTCCGGTGATCCCAACCACGGCCAGATCCGCCGAAGGCTCTCCGTAAAATACATCCGCCGCCAAAGCCATCGCCACACGCCCATCCTGCACCTGCACCCACGGCACCACCGCATCCGCTGGAGGTGGATCCTCCGCCATCACCGCCACCGCTCCCGCTGCGATCGCTTTGTCGATATACAGATGCCCGTCCACATCCTCACCCCTTAAAGCCACAAACAACTGCCCGGCACCAACCTTACGGGAATCATAAGCAATCCCTGTGATATCCGTCTCCAGCACACCACTGGTGCTCTTGACAAACAAATCTTCTATTAAATCCTTAAGCTGCATCTTTCTAAAATTTATTCCTCTTTCGAATCAGACGATACCAAATCCGCCTTAGTAGTCGTAGGAGGGATGTTCAAATAAGTCACCGTCTCCTTCGCCAATTGGGCAAAAATCGGAGCCGCAATCGTTCCACCATAAAGTTTGATCCCGGTAGCGTGGGGGTCATCAACCATCACCAAAGCCGTGAATTGCGGATTCTCAGCTGGCAAAAATCCCATAAACGAAACCACATACTGCCCCGGCAGATACCCCTTACCCCCGGGAGCCGCTTTACGTGCCGTGCCCGTTTTTCCTCCCACCGAATACCCTTCCACCTTGGCTCTTCTAGCCGTGCCCTTGTCCGAGACCACTTTCACCATCGCATCCCTCATCTGCTGAGCTGTTTTTTCACTGATCACCCGCCTCAACACCTGGGGCTTGAACTCCTCAACCGTGCGCCCATTGTGATCCTTTATCCTCCTGACCAGCATCGGTTTCATCAACTCGCCGCCATTAGCCACCACCCCCAATGCCGTCGCCATCTGTATCGGAGTCACTCCCACCTCGTAACCACGCGACATACTGGCAAACGAAGGCCTGCTCCATCTCTCCGGAGGAAAAATACGCCCGGAAATCTCTCCGGTTAAAGTGATTTCAGTCTTTCTCCCAAAACCATATTTCTGCATATATTCAAAAAATGATTTTTTGCCCACCATTCTCGCAATTTTGTAAATCGCAATATTGCTCGACTTCATGAACGAATCCTCAACACTCATCGTCCCGTAAGGGTGATGATCATTGACCTGCAACCCCCCACTATTATAAGACCCCCATTCGCAATGAATCGGCGTATGCGGGCTCACCACCCTTTTCTCCAACGCCGCCGATAGAGCGACGATTTTAAACGTCGACCCCGGTTCATACATATCAGAAATAGCGATATTCTTACGTTTACCTTCACGCGTGCTCAGGTCAAAATGAGGCCGGCTAGCCATCGCCAATACCGCTCCGCTGAACGGATCCATGATCACCGCCGTCATTTTTTTCGGAGTGTATAACTTCCACGCCTCCTCCACCACTTGCTCCAAACGTGTCTGCAAACCCATGTCAATCGTCAACTCGACATCCAAACCATTGCGTGGTTCCACCGTTTCACGTCGAAATGCCAGGATCTCCCGCCCGCGACGGTCACGCTCGATATTACGATAACCGTCCTCACCCTTCATCTGGTCATCAAAAGCCTTTTCCAACCCCTCTTTCCCATCCCCCCTCTCATTCACATAACCAATGACATGAGTCAGCACACGGGGGCTCGGATAAAAACGGCGTGAACTTGTTTTAAAATAAATCCCCCCCACTCTCTCACTTGTCATAACGTCAGCAATGCGCTGACGCTCATCTTCCTCCAAGCCCTTCAACAAGATCACCTCCCCTTGTTTTTTCGACCTCAGCAATTGGCTCATTTTTTTCCGCGATATCCCCAGAGGATCCGCCATCACCGAAACCAAACGCTGCAGATATTTTTCCGTGACCTGCTCCGGAGAATACTTTTTTCGCAAGGCCCGTGGCCCCATCCCCTCAGCTTTGGCGATCCCCATGATCCCAGTGGTGTGAGAACGCAGATGATAAGCGTCGGCATACAAAGTATAAACCGTCTGGCTGCGTGCCAGCAATTCCCCATTGCGATCCGTGATCACTCCACGCGAAGCCGGCAATTTCTGTTGGCGCACATAAGCACGTTCGGCGATTTCCGAATAATGCTTGTGCTGAACCATCTGCACATACACCAAACGAAACGACAACACACTGAACAACACCGTCATGCCCGCACACACCAGAGCCATTCTGGTTCGCAATCCGGAGCTATTCGTTGTTGTAGTTTTCACTTAAAAATTAATATAACAACCTGGTGATCAGCGATTAGCAGCCATTGATGAGACCTTAATCTTCTCCCCCAGACGCAAAGCAACCACCTGGTTGGATTCGATCTCCCGCAACTCACTGTCATGGCGATACAGCTCACGGGCCAACTCATTGCGATCCATCAATGCCGCGATCCTCAATTCCAACAATTCAATCTCACGATCCTTGTTGCGAATCACATTTTCGTAGTTCTGAATCTCATCCCCTTTCGCCACATGGCGATTGCGGATGTAAACAAAAGACGCTCCCAAAGCTCCGAAAACAGCGAGTAAAAATACCCAGCGAACCATCGAAGCTATCTGCAGACTGTTCTGATATTGATTATTTTGCATATCTATTCTTGTTCTGTTTTGTCACACCTTCACTTCCCAGACGAACCGCAGCCCGCAACTTGGCACTGCGCGATCGCGCATTGCACTCCAGTTCATACGCCCCCGGCACATAGGGTTTTTTCATCGGTAACGAAAAAAAACATTGAGGATTCACCTTCGGCTCCGGCCACTCCGGACGATCCAGCATCGCCAGACTGTGCTGACGTAAAAAGCGCTTCACCATCCGGTCCTCCAAAGAGTGAAACGAAATAATCGCCAAGCGCCCGCCCGGCTTGAGACAAACTATCGTTTTTTCCAAAGCCCGTTGCAAATGGCCCAACTCATCATTCACCGCGATGCGTAAAGCCTGGAATACCTTGGTCGCCGGATGACGCTTGCCGCGCCTCGGAATCACCGACTCCACCAAGGCCGCCAGTTGTCCCGTCGTCTCGATCCGCGTTTCTTCACGCGCCTTCACAATCGCCCGCACCACCGCCCGTGCCGAACGTTCCTCGCCATACTCCCAAAAAATACGCCGCAGCTCGGCCTCGTCCTCCTCGTTCACCATCTGCTCAGCCGTCAAATCCGCCGTGGTATCCATCCGCATGTCCAGCGGCCCCTGCTTGGCAAACGAAAAACCCCGTGCGCCGTCATCCACATGTTTCGACGAAATCCCCAAATCGAGAATAATGCCATCCACCCCATTTGTCTCCCCCGCCTCATCCAGCAAACGATCCATCTGATCATAGTTGCCATGATAAGCGCGAAACTGATCCCCATAAGCCGCCAAACGCTCGCGCGCGTACACCAAAGCCGCCGGATCGCGATCACAGGCAATCACCCGTGCTCCCGCCTGCAACAACCGTTCACTGTGCCCTCCACCCCCCAGGGTGCCATCAAAAATAACATCCCCCTCATTCACCGCCAAAACCTGCAACGACTCATCCGCCAGCACCGACACATGATAAGTCTCCGCCCGAGCCCCTCCCGCAGAAACCTGCCCCGCACGCTCTCCTCGCGCGTGCTCACCTCCGCCCATCTCTCCCGTCACATTCAGCCCCCCTGCTTTCAGCCCAAAACCATCCAGAGAACGAACCGCAAATCGGCCGCCTTTTCCAAGATCGGACTGGATTGAAAAAACCATCGGTGTATCAACGAGTTAGCATCCTTTAATTCGTTTTATCAGAAAAAAACAGGGCATATTTGAATTTCCATAATTAGTTAAAGCACAACGGGGCATATTATAATCTCCATAGTCCTTTATAAGCAAGCCCAAAAACTAAAGAAATCTTAATAATTTCTCACTGGCACACCGAAAAACCAATCCCTCCGTCACCCCTCAGAGCAACCAGCCCACAGGAACGACGTTATCTCATCCCCGTCAGGGCAACAGGCCCAAGGGGCCGACGCTATGTCAGCCCAGGGCATCGCCCTGGGAACTTGCAGTTCGAACCTCTTAGTCCCAACGGGACGGCCCTATCCATCGCAAAATGTAACCGCGCCCCTTATCGTCGCGACAATTTATCCTCAACGAACACTAGCCGGCGGCGATTCGCGATTCCCCTTCCCCTGCTCAATACGCTCCAACAAGCCCTTCACCTCGGGATCCGCCTCAATCATCGCTTTGCTCATCTCCTCCCGGATCCGATGAAACATCTGCACCCGCTTTTTACGCAACTCCTCGCCCTGCTTGAGCAAAACCTTCAGCTTTTCATTCACTTTCTGAAATTTGTCCGACTGCATCGCCTTTTCCCTGGCCGCCTGCAGACGTTTTCTCTCCTCCTCGGAAAAATCCCCGGGCAGCGCCCTGAAACCTGCCGGAGCCAGCCCACTTCCACCTCCCCCTACACCGCGATGATGCGACTTCGGCGGAGCAAAAGTTGGCCCCATTCCCCCCCGTTCCCCCTTAAGCTTGCCAGGACGCCCCCCGCGTCCATCAGCTTTCGCCCCCGGCGGACGCCCCGGTCCGATATCCCCTTTCCCTTTGCTCTTACCGCGGCCATGCATTCTAGCCACCAGCGATGCCACTCGTGGATCCTCCTTTTTCACCGCATTATTAATCGCCTGCCGAAAAGCATCCGTCGCCCGCTGCACCTCATCCCTGGCCTGCATCACCTCCGGATTTTCCCACACCGCCTGCAACGCCTTTCTCATCGCCTCCCGATCTTCCACCGACAAATCCGCCAAAGGGGGCCGCCCCGCATGATCCTTTTTCCCCCCAGACATCTCAACACGCCCCGATCCCTCCCCTTTAGCCTCATCTTTCCGCCCCGCCGTCACCGGCTCGGCCAAAACCACCCCCGCCAAGGGTAAAAAACCACCCAGGCAAACCGCCACCACCAAAACCTTATTTATGAATTCCTTCTTCATCTTTATTATCATCCACGTTCTCTAACCGTATTCCCAGCAGCACCCATCCCTTCCACCACCCAGAATATAATCAATCAAAACCCAGCGCAGCAAAAAAGTTGCATTCCTCTCAAAAAAAATTCAAATCCCCCATAGCGCCCCTCCACACCCCGCACACAATCAACAAACTCGCATGAGGCCTGACCCTTCTTATGTGTCAACACCTAAGCCTCCCCCTCCGTAGCGCCCCTCCACGCCTCCTCCATCCACACAACAACAAAAATGCATGAGGCCTGACCCTTTCCGGACCCCGTTACAACCCTTTCCGTTACAACCCTTTCCGTTACAACCCTTTCCGTTATTCTGCATCAACCCCCAAGGTCACTTACTTTTCTTCTCAAAAAATGT
>JAJRVS010000184.1 GCA_024277195.1 Verrucomicrobiota bacterium | reverse complement strand
TTGGACGGTGGTGGCGGTGCCGGAACCAAAAAAAACAAGGGCGGAGACGGCTCGCGCTCTACGCCAGCGATCGATGGTGATCATGTTTATGTGTTTGACGCTTTTCTGGTAGTGCATTGTTTGAAGCTGTCGGATGGCAGCGAGGTATGGGCACGTGACCTGGTGAAGGAAAACGGGGCGCAAAATATCAAGTGGCAGAACGCCGCTTCGCCGGTGATCGACGGGCAGCGCCTTTATGTGGCGGGTGGGGGCAAGGGGCAGGCTTTGTTGGCTTTGAATAAATCGGACGGCAAGGTGATCTGGAAAGCTGAGGACGATCAGATCACTCACGCCACGCCGATCGTGGGCGAGGTTCAGGGGGTGAAGCAGGTGGTCTTTTTTACCCAGAGCGGATTGGTGGCGCTCACTCCGGAAAAAGGAGATGTGCTGTGGCGTTATGCTTTTCCCTTTAAAGTATCAACGGCTGCTTCTCCGGTGATTTGGCAAGATATTGTTTATTGTTCGGCGGGTTATGGGGTCGGAGCCGGAGCGGTGAAGATTTCTAAAAGCGGAGCTAAGCTCTCGGCCAAGGAAATCTGGCGCACGCCGAAAGAAAATGTGAACCACTGGAGCACGCCGGTGGTGAAGGATGGCTATCTTTATGGAATGTTTAGTTTCAAGCAATATGGCAAGGGGCCCTTGGCTTGTGTGGACATCGCCACGGGTGAGATGAAATGGAAACAAGAGGGATTCGGCCCTGGAAATGTAGTTCTCACTAAAGAAGGTAATGTGCTGGCATTGTCGGATGCGGGTGAGTTGGTGCTGGTCGATGCCAATGCCTCGTCTTATAAGGAGCTGGGACGCGCCAAGGCGGTGGGTGGTAAATGCTGGAGCACTCCGGCTGTAGCGGAGGGGAAGATTTTTGTCCGCAGCACTACGGAAGGTGGGAGTTTTGCGCTGAGTGAGTAGCTGGTTGTGATAACATCAACTTGTGCGGACTGAAAGGTCCGCACTCCTGTGGTTTGCTAATAAAAATGAGTAGGGAATGAAAAGGGAGATATTAACTAGCCTGTCGGTTTTCTGTTTGGTGTTTGGTTTGACGCTGGCTGCGGGTCATGCAGGACAGGCGGATCGTCCGAATATTCTTTGGATCACCGCCGAGGACATGAGCCCTACTCTGGGCTGTTACGGGGATGATTTTGCCATCACGCCGAATCTTGACCGCCTGGCGAGTGAAGGGGTGTTGTATGAAAACGCTTTTGCCACGGCTCCGGTTTGTTCGCCTTCGCGCTCCTGTTTGATCAACGGGCTCTACGCGACTTCGATGGGAACCCAGCAGATGCGCTCGGCTTTTCCGCTGCCGGCGTTCATGAAAGGCTTCCCTTCTTTTTTGCGCCAAGAGGGTTATTACACCTCTAATAATGCAAAGACTGATTACAATAGTGGTAATTCCAAGGAGATCATTCAGGCGTCATGGGATGAGAGCAGCGACAGCGCGCATTGGCGGAAGAAAAAAGAAGGGCGGTCTTTTTTCAGTATTTTCAATTTGATGACCTCGCATCAGAGTCGAACGATGGTGTGGCCTTACGAAAAATTTGTCAGCGAAGTGCAGAGCAAATTGTCTGCTGATTAAATTCACGATCCTGCCAAAGTTGCGTTGCCGCCCTACTACCCGGACACTGCGGTGATTCGTAAAACCGTGGCACGGTATTACGATTGCGTCACCGCGATGGATAAGGAGGTGGGAGCTATTTTGCAGCAGCTTGAGGATGATGGATTGGCTGAGGATACCATTGTTTTTTTCTATTCAGATCATGGTTCGGGTATGCCAAGGCATAAACGGGCACTGCTTGATTCCGGTATGCAGGTGGCGATGATGGTGAGGTTTCCTAAAAAGTATCAACACCTAGCACCGGGAAAGCCGGGCAGTCGCACGGATCGATTGGTGAGTTTTGTGGATTTTGGCCCTACAGTTTTGAGTTTGGCGGAGGTAAAAATACCTAATTACATGGAAGGTAAAGCTTTTTTAGGTAAGGAAGCCGTTGAAGCCCGTGATTATGTTTATGGTCACCGTGACCGGGTGGATGAGGTTTTGGACTTGGCGCGATCTGTCCGTGACAAACGTTACCTTTATATTAGAAACTTCATGCCGCATCTCGGTTATAACCAGTCGAGTGCCTGGCCGGATTTGGGTGAGATTCGCCATGAGTTTTATCGGTTGAGTGATGCGGAAAAAATGACTCCGGCGCAATGGCATTTTGCCCGTCCCTCCCGTGATCTGGAGGAGTTCTATGATTGTCAGGCAGATCCAATGAATCTGACTAATTTGGCTAAATCTGACGAATATGCGGAGACTCTGAAAAAAATGAGAGGCTTGTTGTTTGACCATATCCGAGACAGTAAGGATCTCGGTTTTGTGCCTGAAGCGTTGGTGTTGAAATCTAGTCTGGGATTGGCACCATGGGAAAGGGCGCGTGGGGGATTTGCGGATTACGGGCAGGCACCGGTTGTTGCAGCTGCGCAGGTGGGGGTAGGAAGTGCGGCGGATTTTATTACCAATTTGGAGGAACCTGTTATCGCTGTCCGTTATTGGGGGGCAGTGGGGATGAGTGCGCTGGCTGACCTTTCGCCAGAAGCGGTGCAAGCTTTGA
>JAJRVS010000183.1 GCA_024277195.1 Verrucomicrobiota bacterium | reverse complement strand
GAGTGAAGGTAAACATGGCTAAAGAAGCTGCAGCGAATATCAAAGTGATCTCCCAACCGGGTCAATTGCCCAGGTTTTGGGATCGCCATGCAGTTTTTTTTGCCAACTTACTGTCTTTGTTTTTTGGCAATGAGAAAGAAATCCAGAATCTTGTAGAAGAAGTGGGGGAGATTGATTCTTACGGTGGGCGTTTGATTCCGATTCTCAATCTGATCTATCGGAGCGAGAACAGTTTGCTCATTCTCGAACGTGAACCGGATGAGCATTTGTGCCGTTATTTCAGTCAGGGTTTGGGACTGAGCTTGCCTGACTTGATGATTCTCGAACATGCTGATTATGAGGCGATCGGAAGAGAACTGGCCGAGGGGCGGCAAATGCCAGCTTGCATAGAACGGGTGAAAACGCACGGAGCGCATTGGGTGGACGGTTATGTGACGGATCAGACGCTGTCATTGATCGCCGTGGCGGTGGATAAAAAAACGGTGGCGACGGCACAGGGGAGTCAGAGTGGGAATAACAAATACCTTCTGCACCAGTATTTGCAGCAGAGCGGCTTGCCGGTGGTGCTGACGGAAACGGCTGGCGATAATGGGGACGTGAAGGTGGCTTTGATGCGCTTGCGGGATGCGGGTTACAGTGAGGCAGTGATCAAGTCGCAGATCGGGGCGTCGGGCATTGGTATGATGAAGGTGGAGTTGGACGGGACGATTGAAGGGCTTGATGTGCCGCAGCATTATTTTTTCGAGGGTGAAGTGCTGGTTCAGGCCTGGCTGAAAATAGGTGAAAAGGGAGTGGAGAAAATGCGCAGTCCTAGTGTGCAGTTGTTTTTGAATGAAGATGAGGTGTACCTTTATGACATCACTGAGCAGATTCTGAGTGTGGCCAGTATCCACGAGGGCAACGAGTCGCCACCTGCCTATCTGCACGAGGATCCGGGTTTGGAGGACGAGTTGTTGCGGCAGGCGGGTATCGCGGGGCAATGGTTGCACCGGACGGGATACCGTGGCACGGCCAGCGTGGATTTTATTTTGGTGGATCGTGAGGGTGCGCGGGAGACGGAGGTTTATGTGTGTGAGATCAATGCACGGGTGACGGGGGCGACTTACCCTTCGGTGCTGGCGCGGCATTTGCGCAAGGGCGGCGCTTGGTTGTTGCGCAATTTGCGTTTGTCCGAGCCCCAGTCAGGTGATGTGTTACTGGATATGTTGGATCGTCCGGGGCATCTTTATATGCCGGGCATGAAGGGCGGCGTGGTGCCGATTAATTTTAATTTTGGTGAGGATGGTCTGGTGCATAAGGGGCAGTTTTTGTGTATGGCTGATACTCCGGAGGCTTGTCATCAATTGTTGGATTTGGCGGAGGCGGATCTGCCGATAGCCATGAAGTTGGTTAGGGATTGATGGGGAGTTAGAAATTGTGAATGGTGAATTAAGATATAGGAATCATGAGTAGCGAGACAACTTTGCGGGCGGAGTTGATTCGTTTGACGCGGGATTTGATGGTGATCGAGAGCACCGATTCGCGCCCGGCTGAGCGGGCACGCTGTTTTCAGTTGCTGCGCAATTATTTGGACGAGGTGCCGGGGGTAGTGTTGAAAAGTCATTATTTTCAGGGCTATGAATCGTTGCTGGTTTTGCCTCAAGGGATTGAGCATCCGGAGATTTTGCTGAACGCTCATTTGGATGTGGTGGAGCATCCACAGAGCGAGTGTTATCGGTCAGAGGTGAAAGACGGGAGGATTGTTGGTGCGGGGTCGGGCGATATGAAAGGGCAGTTGGCGATTTTACTCGAATTATTCAGGAAGTGGCATTGTGCTACGCCGGGATTGTCCTTGGGTTTGGCGGTTACTTCCGATGAAGAACGCGGGGGCGAAGCGGGGGTGAAGTGTTTAGTGGAAGAACTGGGTTTGCGTTGTGGGGTGGCGATTATTCCCGACGGCGGGTCACTGAACCGGATCACGGTGGAGGAAAAAGGGGTAATGCACCTGCGCTTGACGGCTCGGGGCCATTCGTCCCATGCGGCGCGACCGTGGTTGGCGGATAATCCGCTGGAACGACTGGTGAACCGCCTGCCGGAGGTGTTGAAGTGGTTTGCTGGTCAGCAAGGCGATGTCGGGCGGGTGGAAGAGGGCGACCCGCATTGGTATCCAACTTGTTCGGTGACAATGATGGAGACTCCCAATGACAGTGTGAATTGCGTTCCAGAAGTGGCGACGGCCGCTTTGGATGTCCGTTTTCCTCCTCCCTGGACGGTGGAGCAGGTGATGGAAAAGTTGGGCAGTTTGTTGGGTGAAGGGATTGAGCTTGAGGTGATGATCGCAGCGGAACCGAGTCATTTGGCACCGGACAAACGTTTTGTCGAGTTGACGGCTGAAGTGACAGGTGAAGAGGTGGATCTGATTCATGCTTCTGGTGGTAGCGACGGACGGTTTTTTGCCCAACAGGGAATACCGGTGATCTTGTCTCGCCCCGAAGTGGGTAATTTGCATGGCGAGGATGAATGGATTGATGTGGATTCGATGCTGGTTTATTTTGATATTTGTGATCGTTATATTTTGGAGAAGATAGGGAGCAAGAGTTAGAATGGAGGAGTTAGAATGAAGAAATTTGAAATGGTTGATTTTGCGCAGGTTGAGGGCACACCTTGCCCTTGTGGTTCATCGAAGCGGGCCTTTATGGAGGATGCGGATGGGGTGGCATCAATGCACGTGACGACGATCAAGCAGGACAGTGAGCTTCATTATCACAAGAAGATGACTGAGATTTATTATGTGCTGGAGGGAGAAGGGGTGATGGAGCTGGATGGCGAGAGTTTTCCGCTGAAACCGGGCATGGCGGTGATGATCAAACCCGGCTGCCGCCACCGGGCGGTGGGGAAATTGAAGATCATTAATGTGCCGGTGCCTAAGTTTGATCCGCAGGATGAGTGGTTTGATTGAAGCGAACCACTAATGAAAGAGGGAAAGGGGAGAACCGCGAATGAACGCGAATAGACGCGAATGGGAGAGTGAGGGGAAATGAGAAAATTACTTAGACGGTTATTTACTGGTAAGAGCTTGTCTATTCGTGGTTTTTTTTAATCTAGGCGGTTTAGGGATTTGCCGGAGAGGAAGGCTTGGATGTTGTTGGCTACTCCGTCGAGTAGGCGTTGGCGGGCTTCGCGGGAGGCCCAGGCGGTGTGGGGGGTGATGATGAGGTTGGGGATGTCTGGAGAAAGCAAGGGGTGGTCGGTGGGTGGGGGTTCGCTGGAGAGGACGTCGAGCGCGGCTCCGGCGATTTTGTGGTTGCGCAAAGCATCGGCCAGGGCGTTTTCGTCGACCAGATCTCCGCGTCCGGTGTTGATGAGGAAGGCGGAGGGTTTCATCTGGGCGAGGCTGTCCAGGTTGATCAGATGATGGGTGTCCGGGGTGAGCGGGCAGTGCAGGGAGATGGCGTCGCAGCTGGAGAAAAATTCATCGCGGCTCACTCGCGGGCGTTTGGCGGAGTTGACAGAATTGGCGGGTGCGGGGGATTGGCCTGCTCGCTGCAAGGCAATCACGTTCATGCCGAAGGCTTCGGCCAGGTCGGCAACCAGAGAGCCGATGGTTCCCATTCCAGCGATGCCGAGGGTCTTGCCTGCGAGCTCACTGATCAGGTGGTCGAGGCGGGTGAAGTAGGGCGAGCGGGGCCATTCGGCGGCTTCTGTCGCATAACGATGGATCTGGGTAGCGAGGTTGAGCAATAAGGTGAGGGTGTGCTGGGCCACGGCTGGGGTGGAATAACCACTGACGTTACAAACGGCGATGCCGTGTTGTTGGGCAGCTTCGATGTCGATGTTGTTGTAGCCGGTGGCAACGACTTGGATGAGTTTGAGTTGAGGGCAGGATTCAATGATGTTTTTGTCGATGACAGTTTTGTTGCTGAGAACAATTTGAGTGTCACTGAGGCGCTCGATGATTTGGCTGGGCAGAGTTAGATCGTGGCAGTTGAGCTTGCCTAGTTTTTCGATTTTAGAAAAATCCAGATCTCCGATATCGGTGGTGCCGGCATCGAGAAAAACAATTTTAGGGGCGATGGTGTTTGAGCTTGGCATATCAGTTATTTTTTTGGAGCCGGCAAGTTGAGATGCTGGTGAAGGAAATCGTAAGTGCCTTGTTCGTGGATGGCGTGGGGGCCGAGGATGTATTCGATGCGAGTGCGCTCGGGGATTTTGAGTTGAGCAGCGTAGAGGTAGCGGATTTTGGCGTATTCCTGAGCAACTCGGTCATCGGGTTGCACTCCGTCGAAGTGCCCGCGTTCGACCATGAAGGGGCGTGGGCAGATGAGGTGAGCCATTTCGGCGTAGTTGAAGGTGCTGCCGAGGTTCCACTCCCAGATTTCGTATTCGCCTTTGTTGGCGTAGCTGTAGCGTAGAGAGCGTTGGTCGGTGGCGGCGGTTTTCCACACCCACTCGCCGAAGTCGGCGCTGCAGATGGACAGGGCGTAGTTGGTGACCAGAGCAGGAATGCGCATCGCGGACTTTCCTCCGTAGGAGATGCCGTAAAAACCGATGCGTTTGCCATCGACGTAGGGTTGTTTCGCCAACCAGTCGGTGATCTGTTGGTGTTGAGGTACCACGATGGAGAACAGGGTTTTACCGATCGACTGGGATTTGAATTGCAGGGTGCGGAAGCGGTCAAAAAGCACGTAGGGGTTTTGCGGCGCAAAGGTGATGAATCCGCGTTCGGCCAGATGGGTGGAAAAGGACTTGTAGGCTTGGTATTTTTCCTCGCCGGTGGTGTGGCGCGGGCGTCCTTCGAGTCCGTGTTGAGTGACGACTACCGGGCGTTTTTCCGAACCGTCGAGTTTCAGGTCTTTGGGTAGGGTGAGGATGCCGTAGGCGGTGACGTCGGGGAAGACGTCCATTTCGACCTGATAGCTGACGGTTTTTGGTCCGACTTCATATTTGCGTGAGCGAGCGTTGGGCGGCAGCAGGTCGATGACATATTCGCCGATGACGTCCTTGGCGAATTTTTTGCGATAGGCGATGGTGGATTTTTCAAAATTCTCTACGGAGTCCGTTTTGACGTCCTTCATGTAGCTGATTCTGGATTCGTAGGCGAGTTGCAGCAGGCGCTGG
>JAJRVS010000182.1 GCA_024277195.1 Verrucomicrobiota bacterium | reverse complement strand
CCAGTTGGCGCGTGAGTCTGCAGATCGCGCACAACAAGCACAAAAATCCCAGCAATCCCAAAAAGCCCTCACTGAGCAGGAACAGAAAAAACTGGCTCAGAATTTTGCCAAATGGCAGCAACAACAGAAAAAAGTCCAGAATGAATTAGGGGATATCCTCAAAGAGAATGAAGCCGCCCTCAAGGATGTGCTGAAACAACAACAGGAAAAAGCGGAGCAGTTGGCTAAAATGGCTCAAGAGCTCGCCCAAGAACAAGAGCAAGTAGAACAAGCCACCAAACAAGCGGCCACCGACAACGCGGAAGAAGCCTTGCGCAAGCAACTGCTCAGCAACCTCGCCAAAGAACAGGAATCTATCGCCAAAGACACCAAAAATCTGGATGAACAACTGAACCCTAAAAACAAACAGACGGCAGCGGACAAAGCGACCGACAAAGCTTCTGCTAACAAAGCTGACAGTAAAAAAACCGCGCAAGCCGAGGCCAAAGCCGAAGCTGATCAAAAGGCAAAAGGTGAACAGAAAAATACAGCAGCCAATCAAGCTCCGAAGCTGGATGAAGCAGTCAACCGCACCGCCGAAGCCGCGCAAGCCTTAAAAAAGGAAAACCTTGAACAAGCGATGAAAGCTGCGGCAGAAGCTGCCAAAGAATTGCAGAAAGCTCGGGATTCTGAAATGGCGCAACAGCAAAAAGGAAATCCGGCTCAAGACCCCGGCCAGAAAAATCAAGCGGCACAGGATGCCCAGGACAAAAAAGCTTCAGATAAATCTGATGCCGCCGCCCAGCAGGTCGCGCAGAATAAAAACAACAAAGATGCCAATTCCTCCCCACAGGAGCAGACTGCGGGCAAAGAGGACAAACAAGATAACAAAGACAAAACCGATGCCAAAAAAATGGCCGACAACCATGCTAAGCAGAACACTCCCCCATCACCCACTGCTCAAAAATTGGAGCAACTGAAAAACCGCCAGGAAAGCATCAAAAAACAACTCGACTCGATCCAATCAGGTGATCTGGAGGAAGCTCTTACCATGCAGGAGGAACAAGTGGCCCAGCAAGCCGAACAGCTTGCCCAGGAAACGGATGCTTTGGAAAACGACACCCAAATGGCCAAGCAGGCTCAAGCACAAAGCCGCGCACGTCAGGCTGAAAGTGTATTAAAAGCAGCCAAAGCACAAGCTGACCGTGCCAGCCAGCAACTCACCCAGGCCAAACAAGCGCAGGAGCGAGCGGAACAAATCCAGCGCCAACAGAAAAAAGATCCGGCCAAAACGCCTTTATCGGCGCAAAAAAAACAAGCGCTCGCCCAATCTCAAAACTCTCAAAAACAAGCCGAAAATGGATTTAAAGAAGCCGCCAAACAGTTGCAGCTCACCGCCAAGGATTTGGCCAATCAGGTGAAAAAACTTTCTTCCGAGAAAATGAAAAGCGAAACCCTGGAGAGCAAGGAACTCGCCGAAAGTTTCCAGGATGTTGCTAAAGCTTCCGACTCCAAGAACGACCAGCAAGCTTCGGACAAAGCTAAAAAAGCCGCTGACTCCTTACAACAACTGGCCCAGGCAGCCTTGGAAAAATTGGCCGGGCAGCAACCGCCCCAGCAAGCCGAACCGGATGGCTCGCAGAAATCAGATCCACGCGAGTCCGAATCGGAAGGCAAACAGGAACTCAGCGAAGGAGGCAAAACCCCTGACATGGACGGCAGCGGAGTGCCGCCGGAACTGGCCAAACTCGGCATCACCTTCGCCGACTGGGCACGCATGAAAGGCACCTTGCAGGGCGGCAGCTCACAACAGGGTGGCGAGGCCATCCCCGAAGAATACCGCGATCTGGTGCAGCGTTATTTCAGAGTGATCGCTGCGGAAGCGGTCAAAAACGATAAATAAACAGCTACCATGAAAGCTCCCATCCTCACCATTTTATTGATCGCGGGGGTTTTCCTGCAAACCCTGCCCCTCGCGGCGCAATCCCTGTCCAACTCCGTTTTTCTCAAACACAAGGAAGCCGCTGAACGGGCCGGGCAAAAAGGCCTGGGATAGCTGGCCAGCAATCAACAACCCGACGGATCTTTTGGTAGCGGTTACGGCCAATCCACCGGCATCGTCGCTCTGGCGGGCATGGCTTTTTTATCTAAAGGCCACACTCCGGGGCAAGGCATCTATTCAAAAAACCTCGACCTTTGCATCCAATACATCCTCGGCAGCCAACAATCCAACGGACTGCTCAACAAAGGCCGTTCCGGTAACGGCGTGATGTATGCGCATAATATCAGCACCCTCTTTCTCTCCGAATGTTCGGGCATGGTTGATCCGCAAACCCAGGATAAACTCGATCAGGTGCTCTCCAGGGCCACTCGCTTGATCCTCTCTTCCCAGGCGGTTAAAAAACCCAAGCAACACCAGGGCGGTTGGCGTTACAAACCGGATTCCCGTGACTCCGATCTGTCCTGCAGCGGATGGGCTCTGATGGCGCTGCGCTCCGCTAAATTGAATGGAGCTCCCGTCCCGGACGCTGCGATCAAGTCCTCCATCGAATACGTCTTGCGTAACAATGACAAAAAATCAGGCGGCTTCGGTTATTCCGGCCCATCGGGATCCAATACCCTCACCGGTTGTGGCCTGTTGTGTCTGGAGCTATCTGGATACCACGGCACTGAATTGACCTACCGGGCTGGTGACTTCATCCTGCAAAGCCATCAAAAAATCATCGGCAGCGGACATGAAATTTACGCTAACTATTATAATGCCCAGGCGATGTTCCAGCTCGGCGGAAAATACTGGGAAAAATACGCCGCCTGGATGTATCCTCACTACATCTCCACCCAGGCAGCCAACGGTTCCTGGCCGGCCAAAATCAGTCCCATTTACGGAACCTCGATGATCGTTCTTTCTTTCAGCGTACCCTACCGCCAGTTGCCCATCTATCAGCGGGATGAAACGATTGATGAGGATAGTTGAACGGGCAAAAGCTTGCTGTTTTCAGTCCTTCTTCTTCGCTTTTGAGCTTTTTAAAGCTGCCTTGTTTTTGGGCCAGTCCGCCCCTTGCTGAATCCAGTGATACAGATTCCACTTTTCTTCCTCGGTCAGCTTGTGGCCCGACGCGGGCATCGCTTCGACAAAATAATCCGGCAATACCGTCACTAAAAACAAACTGCTCTTCTCTGGCTCCCCTGGAACCAGAATCGGGCGCTCTTCACTCGCCTTCAAAATACTCTCCCGACTGGCAAAACTGATACCCGTCAATTCGGAATTCGGGTGATGGCAAGCCAAGCACTTGCCCTCGAGAATAGGTTTGATTTGTCTGGCAAAACTGATCTTGCCCACATCCCCTGCACTTTCACCTTCTGGCAAAATAACAATCACTTCCGGCGTTTCCCGCAGACTCGAACAAGAAACCAACAAGCCTGACAACAGCGCCACAACCCCAACTCGAAAAATCATTTCCCTCATGACTTCATTATCCACCTTTCCCTCCTAAAAGCTACGCAATAATTGTCATTCCTCCCCACCGTAGGATAGATTTCCAAATCTGTCCGCGCTACTCTAACCACGCTCGAACCCACACCACCCTCAACGCTCCCAGCGGGTGGGGACACCCACCCTACATCCGGCTCCACCGTAGGATAGATCTCCCAATGATGGATAACAAAAAAGTTAACCTTTGGCTATTGAAAGCCAGCTTATCACACGCCCACATCATTCCGCCCGTTGCCTTCGGCTGTCTACGCTACGCTCCGGCTCAGGGCTAGCAATAAAAACAATCTAACCTAGCGCTTCGCACTAGGCTATCTCATTTTGTCCTTACAGGACAGTTTGCTTTCATCTCTTCTGCACCAACGGTGCTCAATGATATAGCCCAGTGCGAAGCGCTGGGTAAAAAATCCAATTTTTCCAGCCCTGAAAGGGCGGAACGCATAGCTCAGCAGCTTAACTACTCTGTCTTACACCCATTTCCAAATCTGTCCATGCGGCTCTAACCGTGCTCGAACCCACACCACTTTCAACGCTCCCAGCGGGTAGGGACACCCGCCCTACATTCCCCCCTCTTTCTTATTTCACGTTTATTCGCGGTTCTCCGAGCTCAGAACCAATCAACATTTGCCACCGCCTAGTTCGGCTGCACGCCCCGTCGCATCAGAAAAACTTCAATACTATCAACCAAAGCCTTCCAACTCGCTTCGATGATATTATGTGAAACCCCCACCGTGCCCCAACTTTCCTTACCATCCGAACTCACCACCAATACCCGGGTTTTTGCCGCGGTGCCCATGTGACTATCCACGATACGGACTTTAAAATCCTGCAGTGACAATTCTTCGATCTCCGGATATGCCGGGCTCAAAGCTTTGCGCAAAGCCGCGTCCAGAGCATTCACCGGGCCATCCCCCTCGGCAACCGTGTAAACCCGCTCCCCTCCCAATCGAAGTTTGACCGTGGCCTCACACGTTTCATAAGCTCCCACATCCGCTGTATGGTAACGGTAACTGCAATGATACTCCCGCAAGCGAAAATAAGGATCACAATCCCCCAAAACTTTGCGAATCAGCAGCTCAAAAGAAGCTTCGGCCGCTTCAAATTCATAACCCTTCTTTTCCAGGGTTTTTAACTGCTCGAGAATGTTCTTCACCTCGTCACTGCCTTTTTTCAAAGGCAGCCCAAGTTCCTCGGCTTTCATCAAAACATTACTCTGCCCCGACAACTCGGACACCAGGATCCGCTGGCGATTGCCCACCGTCTTTGGCACGATATGCTCAAAACTGCGTGCGATCTTCTGCACCGCGTTCACATGCATGCCGCCCTTGTGGGCAAATGCCGTTTCCCCCACATAAGGTGCCCGCGGGTAATGCGGATGATTAGCCAGGTCATTGACAAAACGCGACACCTCTGTCAAACGAGACAAATCAGTATTCAGCTCGATTCCCAGCTTCAAAGACAAATTGGGAATCGCCGAAATCAAATTGCAGTTCCCAGTGCGCTCACCAAAACCATTGACCGTCCCTTGCACTTGGGTCGAACCACCGGCAACCCCCGCCAAAGCATTCGCCACCCCCACTCCACAGTCGTCATGCGGATGAATCCCCACCGGCATTTGCAAACTCTCAACCACCGCCCGCGTAATGTTCTCCACCTCGTGCGGCATGGTGCCGCCATTGGTGTCACACAATACCACCATACCCGCCCCGCCTTCCTTAGCGGCCCGCAAAGTATCCAAAGCATGATCCGGATCATCTTTGTAACCGTCAAAAAAGTGCTCGGCATCGTAGATCACCTCGCGTCCGTGTTTTTTCAGATAAGCCGCGGTATCGCGAATCATCGCCTGGTTCTCCTCCACCGTCGTGGTCAGGATCTCCGTCACATGCAGCTTCCAGCTTTTGCCAAAATAGGTCACCACCGGAGCCTCTGATTCAATCAACAACGCCACCTGCGGATCATCCTCCACCGCTACATTTTTACGCCGCGTGCTGCCAAAAGCGGCAATGCGCGCATGCTGCCACTGGTGTTTTTTGGCCTCTTGAAAAAACTCAACGTCTTTCGGATTCGAACCCGGCCAGCCGCCTTCAATATAATCCACCCCGAACTCATCGAGTTTTTTTGCGATGCGAAGTTTGTCCAGTGAACTGAAAGACACGCCCTCCCCCTGCGTACCGTCACGCAGGGTGGTGTCATAGATGCTTACTTGCTTAGTTGTTGGCTCACTCATATCAATAGCGGATATTACGCCGGAATGGACGATTTTGAGCCGAAAATTTCACATGCGGTCAAATCATGACCTGTCGGTTCGCTACCATCCAGACTGACTTAGTCTTGAATAATAGCGATGAGGATCGATTTAATAATGATACGTCCTTTCATCGGCATGTTGAGTCAGATGATAGCCTGAATGGTAAAAAGCACCAGCAGTTTTTCCAAGAGCTTGTCAAAAGCCCTTGATAACCTGTTGGCAAAATCCCGCGCCTTAACTGCCCTTGAGCAAATAAGAAAACAACACTGCTCCGAGCAGCAACATTCCTATAGCGACACCTAATCCTAATGCGATCATCATAACGCCGATACCTTTAATGCCCTGTGCTGAAAAATCCAGCAGGAAAAATAAATTATCATCAACTGCCCCTGTCGCGCCCGGTAAAAAACTCCCCTTATTTAGGCACAGTAACCGTTCGGGCATTCAACCCCACTCCATTCAGAGCTTTATTGATTTCCGCTGCAGAGACCTTTCCCGTCACATTAAAAGAGCTTTTACCCTTCTCCAGTGTATGGGCGTCGAGCCCCTTCACATCCTTCAGCGCCGCTTTGATCGCTTTTTCACATTTTCCACAACACACATGCATGCCAACCACGCTGAGTTCCTCAACCTCCTTTTTGCTGCCACCCGGTTTTTTCATCTTCAACCGCGCATGATCCGTCGTGCCGTAAAAACCCGCTTCATGCACCTTGAACAAGGCATCTTCCACCGCTTGTCCGCTCTCCCCATCAAAGGTCACCGTTCCAGCGCTCTTATCAAAATCCAGTTTAACATCATCATAACGCTCAACAGCTTTTTCCATCTTCTTCTGACATTTGGAACAGCACAGATGCGCTCCGCTTAATACCACTGAAGTCGCCCCCTCTGGCATCACTTTGGGGTCCCCCTTCAATCCTGCCGTGGATTCTTTGCCCTTGGCAGCACCCTTTTTCCCTTGAGCTGCGATGAATTCCTGATCCTCCTTGCTGAAAACACTGACTGCCAAAGTCATTTCCTTGCCCTTCATGTTGATAGTGACCTTATCCCCTTCCGCTTTCACAAAGTCAGCTTCGATCTTCTTATTGTCCTTGGCCCGGGTCCAGGTTCGAGCCTCACCATTCACAGCCAATACAAACAGGCTCGCAAAAGCCGCCAAATAAAACAACGCAGGGATTTTCATAGTGCAGGTATTAAAAGACCGCTTTTGAAAAGGGTCAATACTTTTTCTCAAAGCTCCATACAAAGAAGATCATCGATTTCGATAATCCTCTATTGCAAGGCAGGGTGAACAGCGGCACCCTGCCCCCATCATGAGTGAACATTCTCCACAAAAAATTGATTTCGACCTTAAACTGCCCAAATTGGACAAACAAGCGCTGTGGTTACCCGCCGTCCTGGTGCCTTTGCTGATCCTCGTCGTCGGCCTGTTCACCGCATTTTACACCGTGCAAGCCGAAGAAGCCGGTGTGGTCACCCGTTTTGGCCACTTGCATACCATCACCACTCCCGGTTTGCATGGCAAACTGCCCTTTGGCATCGACAAAGTGATACACGTGCCAGTGCTTCGACAAATGAAACAGGAATTTGGTTTTGGCACCCGTGGCGCCACCAACCGCAGCCAATACTCCCCTGATCAAAAAGAGCAAGGCTACGAAAAACACATGGTCACCGGAGACCTCAACGCCGCCCTGGTCGAGTGGGTGGTTCAATACCGCATCAGCGATCCGGAAAAATACCTCTTCGAAGTCCGGGATCCTGACGAGATTCTGCGTGATGCTTCAGAAGCCATCATGCGCGAAGTTGTCGGCGACAGAACCGTTGATGAAGTTATCACCATTGGCCGTCAGGAGATCGAATCGCAGTCTCTGATCAAGCTCCAGGAACTGGTTGACGAATACTCCATGGGCTTGCAAATCGACCAGGTGCAATTGAAAAACGTCGACCCGCCGGAACCGGTGCAATCCTCCTTTAATGAAGTCAATAATGCCCAACAAGAACGCGAGAACCTGATCAACATCGCCAACGGCCAGTACAACCGAGAAGTGCCCAAAGCAAGTGGCGAAGCGGAGCGTAAGATCAGCGAAGCGGAAGGTTACGCCACCGAAAGAGTCAACGAGGCGGAAGGAGACGCCGCCAAATTCACCGCCCGTTTCCTTGAATACAAAAAAGCCCCCGGCATCACTCAGAAACGCCTTTACCTCGAAACCATGAATGTAGTGATCCCGCAACTGGGTCGAAAAATCATCATCGACAGCGATGCCAAACAAATCCTTCCCCTACTACAACTAGGCTCTGATGCCCAAACCACCGCTCCCATCCTGCCAAAAGCAGCCCGCTGAATCTAAGCCTGAACGCTAACTTTTTATTTTACTAAGATGAAACCATCACAAATCTCATCCTGTCTCGCTCTCATCATTTTAATGATTGCGGCCATTATTCTCTCGCTATCCTGTTACACCGTGGACATGACCGAACAAGTCATTGTCACCCGCTTCGGCAAGCCTATCGGCAAAACCATCAGCACAGCCGGGCTAAAGTTTAAAACGCCCTTCATCGATGTCGTCAACCGTTTTGAAAAACGCATCATCGCCTGGGATGGTCAGGCCAACGAAATGCCGACCAAGGATAAAACCTACATCGTAGTTGATACCTACGCTCGCTGGAAAATTGTCGATCCTCGTGCTTTTTTCGAAAACCTGCGTGACGAACGCCGTGCCCTTTCCCGCCTCGATGACATTCTTGGCAGTGAAACCCGCAATACCATTGCCCGGCACAAACTGATTGAAGTCATACGCACCACCAAAGACCGCGAGCCCGAACGGCCAGAAGGCTTAAGTGCAGGCCTCGCAAGCAACGTGGCGGTTCTGCCGCCCATCACTAAAGGCCGGGTCAAACTTGAGCAGGAAATCCTCGAACGCAGCAAAGGCAAGGTCAAGGAGTTCGGCATCGAACTGCTAGACCTGCGCTTCAAACGCATCAACTACAACGAAACGGTGCGCCAACGCATCTACATACGCATGATCAGCGAACGTGCCCAAATCGCCGAACTGTTCCGGTCCGAAGGCGCTGGTGAGGCGGCAAAAATCCTCGGCAACATGGAAAAAGAACTCAAAAGAATCAGTTCCACCGCCTACAAAGAAATCCAAACCACCAAGGGAAAGGCCGACGCCCAGGCAATCAGCATCTATGCCAAAGCTTACGACCAGGACCCCGCAGCCCAAAGCTTTTACGAATTCACCCGCACCATGGAAACTTTCGAGAATACCCTTGATACCAATACCATGCTGATCCTTGGCACCGACTCCGAACTGTTCAAATATCTGAAAGGACTGCCTCCGGAAGAAGAGGAGTGATCATCTCGCTTCACCTGATCTCTAATTTGTCGTCAGCGCAGAGCAAGCGGAGCAGCCACCCCACACCAGACGCCCCAAATACATAACGACTATTGTAGGGCGAGCGCTCCGCTTGCCCATTGTTAAAAACAATCAAAATAACACCTGACATGGAAGTTGTTATTTTGACCCCCTCCCCATCGTGGCGCGGATTGGCAATCCGCGGATCCCCCAAACCACCCCAAGACCCCACGTAATACCATTAGCCCAAGTTTCCTTTTTTTGTCTTCAAACCACTTAAAATCGAGTAAATTTTACCAATCGGCCTCCGTAAGTCGTTGATTACCAACGGTCGTATTTTCAAAAAGGCAATGTAGTGCCTATAAATTATATTTTTACTTGAT
>JAJRVS010000181.1 GCA_024277195.1 Verrucomicrobiota bacterium | reverse complement strand
TTTCAGGTGAAGGGGTGATTGTCGTTCGTTACTTGGAACAAGTGGATGTAGCTCGGGTCACTATTCCACCTGAAAAAACTCTGCCCGCAGCCACCTACGCAAAACTTCAGAGCAATAATCAAATCGATACCTATTCCTATGAACGACACAAAAAGCTCGGTTTGCTGGTTTCCCCCACCTGCTCCGACAATGAGTTCATCCGTCGCGCCACCTTGGATACTCTCGGCAAACTTCCAAGTCCGCAACAAGTCGACGAATTCCTCCAGAACAAAGATCCCAAAAAGAGATCCCAACTGATCGACGAACTGCTGTCAGATAAAAATTCCAATGCCTGGGGCGACTACTGGGCGACCAAATTCAACGACCTGCTGCGACCCAATACCCAACGTGTCGGCATCAAGCCGGTTTATATTTTTGACCAATGGATCCGGGAAAAACTAAGAGCCAACACCCCCTACGACCAATTTGTCAGAGAACTGCTCACCGCCAGTGGATCGACCCACGAATACGGACCCACCACCCTCTTCCGCGATAAGCGGGAGGCTGCAGACATGGGGGCTTTTGTCAGTCGCATCTTCCTCGGCATCCGTATGGATTGCGCCAAGTGCCATCATCATCCCAACGAAAAATGGGGGCAGGACGATTATTACTCCCTGGCAGCTTTTTTCGGATCAGTCAAACACAAGGGACAAGGCATATCGCCACCGATTTCAGGCGAACCCGAATACATTTACTTCAAACCGGGCGGCCAAGTCAAACACCCGGTCACCCAGGCTGTAATGAAGCCCAAAGCTCCAGACAGTCCTGCCGCCGTGATCAAGGAAGGCCAGGATCCACGCGAAGTGTTGGTGGACTGGATCACTAACCCGGAAAATCCTTTTTTTGCCCGTACCATCGTCAACCGTATCTGGGGGGAATACTTTGGCAAAGGCATCGTGCATCCAGTGGATGACTTCCGCGCTTCCAACCCCGCCACCAACGATGCCCTGCTCGACTGGCTGGCCACCGACTTCATCGCTCACCAATTCGATCTAAAACATCTGATGGGCAACATCATGCGCTCCCACATTTATCAAATCAGCTCCCTGCCCAACCAGCACAACCTCGCTGATATCAATAATTTCTCCCGTTCCTATCGTCGTCGCCTGCCCGCCGAAGTCATGCTCGACGCCGTGTCCGACCTGACCGGCGCCCCACCACGTTTCAGCGGTTTGCCCAAAGGGTCGCCCGCGATGCGCACTTGGAACAATCTACTCAAATCTGATTTCCTCGACACCTTTGGTCGTCCTGATTCCAGTGCCGCCTGTCCCTGCGAGCGCGACGCCCAACCCAGTGCGGTGCAAGCGCTGCACATGATGAACTCCAAAGAACTCAACGAGCGTCTCGGCAAAGCCGAAAGCCTGCCTTCCAAACTGGTCGCCGCTAAAAAATCGCCCGAAGAAATCACCCGCGCCATTTACCTCGCCACCTATTCCCGCCTACCCAACGCAGCAGAGCAAAAAGCCAGCCTAGCCTACTTTAACAAAAAAGACATGACGGCTCAACTCGCCGCTGAGGACATCCTCTGGTCGCTGTTGAATTCTGCCGAATTTGTATTCAACCACTAATCATTTTTTATGCCCCGATCCCGCTCCAGCAAAAACTCGTTCAAGCGACGCGACTTCATCCAAGTCGGCTTGGGTGCCCTCGGAGGCATCGGCCTCAGTGACATTCTAAAACTGCGCTCCCAGGCTGCCACCGCCAAGGGCAAAAATGCCAATGACATTCGCTGCATCCTGGTGTGGCTCGACGGCGGCCCTAGTCACTACGAAACCTTCGACCCCAAGCCGGATGCTCCAAAAGAAATTCGCGGGGAATTCAAAAGCATCAAAACCAAAACGCCAGGCGTTCATTTTTCTGAAATGATGCCCAAGCTGGCACAAGCTTCCGACAAGCTCTCCATCGTTCGTTCCATCGCCCACAAGCAGAACAATCATGGCGCAGGCAACCACTACATGATGACCGGACGCCCGACTCCGGTGCCCGTGGGCTGTGGCGCTTATGTCACCTTTCATCCCTCCTTTGGTTCAGTGGTCAGCTCTCATCGAGGTATGACCCAGGGTTTGCCCCCCTACATCTCCACCCCACGCATCACCCGCTCTGGTGGACCCAATTTTCTAGGAGCCCAACACGCCCCCTTCATTATCTCCAGCAATCCCAATAACAAGGGCTTCAAGGTGCGTGACGTTTCCATCCCCTCGGTGGTCGGTGATGACCGTGCCGGGTCCAGAAAAGAGCTGCGACAATCGCTCGATCAACTCAAACGAATCAACGACAGCATCGCCGAGGACCCTGCGGTTGGTTTTGATGAATTTTACACCCAGGGTTTTGATCTGATCACCTCGCAAAAAGCCCAGGCAGCCTTTGACATCGAGAAAGAACCTGAAAAAGTTCGTGAAACCTACGGCCGCAATGACTTTGGCCAACGCCTGCTACTCGCTCGCCGCCTCACTGAAGTCGGGGTTCCCTTCATCACCGTATCGTATGGCGGTTGGGACGATCACACCAAAATTTTTGAGAAATACAAAAAAAATAAAGCCGCCCGTCTGGATCAAGGACTGTCAGCTTTGATCAATGACTTGCACCAACGCGGCACCTTGGACAATACTCTGGTTATTGCCTTGGGCGAATTTGGACGCACCCCGAAAATCAACAAAGACGCCGGACGGGATCACTGGTCCTTTGCGATGTCCGTGCTGATGGCGGGAGCTGGTATCCCTGGTGGCCAGATCGTCGGTGCCACCGATTCCAAAGGTTATTACGCCAGCGAGAGCATCTACACTCCGGAAGATTTTGCCGCCACCATTTATACTAAAATGGGCATCGACCCTGGCGAGATCCTTCACGACACAGCCAACCGCCCCATCCAGTTGGTTGACCACGGCCACCCTATCAAAGAGTTGTTTGCCTAATTACCGGTCTTTCCCATCCGCCTGATTAAATCGAAGACAAACTGAATTTGTCTCTGTCATTTCACCATCCATTCTACCTTCTGTGTTTAGTCGTTTCCTTCCCAAGTTCGCATGGCTCTCTCTCTTTTTGTTTCTTAGCCTGACCAACGAGTTAAAAGCCGCCACCCCTACTTTGGATGCTCTTTTCCCTGCAGGCGTCCAAGCCGGCACTACGGCTCAAGTCATCTCGGTGGGCAAATCAGATCCATGGCCCAGCCAGATTTCCTGTTCCAACCTGCAAGTCACCTTCAAGCCTGATCCCAAAAAAAAAGGTATTTACTCTGTCACTGCTAAAAAGACGGCAGCAAGCGGCCCCTGCTTCGTTCGTCTTCATAATAAAAACGGAGCATCCAAACCGATGATCTTTGTCGTAGGCAAATTAGTTGAGGCGTCTGAAGCCCTAGATGGAAAAGGTAACGAAAATAACGATTCTATAAGCACGGCGGAAAAGGTGCCAAAACTCCCTGTCACAATCAATGGACGCCTGATCAAGTCCGAAGACATCGACATCTATCGTGTGACTTTAAAAAAAGGCCAGACACTCATCGCCCATCTTGATGGTTACGGACTACGCGCACCGATGGATCCTTACCTACACCTCTACGACCCTGCCGGCACCTTGATCATACTCGGCAATGACAACGGCAAAAATATCGACCCTTTAATGGTTCACAAAGTCCAAAGTGATGGAGACTACACCGTGGCGGTCATGGCTTACGCCCACCCTCCCGGCTCGGACATCCGTTTCACTGGAAAGACCAGTGCAGTGTATCGCCTTACCCTCACCACCGGCCCCTGGCTTTCCCACGCTTTACCGCTGGCGATAAAAAAGACTGGCAATACGGCTCTCAAATTATTTGGCTATAATTTACCCGGCGGGAAAAAACACTTGGATCTCAATTTCACCATCCCTACTCCAAACACCCAGCAGGCCATCATCCGCCACCCCGCATTCCCCAACCTACTCACCCTACCCACCACCGCAGCCACTCCCTCCCCGCTCAAGCCGGGTAGCGAAATCAAGCTTCCTGCTGCTCTGAGCGGTCAACTCACCAAAACCAAACAAAACGATACGGTTACCCTGACCGCCAAAAAAGGCCAAAAGCTTGATATCCAAATCTCCAGCCAACGTTTTGCGTTCCCTTTGGATCCTCTGCTAAGCATTCAAAATGACAAAGGCAAGGAACTCAAAATCGTGGATGACACCGGGGTAAAAACAGATCGGGATGTTAAAGTTGTCTGGACTTGCCCCGCCGACGGCAAATACACATTGCGGATTTCCGATCTCTTTCTCAAAGGAGGGCCGCGTTACCATTATTTGTTGAGAGTGAAGGAAGCCAAACCCTCTTTCTCGGCGACTTTCGAAAAAAATACCTGCTTCGTCGAAGCGGGCAAGAACATCGATGTGAAAATCAAGATCGTTCGTATCAACGGACACAAAAGCCCTTTAGTAATCGAAGCCAAGGACTTACCTGCAGGAATCAGTATCGTGCCTCCAAAGGATATTCCCAACAAAAACGCAGATATCACGGTCAAAATCAAAGCCTCTGAAAACGCCGCCGCCATCAACCAAACCATCCACTTCAGCTTAAAAGAAAAAGCGGGAGACGCCCCCGTCAGCGCGGACGTCCTCTTTTCCTTCCTGCCAAAAATACCCGGCGGCCCCTACCTGCTCAATCAAATCAATCACACCTGGCTCACGGTGAAAACAAAAGACAAACCCAAAGCCAAGCCCAAACCTGCAGCAAAAACCGCGGCAAAAAAGGCTCCTAAAGCGAAAAAATCTCCACCGGAATCCAAAGCTAAAGCAGCAGTAAAACCTGCAGCAAAAGCCAAAGTCAAATAGCCTTTTTATCCCTTCGGATTCAAAATCATCCGATCTTCCTCGAATTGGATATCTCCCATTTTATTAAAGATCTCCAATTCATCCTCACACGTCATCGCCAATCTGCGAAAAGCCTTCAGGATCGGCTGAAACTGCCTGCCCGGAATATTCACACGTCCAATACTACCACCGGCGACTTTCCAGTTCATCTTACGTTTGAACTTCTCCATGCTCACCTGACAACTCATCGTGAACGGATAAGAAAAAATGCTGCGCTCAACATAAACGTCAGCATAGCCTTTTTTGAAATCCACAAAGATCCCTTTAAATTTCACGAAATTTCCCAAAAAACCGCCCTGTTTGCCAACCACACGTTTCTGTAAATAACGATTCATATCCTGTTCGGATAATACCATACTATTATCGTGGGCAATCAAAGTGGCCAGTGATTCACTCAAAACATTGCGCACCTCCGCCTTGTCCTCCGGATCAGACGGATAACCCGCCACCGCAGACAAATCCTTGGGCAGCATCACCATCGTCATGAAACCTCCCATCGCCAGTGCGATTAATAAAAGCAGCACGGTGAAAACCGATACTCCACCTGAAGATTGGGCCGCCGGCCGGTAACCGGCGCGAATAGAACTCGCCGCCGCTGACGTTTTTTTTGCGACGGGCTTTTTCCGCCGCGGTGCTTTTTTACGTCGTCTTGGGGCTCCTGCTGATTGCGGTCTCATAAAAATCTAAAGCTTAATAAAATCTCGTGTAAAACTCCTGTTGCTCAAGCACTCTTTGCCCCGCCCGATGATTTTTTCGACGAATCACTGCTTTTGGCTTTTTTGCCGCCATCTGATTTAGATGAAGAAGATGCTGAATCCTTCTTCGCCGCTGATTTATACGAATCACTGCGGTAATCTGTGATGTAAAAGCCCGAACCCTTGAATAACAATCCCGCCCCAGCTCCAATCAATCGCTTCAGCGCACCATCACATTCTTCTTCGGGACAATCCGTCAAGCGATCAGCCGACATCGATTGAAAAGCATCAAAACGATGACCACATTTCTGACATTCATACTCGTAAGTCGGCATATTTTATAAAAATTGATTCTCGCGACAATCAAGCCCTTCACCCCGCAACTGTCAAAGCACAAAAGCCCTCAAATGCGCATCTTAGGGCCTCGGCAATTAATGGATTCCCCAAAATGCACAGGGTTTTTGATTTCCATCAAGGCGAAATTTCTGATAATAGCAAGCTATTTGAGGAAATTTAAACGCAGATGGGGATCAAAAAAACACTCGTCCGCCGAAGCCATGCGAAGGAGGAAGTAGTTTGAGGGATTTTATTTTTTGCTGCGGCCCTTACGATGAAACAGCGTCGCCACCACATTCCGCACATACTGCTCATCAGAGAGTCCATGGGTCACCTCTTCAGGAAATTCGACCTTAGCACGAAAAAACTCGGCCAACCCTTTAAAAACCTTCAAGCGCTCTTTCAAAGCCAACTCGTTCCTGCGCAACACCGCGTCCAGCGCCAAACGAACCTCTTCCGGCGAGACTTTCTGCCTCAACCGGGCTTCCAAACGAGGGTATTGCTGGAACGAGTTTTCATCCCCTTCCAACAGTTCATCGATCTCTGGCTCAACGATCTCCAATCGTCTCACCACCAAAGTGCCTGCCGCCAGATCTCCCAATCGCTGAGCCCGAGCAGTGAACAAACAGGACAACCCACCCACCATATAAAACATTGGCAACGAATCCAGCACCCTAAACAAGTTCCTCAATATGATCTGATTCAATCTGAGAGTCAGCCCCCTTTCATCGATCACCTGGAGTTTCATGATGCGTTTGCCCAAAGTCTGCCCGGACCAAAACCACTCAAAAAATATCCCGTAACCCACCAAGGTCACAAACTGAAGCGTCACATTAAGAGCCATCGACATATCTGGTGAAATCAAAGACAGCAGCTGCAAAAACTGGCTACCCAACTGAAACACCGCCACGATCACCACCAGATCAAAAGCCCACGCCACACAACGAATCACCGGTCCTGCCAGTGGCAAGGCGAACTCAACCCCTTCCGGTGTTTGAATCTTTAATTCTGTCGTTTTCCCCAATGCCATCGAACCCTTACCTTTCACTCTTGCCCTTGCTCGCTTTGCGCCCGCTCAATGCGAGGAACAAAATCAGACCGACCAACTCAAACATACCAAAACCAATTTTCCACGGGTATATCTCCTGCCCGTGGTATTGGGATAAAAAGGACTCCACCAGCCCCGCCCAAACCAACATCAGTGAAGCACCCGCCACCAAAGTGATCAGATCCGCCCGGATCAACCCCAAGCGCTGACGCAATCGCAAATTAGTCCCCCAGCCAAACATCGCCCGTCCCAATACAATACCTGCCTGACCTCCAATAAAGATCGCCGGCAACTCAAACGAACCATGCGGCAACAGCCAGGCCAATAAAAAAACCGCTTGCCCATCCGCCACATAGTCAAAAGCAATCGCCCCGATCAAGGCGCCGTTATAGAACATCATGACGATCGTAAGCACTCCATAGGTGAATCCCATGACCATCGCCATATAGGTCACCTTGATATTGTTAGCCATCAAGCTCGCGGAAAAACTCTGCCGCGATGAAAAATAATCAAACTCTCTGCTCTCTTCTTTTTTTACTCGATCAGATGGTTTTCCTGACAAATGCCCAAACTGACTCGGTATCAAATCAGATTTTACCTCATAGTCCGCCGCCAACATGCCCGCGCCCAAACCCGCACCAACAAAAAAAGTTCCTATGGATAATACAAAAGCCCGCCAATGCCGCCTGAAGGTCTGGGGAAAGGTGCCAAGCAACCAGCGAACAGGAGAAAGACGCATGCGGCGATCACTCTCCTCATGCAATTGGCTGTAAGCTCTGGCGACCAAACTCTCCAGATAAATTTTGATTTCCACATCGCCGGCAAACGTTTTGATCTTCACCAAATCGGACGAAGCTCGTTGATAGAGATATTGAAACCGGCGCACCTCATCAATCGACAAACGCCGACTCGGCTGATCCCGCTGCCTTTTTAGCAAAGCACGCAACTCGTCCCAGAATGGCCGCTCGCGCTCGATAAAAACATCCAGATCCAAAATCATATCAACTGCCTGCGTTTCACGTTCAGATACTGCGTCACCGCTTCCGCACTCAAAGCCTCATGACTGGGCATCGCAAGCTCCACCCCCAGATGGCTAAGACGCTTTTGAATCTCCCTCAGTTCACGCCATTGAAAATGCCCACTCAAACACTGGTAAACTTCATTATTATCCAAAGGGATTTTTTCTGGAGAAAAAAGCGGGTGCGCGTGCTCGGGACGCACCATGTTCACCAAAACCAAATGCTGACGACTGATCAAATGAATGCTGTCATAAAAACTCTCCGCCGTCAGTGGATCACTGAGATCGACCAACATCACTAACAGCGCCCGCCGCGTCAGGCGTTGACGCAAGGATATCATCAACTGTTCGAAATCGGGTGCCACCTTCTTAGGTTCCATGGTGTACAAAGCATCGCGAACCACATTATAGTGATTACGACCATTGCGACTGCGAATGAAACGATCCACGCCATCCGCAAAACCCACAAAACCAAATAAATCCCCCTGCCGCTGCGCCACCGAAGCAAGGATCAAAGAGCAGTGCAAAAAACGCTCCAACTGGGTCGTTACCACGAAGTCACCACCAGATCCATACTCGATATTTCCTGCAATCACCGCCTCATCAGCCTCGTCCAAGGGCGTGCGCACTTCTCTAGCACTCATCCGGGAATGATCCACCACCACATATACCTCCTGGGTCCGTTCAATCTGAAAAGTCCGGGTCACCGGCTCGCCACGCCGCGCCATAGCCTTCCAATCAATGTCAGTATAATCATCCCCCGGCAGGTAATCCCTGAGTTGCTCAAATTCCCGCCCTTTTCCCACCTGCCGCCGTGCATGCATTCCGCTGGCACCCCGGTTCAAAAACAAAGCTGACAAACGCCGTCGTTCACTGCTCAGATCAGGATAAGTGCGCACCTCCACTTCCATCGCTAGCTGCCCGCGCATCATCCACAAGCCCAGACGCGATGACGTCTCCACATAACAAGCCTCGAAAAAATACTGCCCTCGACGCAAAGGCAACAACGGGTAATCCACCTGCAACACTTGATCGTTAGGCACTTTGCCTATTTTCATAATCGGCAAATCTACCGCGCTGAACTGCTCGGGTAATTGCAAACCAAAATTAAATCCCTTCAAAGCCATTCCCTGACTGACAAACTTAAGCGGCAAAGCAAATTCCTTGCCCTTGGTGCAGCGAACAAGATCCTTGCACTGCACACTGAGGCCATCGAGCGAATGCACTGAAAGAAACAGATCAACCACCGCTGCTAACAAAATCAATAGAGGCAACAGTATGCCCACTCCCGCCAAAGAACCACCAAAAACGACCAGAGTTGTGCAGGGAATCACCACCACAACCGTGATCAACAATAACAATCTGTTGGGAGCAAATTTCACCTGGGCACTGCTACTTTTTCCATCAATTTACCAATCGCCTCGGGCACCGTGATGCCTTCTATTTCATATTCAGCCCTCAGCACCAAACGGTGATTCAACACCGGATAGGCCATCGTGCGAATATCATCGGGAGTGACAAAATCCCGCCCCTCCAACGCTGCTTTTGCCCGACTGGATAACAACAGAGCCTGGGTCGCCCGCGGCCCCGCTCCCACCTCGATACTGTCGATTGATCTCGATTCACGGATCAAGTCCACCACATAAGCAATCAACTCGTCCTTGATCGTGATCCCTCTCAAGGCCTGGCGAACCTTCTCCAACTCCCCCGCTTGCAATACCGGCTGCACCACATCATTGGCCAAAATCGCCTCCGGCGAATCCAGCCCCAGTGACCTGCCCGCCAATTCCAATTCATCCTCCCGTTCGGGATAATCCATCTCCACCTTCAATAAAAAACGGTCCTTTTGCGCTTCAGGTAAAGGATAAGTGCCTTCGTATTCGATTGGGTTCTGAGTCGCAAACACCGTGAACTCCGGAGGCAGGATGTGATTCACTCCGTCAATCGTCACCACCCTTTCCTGCATCGCCTGCAACAAAGCCGACTGGGTTTTGGCCGGCGCGCGGTTGATCTCATCTGCTAGTAAAAATGAAGTGAAAACCGCGCCCTTCATCAAATGGAAAGCGCCCTCTTTCATGTTAAACACATTTGTCCCGGTGATATCCGAAGGCATCAAGTCAGGGGTGAACTGAATACGGGCAAAATCACAACCCAGTACCCGGGCCAAAGTTCGCACCAATAACGTTTTTGCCACCCCCGGCACTCCTTCGATCAATACGTGATTGCCAGTAAAAATCGCAATCAAACATTGATCCAAGACCTTTTGTTGCCCGATGATCACCTTGCCCACTTCAGCCCTCGCTTTATCCAGAACGTCTTTCACGGCCTGAACCTCTTCTCCGATATTTTTAGTCTCGTCTTCCATAAAATACTAACTCCTATATACTGACTTTTATTTCTTGCGCAACACCTGAACCAATTTTTCGTAAGCTACGTTGAGCGGCAATTCCTTCGGTCGTGATCTTCGCGTTTGCTGCACTTTCTCCATCTCAGTCTTCTGCGCCGGACTCAAAGCCGCACCGGCGCCGCTGCTAGACTCCTGCCATAAAGTCACACACTGATCCAACAGTTCCGCTGGACGGATGCTGCGACGTAACATTCTCACCATGCCCGAAGAAGCGTCTTCCCCGGAAACCGCACCTCCATCCCCGGTCAGTCCGCGCTCCATCTCCTCACTGCCCGGCACCAGTGACGAACCTCCTGACCATGCCAGCAAAATCAGAAACACCAGCAATCCGGCAAAAAATCCGTGCAAGCGATAACGCCGAATTAATTTCATGATACCCCCGCTTTCCTCACTGCCATGAATGGTTTCATCAAAAACCACCTTTTTTTTGCCCCCGATCAACCACCACAAGAATGTAGTATCCCCCTTCTTCCACAAAGCTTCATTACTGGAGAAATAGGCGTCACTAGCCATCACAATCCTGCCCTTGCCATAAGGACGCTGCACCACCACAGGCAAGTCCTCAACCCGAGCCACTTCGCTCCAGGGAGATTCCACATTCTCAAATCGATACTGACTATACCAATTGGGGAAAACCTTTGGAAGCTCAGGCAAGCCCTCCTCTGCATCCTCTTCAAAATCAGAGCCAACCGCCTCTACCTCCCATCCCTGCTCCGGACGTTCAAACCCTTCCTGCGCCTTCAATTCTATCCTGATATAATCTAAAAAAAGTTCCCCCAACAGCTTCTTAAGTTCCTGATCCTCATCTTCCTCCTCATCCCCCTCTTTTTCATGCAGTTCTTTTTTGATTTTCTCCCGACGCTCTAACCAGTTCTCATCTTCTTTTTTTGCAGCCAAAGGCACATAACCCGGATTCATCACTATCACCAAACGGGTACCCTCACGAACCGCATCCATCACTGGCGAATCATCCGGCGCTCTAAGCCTTACCAAAGCCCCTCGTGGCAAACCCAATAATACCAAAGCGGTATCCTCATCCAATCCCTTAATCCGTTGTGGGGAAGACAAATTACGGGAGACCTCTACCCCCGGCATTCTGTCCAGTGACTCATAAAAAGCCCGCGCCCCCAGCGGATCACTACGCTTGGTAGAATAATGAGCATAGATATCACCAGGACTGAAACGCATCTCCATGATCGAGGCAAAAGCCGCAATCATCAAAACCAACAGAATCGCCAAAGTCAGCCACGTGCCAAATCCCCTACGCAACATCCTCCTCCTTTCCTGACGATGAAGTCATTTTTTTGATTTTCTCGTAGTTTTCCGTAAAACGCTCAACCGAATCATTGCCAATATCGTGCAAACCATACCAAACCCACTCAAACAAACCTACATTCTCATCAAAAGATTCGATCACTACCGGCATCGAACGCGCCTTCAGTGACAACTCCCCCCGGTAATCGTGATTCGATTTAGACCGCGCAATTTTTAACAAATCACATTCTCCCAAATGCGCCAAGCTAGCTAAAAACAAAGCTCTCACAGCCAATCTGTATTCCCCCTTGTCAATCTTCTCTCTCGCCAAGCGCATCCACTCGTCTTCGGGCAATTGATTGGCCAAAACCGTTTCACTTTCAAGATCGATAGCCCCAGTCACATCGGCTTCGACCTGCTGGCTTCCCGTCTGCCGCTGTCGACTGACAATAATCTTGATCACCACCGCCAGCAATAACACCACCAATACCACCACCAGGGAAATCGAGGCCACTTCTCCCAGCTTGCCAAAATCTTTCATCTCACTCACCTCCCGATTTCTCTCTCGCCCTCCAAAAAGTCGATCCATCAGATCCTCTATTCCCTTGAAAACATTTCTAACGGTTTCCACAAATGACTTCAGCAGATTTTTCACAAAACCCTGTGCCCCCCCCTCTTCCACTTCCTCAATCCGCTCGCGTGACAAGCGCCATTGAAAATGCTTTTCCTGCAAAGTTTTTTTGACCGCCGAATCAAACTCAGCCTCTGACAACTCGGCCGTGGGGACTAAGACAGCCGCCTCAGTATTTTTCCCACCCTCTTGAGCCAGGCCGTTTACCGTAAAAGTGAATAACAAAAACAACAGCGCCGCTTTCCCAAAATGACCGCCCCGCCGTCCTGACCCACGACCACCGCCATCTTCAACCGACTTCAACGCCGCCAACCGGCTCAATAAATCCGCCCCGCTTGTTCTCGATTGACCATAAAAACAGCGGATAACATAAAGCGCCTTGGTCAAGGGGCTGACACATAAAAACACAATCAACATGGTGCCAAAGATAAACGTCGAATTCATCAAAGTCGCCAAAGGGTTCAAAGTGAACACACTCTCAACCCCAAAAAACATTTTCACCAACATCGGAATATAAATCGCCGCCATCAGCACACTCATCCACACAAACAACGAAAACACCACCAGCACCGCCACCAGAAAATGATTGATCCCCCACGACCAATGAGACTGTTTGGCCGCATCAACCACCAAATGCCTCAACGGTTGTTTGCCATAGTCCTGGGTCAAACCCAGTGCACTTACATTTTGATAAAAAGCATACACCCAGGCCAAAGGCATCAAAATAATCACTGCCAGTATCAACATCGGAATCGCCGTTGATTGAATCAAAACCTGAGCCGCCAAATAGCGCAAGCTCATCACCCCGGAAAGCTCATTCACTTTGCCTCCCGAGTTCAGCTGCACCCACATGCGTCGGCAGAACAAAGACTGCCAGACCTTCATCCAAAAATAGGAGAGCCCTAACAACAAAGAAAACAAACCCGCATCCTGCAGGGCAAAACTGCTGCGCCCCATGTCCGCCCAAAAGTAAAACAAGCAGACCACAAAAGGCACCGTTCCCACATAGTATACCGCCAAACTTGAGAGCGGCGAAACCCGCAGAGCGTGAAATGCCTCCTCCAGCAAATCAAATGCTCCATGCTCGCGGTATTTCTTCCGCCTTCTGCGTGCCCCAATCATTCGTTAATACTCAATTGCTAATATATTATTCCTAAATGCTCACTCCTCCCACACCGTGACGTCGTGAAATGTCGCAGGCACCATCATCAAAAACCTGGCAACAAAGGGAAACAAAGCCCATATCAAAATCACTCCAATGAGCAACTGTAAAGTGGGTGCCGCCATAGCAAACAATCGATTGGGTTTTACCTCAACCCGACTGCCGCTCTCTTCATCCCGCAAACACTGGGCACAAGTCA
>JAJRVS010000180.1 GCA_024277195.1 Verrucomicrobiota bacterium | reverse complement strand
GCTTTGTTGGCGCAGTTGTTGCACCGCGTCAACCATGGCGCTGATCGCGGCCTGGGGAGTGCCGAGTTGGTGAGTGGACAGCCGGATGATGTCACTGAGGCGTTCGGGGCCGCGAGTGAGCGCGCACTTGATACTGGTGCCGCCAAAGTCGATGCCGATTGTGAGTGGATGAGTCATGGTAGAAAAATTTAGCAAGTGAAATTGAGATTGCCGATGATGCGCAAGCCTTCAAGAGTGAGGTAAGTCTCGACGTTTTGGATTTGTGGTAGTCCGGCAGCGATCAGTTCGGCGTATCCGCCGGTGGCTACAATCATCGGGCTTTTGCCAGAAGGCAGTTCCTGTTCTATTTGAACCAGGATCTCCTGCACTAGCCCGCGGTATCCATGCACGGCGCCGGAGAGCATGGCGTCGACAGTGGATTTGCCGATGGCGGCGGGCGGTTCGGAGAGATCAATCTTAGGTAACAAGGCAGTGCGTTGGTGCATGTAATCGGTCATGACATCGAGGCCGGGAGCGATCACACCACCGATATACGCTCGGTCGGCGGAGATGATGTCGAAGGTGACGGCAGTGCCAAAATCCACTACCACTGCCGGGGTGTTGTGATGCAGTGCCACTACAGCGGCGGCGTTGGCGAGGCGGTCGGCTCCGATGCTGGCGGGATTGGGAAAATCCACGGTGATACCGAGCTGGATTTGATGACTGACGTCGAGCAGGGGGGATTGCGGGGAAAGGGTGTCGCGGATGAGCTGGGCTTTTTCCGGTACGACGGAGGCGAGGATGATTTTTTCGAATTGCCAGCCGTCCAATTCATTAAGCAGGGTTTCTGCGCTGAGCGTGCGGGTATCGGTGACACGGTGTTCGAGCAGTTCGTCGGTATTGGCCAGCGCAAATTTGGTGCGCGAGTTGTTGTTGTTGATTAATAGGTAGGGAGCAGAGGTCTTGGTTGTCATGGCTAGGGAGAATTAGGTTTACTGACCCACTGGCTGCTGGTGAACGAGCGGCTCTGTTGGTCGGGCAGGTCATCCGTTTTGAATTCCCCTGTTTTGATGGGCAGCGTGGAATGGGCGATTTTTAAGGTCAGCGGCCCTTTGAGATTGTCGGCGGTGAGCCAGTAGCGCAAGGTGAAGGTTTTGCCTTTCGATTCGGGGATGGGTGTTGGTTTATGAAAGGGTAGGAAAAAGACCGGCACTTCGCGGGCACCGGCTGCTAGAAGTTGGGTGTCGGGAGGGTTGAGGAGGAGGGTCTGGTCGCTGTCCTTTTGGCATTCGATTTCGATTTGGGCGAGAAAATGATCGCCGTCCCGGCTGAGAGTGGTTTTTTGTAGCGAAAACCGTGGCTGGGCTTGTTTGGTTGGTTTTTGTTCAGGATCGGTTTGGGCGCGGGTGATGGGTTTGCGGCCGGTGGTTTTGTCGAGAGGTTGCAAGTTGAGGACATAGTAGAGCCCACCTGCGATGAGGATCAGTAGTAGCCAGAGCTCGAATCTTTTTAATAAAGCCATTGGTGATTGGTGGTGGAATTGAACTTATCATAAGACCGCAGGGAGGCAGAAGAAAAGCGTTTTTACCATTTCTCTTCCGCTTCCGCTTCCGCTTCTGGTGAGGGTGAGGGTGAGGGTGAGGGTGAGGGTGAGGGTGAGGGTGAGGGTGAGGGTGAGGGTGAGGGTGAGGGTGAGGGTGACAGCCGCACACAACAAAACTTTTGCATGGGGTGCCTCCCCATAATGGGCACCCCATAATGGGCAAGTGAAGGGACGGTCAAGAAATTGACGGCAGAAGAGGTAAAGGCGATGGGATCGGAAGTTTCTGTCGAGGAGATCACCCTATCTGGCAAGAGGATGCGGCAGATGAGGCAGATATGGAAATCTACCCTACGCTTTGTTTTAGCCTATGTGGTCTGTTTAGAGTAGGAGTGAAGCGAGACAAAGGCTTGCGGCAGGGGGATTTGTCCCGTATGAATGGCGGCTCACAACAGTGATTGATAAAGATGACGGAACGACGCAAACAATTTCCTTTTGACGAGTTTGAACCCAAATGGCAGGCGCTGTGGGACAAAAACAAGACTTTCGCGGTGGCCAACCCGGGCGATGCCGATTTTGATCCGTCAAAACCCAAGTATTTTGTGCTCGATATGTACCCTTACCCGAGTGGGTCGGGTTTGCACGTGGGGCATCCGGAGGGTTACACCGCGACCGATATCATTGGACGTTTTAAGGCGCGCAGTGGTTTTAATGTGTTGCATCCGATGGGCTGGGACGCTTTTGGCCTGCCGGCCGAGCAGCACGCGATCAAAACGGGTGAGCATCCGCGTATCAATACCGCTAATAATATCGATAATTTTCGCCGTCAGCTCAAGTCATTGGGTTTTGCCTACGATTGGGATCGTGAGATCAATACCACTGACCCGGATTATGTGAAGTGGACGCAGTGGATTTTTCTCCAGCTTTATAACAGCTACTTTGACGAAAAAACGCAAAAAGCCCGTCCGGTGAGCGAATTGGAAGAACAGGGTCTGAGCCGCGATGAGATTGATGATCGCCGTTTGGCATACGTGGCGGAAACGCCGGTGAACTGGTCGCCGGATCTTGGCACGGTATTGGCGAATGAAGAGGTGGAGGAGTGGCGAGCCAAAGGGCACACGGTCGAGCGTCGCCCGTTGCGCCAGTGGATGCTGCGCATCACCGCTTACGCTCAGCGGTTGATTGATGAATTGGATGATTTGGATTGGCCGGAGGGGATCAAGTTGTTGCAGAAAAATTGGATCGGCCGCAGCGAGGGCGCTGAGGTGGCTTTTCAGATTGGAGACCAGTCGGTGAGGGTTTTCACCACACGCCCGGATACGCTTTATGGGGCGACCTACATGGTGCTGGCGCCGGAGCATCCACTGGTGGATGAAATCGCTGGAGATGAGCAAAAACAGGCGATAGCGGATTATCGTGTAAAGTGTTCGGTTAAGTCGGATTTGGAGCGCACTGAGTTGGCAAAAGAGAAGAGCGGGGTGTTCACGGGTGGTTATGCGGTGAATCCGGTTAATGATGAAAAGATCCCGGTGTGGATTGCCGATTATGTGCTGATGAGTTACGGCACCGGAGCGATCATGGCGGTACCCGGGCATGATGAACGGGACTTTGAATTTGCCCAGCAGTATGATATCCCAATCGTCAAGGTGGTGGAAAATACCAGCGATGAAAAAAATGAAGGTGATTGTTTTTCAGGTGAAGGCATCGCGATCAACTCGCCGATGTTTGACGGCTTGCCGACGGCCGAAGCCAAGGAGAAAATTTGTAACTGGTTGGAGGAAAAAGAATTGGGACGCAAGACGGTGAATTACAAATTGCGCGACTGGTTGTTTTCGCGTCAACGCTACTGGGGCGAACCTTTTCCCATCGTCTGGCGGGATGGCAAACACGAAGCGCTTGCCGAGAGCGAACTGCCATTGTTGGCACCGGAGCTGGAGGATTACAAACCCAGCGGTACACCCGAACCACTGTTGTCAAAAGCGACGGATTGGGTGAATTGCGGTGAAGGCTTGAAACGCGAAACCAATACCATGCCGCAGTGGGCGGGTTCTTGTTGGTATTACCTGAGATACTGTGACGCCAAAAACAAGGAGCGTTTTGTGTCCGAAGAAGCGGAGAATTATTGGATGAATGTCGATCTTTATATCGGCGGCACTGAGCACGCGGTATTGCATCTGTTGTATGCGCGTTTTTGGCACAAGGTCTTGCACGATCTTGGTCAGGTTTCGACGATTGAGCCGTTCCAGAGACTGGTGAATCAAGGGCTGATCATGGGTGAGGACGGGGTCAAGATGTCCAAGAGTCGTGGCAATGTGGTGAACCCTGATGACGTGGTGGAAGGTTATGGCGCGGACAGCCTGCGTTTGTATGAGATGTTTATGGGTCCCTTGGAGCAGGTCAAACCCTGGTCGATGAAGGGCGTGGAGGGCGTGTACCGTTTCCTTGGTCGTGTGTGGCGTTTGGTGATGGAAGTGGATCAAGAGGGGAGCTGGAGCATGCAGGACAAGTTGGCGCAAGCGGACTGTGATAAAAAAACGCTCAAGGTGCTGCACCAGACGATCAAAAAAGTCAGTGAGGATATCGAGAGCCTGAGTTTTAATACCGCGATTTCACAGATGATGGTTTGCACTAATGAGTTGAACAAACTCGAGGTATTGCCGCTGTCTGCGGTGGAGACCCTGTTGAGTGTGTTGAACCCTTTTGCTCCGCATGTGACGGAGGAGCTGCACGCTTTGCTGGCCGAAAAGTTTCCGCAGAGTGAGTCTGGCGAACTTTCCCAAATCGACTGGCCTCAGTGGAACGAGGATTACTTGATCGAAGACGAAATTGAAATAGTCGTGCAGGTTAATGGTAAGCTGCGGGATAGGATCACCATCAGTAAGGATGCCGAAAAGGACGAAGTGGAGAAATTGGCTTTGGATCGGGATAAGGTGAAAGAGCACATCGATGGTAAGACGGTGCGTAAAGTCATCGTGGTGCCAGGGAGGTTGGTCAATGTGGTGGCAAATTGAGGGATTTGAATCTATTTTAGTGCCGTGCTTTCAGGGCTGACATAAGGCTGATTTTTTGTGGCTATATGTCGCTTTATGCTTCAGGTGGAACTGTTCGCTTTACGTGGAGATATTCATCTCATTTTCTTCACAGCTTCCTTCAGCCTCTTCAGCATGTAATAAATCGTGCGGCTGCGCAGGCGGTGGAGTTCGCTGCCGATGATGCGGGGGATGAAAGATTCGGGCAGCACGAGGATCTCTTCGGTGGAACAGTCTTTGAGACCTTTGCAGAGGATGGATGTCAGGGCCTGGGTCAAGGTTTGCACTTGTGCGCCGAGACTGATTTTGAATTCGATCTTGCCGGTTTTGTCGGTTTTGACAAAGATGCCTACGGTGTCGGAGCACTCGTTGTCTTTGCGCAGGTCTTCGACTTCGAAGGCCTCACCTGCTTGCGGGGCGTATTGCTGCGCTTGCCCGGCTTCGTTGATCAGAGCTTCCCGTTTTTCGTCATCGGGAAGCTGCTCGTAAAAATCAATGATCTGCTGTAAGCGCTGAGGGATGGAATCATTCATCTCCCCTATCTACAGTCTAAAAGTCTAAACGTCTATTTGCCTTCGCCAGCTGCGCGCGACAAGCAGTTTTCGTCTAGCCTAGTTTTTTCATCCAGCGGCGACCGAAGGCTTTGGCGGAGATCACGCAACAGAGGATGCCGTATTGTAATGAGCGGGAAAAGTTGATTGAGCTGCTGTCTTCTTCATACACGGTCGGGCAGGTGATTTCGCAGGTTTGCATGTCGGCTTCGACAGCGGCGATCAGCAGTTCGTTATCAAAAATAAAATCGTTGCTGAGGGCGTGGAAATCGATGGTCTCCAGCAGATGCCGTGAGTAGGCGCGGTAACCGGTGTGGTATTCGGTGTGGCGGCGGCCGAGGCAAAAATCCATGAAGGTGGTGATGGTAAAGTTGGCGAGGTATTTCCATACCGGCATGCCGCCGCTCAAGGCTCCACGACCGGAGATGCGCGAGCCAAGACACAAGTCGTAAGGGCTCTGCGCCAGCATTGAGGCCATTGGCAGAATCAGTTTGGGGGTGTACTGGTAGTCGGGGTGCAACAGCACAATGATGTCAGCTCCGGTGTCCAGTGCCCGTTGCAGGCATTGTTTGACATTACCGCCGTAGTTGAGGTTTTTTTCGTTTTGGTAAACTTCAATGCCGAGTTCCTTGCCGATCTCTACGGTGCGATCCTTGGAGCAGTCATCATTGAGGATGATATTGTCCACCACGTCGCGGGGAATGTCATCGACGGTCTTTTTGAGCGTTTTCTCGGCGTAATAGCTCGGCATGGTGACGGCAACTCGTTTATCTTGGATCATGGAATACCTGGTTTTAGATTCGCTTTCAGCCCTCGTAGAACTTGGCACTGAGCGGCGAACCATGCAGGCATCCGGACAAAAGCGCAAGGTTTGTATTGCGGTTGGGTGCAGTGAGGTGGAAAATGGAGGGGTGAAGAAGGAATTAATGAAAATTTCAGAGGTCTCTGTCTCTAGTGGGGCGGGTGTGGGTCGATTGGGCTTGTTGTTGTTGGCGCTGGTGCTTGGCTCTTGTGCCAATACCGAGTTGCCCAGCATGCCATCGATGTCGCCGAGTGAGAGTAAGGAGTATCCTATTTATACGGTGACGATGAACCGGGCACCGTTTTATTTGAAGAAATCTCCAAATTCCATAGGGGGTAAAAAAAGCCTGCCTTATTTGTATCTCAGCAAGGGCATGTCGGTCAGTATGATGAAAAATGCCCAGCCATTTAGCAAGGTTTCATTGATCAATGGGATGCAGGGCTGGATGCCGATATCGGTATTGGCACCACAAATGGCAAAATACGAGGGTGAGGGTACCTCAGCCGTGAGCCCCGCAGCGGGGCAGGGGGCATCACCGTCACCAACGGGCTCGTCGCCTGTGGAGAAGCCGCCCAAGCCGGCTAGAGCGGTTAAATTGCCGTCTTATTATTGATTGGCCGGCTAATAGCCTGCGGTCGTCATGGTTGCAGCGGTTTTGTCGGCGCCTTCGATCAACTCGGCAATGGGATCCCAGCGTCCGCTGATGAGGGCATCACTGGCGGTGTTGGGAATACTGGCGGCAATGGACTGGCCGTCGCCGTAATTGATTTGGCTGTTTTCCACATCAATGGTGATTTCGAGACCGGGATCCGCGTCGATCGCTGCGGCCAGGGTTTTGATGTCATCGCTGGAAGCGATTGCACAGGGCATGCCGAGGGTGGTGCAGTTGCCAAAAAAGATCTCGGCGAAGGATTGTGCGATCACCGCTTTGATGCCAAAACGGTTGAGCGCTTGGGGAGCGTGCTCACGCGAACTGCCGCAGCCGAAGTTTTCTCCACTCAACAAGATGCTGGCAGCGGAAAAGCGAGGTTCGTCCAAGGGATGACCTTTTTTGCTGCCGTCTTCGTTATAACGCACATCGTAGAACAGGTATTCTCCGAGTCCGTCAAAGGTGACACATTTCATGAAACGTGCCGGGATGATGCGGTCGGTGTCGATGTCCGAGCCCGGGACATAAACGCCCTGTCCGCTGACTTGTGTGATTTTTTCGAGAGCCATTTTTTTGAAGGTAAAAGTTACAGATTAAATATTATCGTCGGGTTAGTTGGCATTCATGGAGAACACCTCACGCGCATCGGCGATTTCACCGGCGACGGCCGCAGCAGCTACCATTACCGGGGACATCAGTATGGTGCGTCCGGTGATGCTGCCTTGACGTCCTTTGAAGTTGCGGTTGGAGCTGCTGGCGCAGAGTTGGTCGCCTTGCAATTTGTCCGGGTTCATTGCTAGGCACATCGAACAACCGGCTTTACGCCACTGGAAGCCTGCTTCTTCGAAGATGAGGTGCAAACCTTCATCTTCACATTGTTTGGCGACGATTTGTGATCCGGGAACGGCGATGGCTTTCACGCCTTCTGCGACGTGATGGCCTTTCAGAAATTTTGCAGCTTCCTGGAAATCACTGAGCCTTCCGTTGGTGCAAGAGCCGATGAAAGCTACATTGACCGGGATGCCTTTGACCGGCGTGCCGGCTTCGAGTTTCATGTATTCCAGCGCGTCTTCGATCGATACTTTTTGTGCGTCGCTTTCAGCGTCTGTTGGATCGGGCACACATTCGTTGATGAACACTCCTTGATCCGGGCTGATGCCCCAGGTCACCGATGGGGCGATATCTTCGGCTTTGATATTGATCACGTCGTCGTATTGGCAATCGGCATCGGAGGCGAAGGATTGCCAGCGTTCGACCGCCGTGTCCCAGTCATTATCCTGCGGGCTGTAGGGGCGGCCTTTCAGATAGGCGAAAGTTTTCTCATCAGGATTGACGTAACCGCAGCGAGCGCCGCCTTCGATGGACATGTTGCAGACGGTCATGCGCTCTTCCATTGAAAAAGCGTCGATGACCGAGCCACCGTATTCGTAGGCGTAACCGATACCGCCTTTGGCACCGAGCAGTTTGATGATGTGCAGGATGACGTCCTTGGCATAAACTCCAACCGGCAAGTCGCCGTCCACATTGATACGGCGGACTTTCATTTTCTCCATCGCCATGGTCTGGGTGGCGAGCACGTCACGCACCTGGGTGGTACCGATGCCAAAAGCGATGGCGCCAAAAGCACCGTGTGTCGCGGTGTGCGAATCCCCACAGGCGATGGTGGTGCCGGGTTGGGTGATGCCCTCTTCGGGCCCAACGACGTGAACCACTCCCTGTTTGCCGCTGGGCAGGTCGAAATAGGTGATACCAAACTCTTTGGCATTGTTGTCGAGTTCTTTGATCATCGCTTCGGCGAGCGGATCGGCGAAGGGCATTTGCTGGTTATCCGTCGGCACGATGTGGTCCACGGTGGCAAAAGTGCGTTCGGGGTATTTCACTTTCAGGTTCAAATCGCGCAGCATGCCGAAGGCTTGCGGGCTGGTCACTTCGTGAATGAGGTGGGTGCCGATCAAGAGCTGGGTTTGTCCGTTGGAGAGGGTGCGTACCGTGTGGGCGTTCCACACTTTCTCATAGAGGCTCTGCGCTGTCTGACTCATAATGTAACGATTTTTACTGGATTTTCCTTAGTCTCCCGCCCGTATTTGGCGGGGCGTGATCATAGCATAACTTCCACATAGCCGATAATGGAAACTTTGTTCGCTGTAAAAATGAGGTGAAAAGCTGTATTTTGTGCTTTGCAGAACGACTTAAATAGGTTAAATCACCGCAAAGGCGCGTTTTGGCGCAAAAAACAAACAAACCAAATAAGATAATCATGAAACTTAAATCTCTCAATTCAGTGTTGGCTATGACTGCTGCTTTCGGAATCGCATTTGTTGGCGTGAGCTGCAAACCTGGTGACAAAGCAGATGGTGGTGCAGAAGACAAAGGTTCTGCTCCAATGAAAGAAGAAGGTGCTAAAAAAGACGAGCACGCTGATCACAAAGGCCACAAAGACGGCGAAAAGAAAGACGCACACGCTGATCACAAAGAAGGTGAAAAGAAAGACGCGCATGCTGACCACAAAGCAGATGCTAAAAAAGCAGACGCTCCTAAAGCAGATGCTAAAAAAGAAGAAGCTCCTAAAGCTAAATAAGCTTTTAGAAGTTATTAAAAAAGCGGGCTCCGGAAGGAGTCCGCTTTTTTTGTGAATACTTTGTATGAAACTGAACTCCAGCTGCTAGCGGGCAAGCGGAGCGCTCGCCCTACAAAGTTGTTGACTGAGTGGTTCAGAGGATCATGCCTGCGGCCACCGTCTCATTGCTTTGTTCGTCGATGAGAATGAAGCTGCCGGTCACGCGGTTCTTTTTGTAGCTGTCGTAGAACAGCGGGCCGGAGGTGCGTAGTTTGATACGTCCGATGTCATTGAGCGTGAACTCAAGGTCATCTTCGATTTTGTGCAGGGTGTTGATGTTGATTTTATATCGCACTTCCTGCACCACAGCTTTAACTTCTTTGGTGGTATGGCGCAGAATAAACTTGCTGCATCCGGTCAGACTTTTTGCTTCGGAGAACCAACAGATCATCGCTTCGATCTCCTGACCTTTGTGCGGCGGATTATTGGCTTTGACGATCATGTCTCCGCGACTGATGTCGATTTCATCCTCCAGGGTGATGGTGGTGGAGAGCGGGGCGTAAGCTTCTTCAAGCGGCCCGTCGAGGGACTCGATGCTTTTGATCTTGGTGGTGAAGCCGGAGGGTTGCACCACCACGTCATCACCGGGTTTGAAGACGCCGCCGGCCACACGTCCGCCGTAACCACGGAAGTCGTGGTATTTTTCCGAATGCGGGCGGATCACCCATTGCACCGGGAAACGGGCTTCGACGTGATTTTGATCCGAGCCGATATAGACGGTTTCCAAATGATAGAGCAGAGTGGTGCCTTCATACCAAGGCATGTTCTCCGAGGCATCCACCACATTGTCACCATTCAGTGCGCTGATGGGGATGAAGGTCATATCGACGATGTTGTCCAGGCGCGAGGCAAACTCTTTGAACTGGTTCACGATTTTGTTGAAAGCCTCTTCGCTGTGATCAACAAGATCCATTTTGTTGACGGCGACCACCACATGGCGGATGCGCAACAAGTCGGCGATGAAAGCGTGGCGGCAAGTTTGCTCGATCACACCGTGACGCGCATCGACGAGGATGATGGCCAGGTTGGCGGTGGAGGCGCCGGTCACCATGTTGCGGGTGTATTGGATGTGGCCCGGTGTATCGGCGATGATGAACTTGCGTTTGGGGGTGGCAAAATAGCGGTAGGCTACGTCGATGGTGATGCCCTGTTCCCGTTCGGCTTTTAGTCCGTCGGTCAGCAGGGCGAGGTTGACGTGTTCGTCTCCGCGTTGGCGGCTGGATTCCTCCACGGCCTCCAGTTGGTCATCGAAGAGGTTCTTGCTGTCGTAGAGCAGTCTGCCGATCAGGGTGCTTTTGCCGTCGTCCACGCTGCCTGCGGTGGTGAAGCGTAGTAGATCCATGTCGAGATAGCCTTTGGTATCAATTGGTTCGTCCATTGTCAAAATTGGTTGTGATTATTTTTGTGTTAGCAAATAAAAGTAGCGAGGGTGGAGCAAGCCTAAAAGTAACCTTCGCGTTTACGGTCTTCCATGGCGGTCTCCGAGCGTTTGTCATCAGAGCGGGTGCCGCGTTCGGTTTGGCGGGCGGTGGCCACTTCCTGGATGACTTTGTCCAGTGTGTCGGCGTCGGATTCGACGGCTCCGGTGCAGGTCATGTCGCCGATAGTCCGGAAGCGAACTTGCAGGGTTTCGGTGGTTTCGTCCGGTTGGGCTTGCACCACGTCGGAGACGGCTAGTAGAGTGCCGCTCCTTTTCACCACTTCGCGATCATGGGCAAAGTAGAGATTGGGCAGATCGATATCTTCGAGTTTCAGATATTGCCAGATATCCATCTCGGTCCAGTTGCTGAGCGGGAAAACGCGGAAGTGTTCGCCGTGGTGTTTGCGGCCATTGAATATATTCCACAGCTCGGGGCGTTGGTTTTTCGGATCCCATTGACCGAAGTCGTCACGGTGGGAGAAAAAGCGTTCTTTGGCGCGGGCTTTTTCTTCATCCCTTCTGCCGCCGCCGAGACAGGCATCAAAACCGCAGTCTTCGATGGCGTCGAGCAGGGTCACGGTTTGCAGTTTGTTACGGCTGGCGTGGATGCCTTTTTCCTCCACCACTTTGCCTTGGTCAATCGAATCCTGAACCAGAGCTACGGTGAGGTCAGCGCTGATTTCATTCACATAACGATCACGGAACTCTAGTGTTTAGGGGAAGTTGTGGCCGGTATCGACATGCAACAGCGGAAAAGGCAGGCGGGAGGGCCAGAAAGCTTTGCGCGCCAGATGGGCCATGACGATGGAATCTTTGCCGCCGGAAAAAAGCAGGCCGGGTTTTTCAAACTGGGCGGCGGTTTCCCGCAGGATGTAAATCGCTTCGGACTCCAGTTGTTTGAGGTGACTGACTCGGTAGGAATTCATTTTTTCTATTGAGTGTGTGTTTGAAAGTTAGATTATTTTGAAATGTGTTGGCTGACCCATTGATAAAGTTTTTCCAGCGACTCACTTTCGCTCTCTGCGTCGGTGTCGAGGGTGAGGTCGGGTCGTGGGGCTTGTGGTTCTTCAAATGAGGAATCCTTGCCAGTGAATTGTTTGAGGTCACCGGATTCGGCTTTGGCGTAGAGTCCTTTGACGTCGCGTTCGGCGCAGGTTTCAAAAGAGCATTTCACATAGACCTCGATGAAGTCGTCCGCCCCGACGATGTTGCCGGCGAGTTCGCGCAGCTCCTTTTTGGGAGTGATGAAAGAAGCCAGAGTGATGATGCCGCTGGCACAGAAAAGTTTGGCGACCTCGGCGACGCGACGGATGTTTTCCTGCCGGTCCTGATCGGAAAATCCGAGATTGTTATTGAGCCCGGAGCGAACATTGTCTCCGTCGAGTAATTTGACCAATAATCCTTGCTGGTGCAGGCGTCGTTCGAGTTGATTGGCGAGAGTGCTTTTTCCAGAGCCGCTTAAACCATACAACCACACCACACAGCCGTTCTGTTGCAACAGGCTTTCTTTGGCCTGGCGATCCAGCATCCGGTCGAATTCCGGATGGATGTTTTCTGGAGTGTGTTTATGGGATGGCATGATGGGATGTGAGCAAGTCGTAAGATTTAGCGGAAGATGGCGAAGACTCAAGCTCGGAAATGAGACTCAGATGACATAGTCGGTATCGTCGTGCAGCCCGCACTCACGTTTGAGGCCAAAAAAGCGCGTTTCTTCGGCGCTCATGCCATCGATCAGCTTGCGCGAAGTGTGCCAGTCCCCGAGGGAGACATAACCTTCATGCCATAGCGGATGATAAGGTAGATCGTGTTTTTTGAGATAATCGTAAACATCACGATCCGTCCAATCGACAATCGGGTGGATTTTGAGCCGTTTTTTACTGATCGTAATGACAGGCAGATTCTGCCGCGATTCGCTCTGACTGCGGCGCAGGCCGGCGAGCCAGACGTCTGCCCCGAGTTCGTCGAAGGCCCGTTGCATGGGCTCGACTTTGTTCATTTGGTTGTATTGCTCGAGCCCTTTCACTCCGTGTTCCCACAATTTGCCGTAGCGCGCCTCCTGCCAGGCGGGGCTGAGTTCCTGTTGGCGGTAAATTTTCAGGTTAAGTGACAATTTTTCGGTCAGTTCGTCGATGAAATTGTAGGTTTCGGGAAAAAGATAACCGGTATCAACCAGAATCACGGGGATGTTGGGTTGGGCGGTGGTGGCCAGATGCAGCGATACGGCTGCCTGGGCTCCGAAGCTGGAAGACAACGTGATACGTTGAGGAAAACGTTCGACCGCCCATTCCACCCGTTGTTGGGCGGTTTTTGCGCTGAGTTCACGGTCCAGCGCAGTCAGGTCGAGCTCGGGAAAAGGGCGGTCAGTGGGCGCAACTTGAGTGCCGCTAACTGGCAAGGGATCGTTTTTTGTTAATGTGACTGTGGTTTGTGAGCTCATTTGCGAAACACCTAATTCTCTATAGGGTATTCGGGAATAGCCGGTGATCAAGTGATTTTTTGAGCATTCTTGAATTTGGGGCTATGGTCGGGCGCAATCGCTTTAGCTATAGAACATAGTTATCGGGTTTTGACTTAAACAGATCACATATTATGGGCAGGGCATTTGAATATCGTCGAAAATCGAAGGAAAAACGTTGGGGCACCATGTCGCGGGTTTTTCCCAAGCTGGGCAAGGTGATCACCATGGCGGCCAAAGAGGGCGGTGCGGATCCGGAGAGCAACTCTAAACTGCGGGCGGCGATCCTAAATGCGCGTGGTCAGAACATGCCTAAGGATAATATCGATGCGGCGATCAAGCGGGCGAGCGGTAAGGATGCCAAGGATATTCTCGAAGTGAATTACGAGGGCAAAGGACCGCATGGCGTGTTGTTGTATATTGAGTGCGCGACCGACAATACCAATCGTTCGGTGGCCAATGTAAAAACCTATTTTAATAAAAACGGTGGTGAAGTGGTCAATAACGGGGCGTTTGATTTTCTTTTTTCGCGTAAGGCGGTGATTGAAATGGAAAAAACCGAGGGCATTGATTTTGATGATGTCGAGTTGGAGTTGATTGATGCGGGTTTGGAGGAATTTGAAGTGATCGATGAAACCGCGTTTGCTTATGGCGATTACAAATCATTCGGCAGTCTGAGCGAGGCGGCGCAGGCGCTGGGGGTGACGATCAAAAAAGCGAGTTTGCAGCGGATTCCTAACTCGCCGGTCGAGTTCAGCGAAGCGCAATTGGAGGAGATCGAAAATCTGATCGACAAGCTGGAGGAGGATGAGGATGTGCAGGCGGTGTATAACAACATCGCTTGATGAGTGTGGGGAAAGCGAAGAGTTACTTCACTCGAATGGACACGAGAGAGCTTGCCTGCCCACACCTTGCATTAGGAACGGGCGCGTCGTGACTGCTTCCCGATGATGTTCCGCATCATAGAACCTCGCATATAGATTCCACCAATTGTAGATCAAGGCGATGAAGTTAGCTGCCAAGGTGCTCGGTCCAATGGCTCGTGTTGTGTAACCACCCCATCCCCATTGATTCTTGAGCTCATCAAAATTATTTTCACAATCAGCCCTGTCTCGGTATTGGCGTGGCATACAATCTGTTGGATAGGAACGCGGATCAAGCGAGCTCACTAACACGGCAATTTTCCCCGACCATGGGGCGGCTTGGAGTTCCCATTCCTCACCCGGCAACATTGGACCTAATCTATCTTTCGATCGACGGTGATTCTCCGGGTTCTGCGCCGGTGTTTCGCGAACGACAACAACCCGCCGGGTCTTACTCCAGCCATTGAGCTTTAATTCAGCTTCCATGGCCTCCCAGCCGTCTCCGGTGCCAACCCACCCTTTACTCTGATGGGCACAGGTTTTAACCAGCGATTTTACTTTCGCTGTTTGGCGTAATTTAAACAAGTAGGGAACCCCACGCTCTTCGCACTCGATCATGATCTTCTCATTTCCATAGCCACAATCACCCCGGATATAAGTCGGCCATTGCTCCCGGGGCAGATGCTCAAGGGTGCGCCACATACCCGGCAGGCCTTTACCGGAAGATGATTCATTGCCGGGACAGACATCAACACCTAATACGAGACGAAGATTGGCTATGATGTAAGAATGATAACTGTGGCTAGGCCGGCCGGGCTTTTGCGGGTTATAGCCAATTTGTGCTCCTTCCTGATTCCCGTAAATCGGTTTTACCGTGGTATCGATATCAAGTATCCACGGCAGAACCAACGCAGGCGCAATCGAGTCGCGCAGATGAGCTTCGAGCCATTCAACCCCTTCTTTTTTGTCGATTCTTTTGAGCGCCCGGCGCACCGTGTCCTCACTCACACTTTCCTTCATTCCGAGTAATTCAGGATTAACGCCATCACCTCGAATCGTATTGATGTGGGCATAACGGTAGTGACCGTTGAGGATGCTCAGTAGGAGAGTGCCGAAAACAGCCAAGGCTCCACTACCTCGGTTTCCAGTATAACGAAGCGGAGTATTTTTCAGCAACTTTTCCAATCTGCCCCCTTCGTTAAGAAACTGGAAAAAGAAAATCAATTGTCCCTCACGAGTAACCGGAGCAGCGTCGTCCCATTCGGCATAAAAATGCCCGCCGGGAGTATCCAAAGGCCAACGTTTTGAGCTCGAAACAGGGTAGTTATCCGGCTCACTTTCAGGGTGAGTGATTATAGATTCAAATTTATCTCCCATACAACTAAGATCCAATGACTTAGCTCTAATTCAAGCAAATCTCATTGCCGTTTTTAGGATAAAAGGAGAGGCACACGAAATATGGATGGGGTTTGACCCCTTCTGTCATTCCCTTCTGCGGTTAACCCAAAGCTCCTTTCTTTGATCATCCAGGTGAAAATTTGTCATGCGAGACCCTTTTGGGGGTAAGACAAAATAGTTAATCTGCGGACCTCTATGCGTTACGCACTTGCAGGGCTGGGAAAGTTGGATTTTAAACCCAGTGCGAAGCGCTGGGTTTAAAATGTTTTTATTACCAGCCCTAAAAGGGCGACATGAGATTGAGGTGTGATAAGGTAGCTTTCAATAACCAATGGCTAACTTTTTTGTCCTGCACCCGACCCTTTTGGGATTCGATTATCTTGCTTGACGAATGCTTTACAAAACCCGTATACTTACTTTTTATAAATAACCTTGGATAACAATGATTGCATTAAATTTGCAGTGCTCTTTGATTTTTACTGCGGGCAGAGCAGTTCTCTAGCCCGCTTAATGCTCTTGAATCTAAATCGCTTTTATTATGACCCAATCTCCCGAGAAGCGGCTCTTGGCAATTACCTTGGAAAAATTCGTAATTGTAGCGATCGTGGTGGTTGCGCTTTCTCCCCTGAGCTGGGCTGAAAAGCCTTCTGGACAAAAGGACAACAAGGGGGGCGAGGTGACCCGCGCTAAACAACAGCAAGAGGTGGCCGAGCGATCTCATTGGGCCTTTCGTTCCCCATTGATGGCTGTTTTCCCCATGGTGAAAGGCGCCTGGGGAGTGAACGAAATTGATAGCTTCGTGCTCGCTGAGCTGGAAGAGAAAGGCCTGCAACCATCTCCAGAGGCCGATCGGCGTACTTTGATCCGAAGAGTGAGCCTGGATACTACCGGCTTGCTCCCCACGCTTGATGAAGTCGAGCACTTTTTGAATGACCGCTCGGAGTATGCCTACAAACGCATGCTGGATCGATTGCTTAATTCTCCGCGTTACGGGGAGCACCGCGCTCGTTATTGGCTGGATGCGGCCCGTTACGGGGATAGTCACGGTCTGCAAAGAGATAATTACCGTAGCATCTGGCCTTACCGGGATTGGGTGATTCAAGCTTATAACGACAACATGCCTTTTGATCAATTTACGGTTGAACAACTGGCAGGTGACCTTTTGCCCTCGCCGACTCAAGCGCAAATAGTTGCTACGGGGTTCAACCGGTGCAGCGTGAGTTCGGGCGAAGATGGATCAATTGGTGAAGAGTTACTCAATCGCTACGGCGTGGATCGTGTATCAACGTTGGGTTCAGTGTGGTTAGGGCTGACCTTAAATTGCGCGCAGTGCCATGATCACAAAATCGATCCTGTCAGCCAAAAGGAGTTTTATCAGTTGCTCGCTTTTTTTAATAATACCACACAAAAAGGTCACGATGCCAATTCAATGAGAAGCTTTCCTTCTATCCGCGTTTACCGGTCACCAGCCATCAAGAAGCAGGTTGAAGTTCTGAGCAAACAAATTTTGGAGAAGAAAAATGAACTGAAGAAAATTGAGAGAGAAGGGAGAATGGCTCTAATTCGCTGGGTGAATGATCCCATAAAGGTTTTGAAAACAGGGAAGTCCTTGCGCCTCCGGGGGGCTCTGCTCAAGCAAGTTGCTGCTACGGAAAAAAAGGATGAAGCTCTAAATCTTGGTAATCTGGGTGAGTTAAGTCGTTATAAGCCCTTCAGTTTTAGTTTCCGTGTGACTTTGCCCGATAAGCCGGGCAAAGCGGTCATTTTTTCATGCACGGATTCGGAAAATCATCAGCGAGGGTATCGTCTGTTGTGGCAGGAACAAGGGCTGAGGCTGGAACTGATTGAGAGGTGGCCTGAACGTATTCTGAGGCGCTCCACAGCGCGTCGGTTCAAAGAGGGGCAAGTTAAGGATGTCGTCGTCACATATGATGGATCTGGTAGTTCCGAAGGTATTTCGTTTTATTTGGACGGGGAACTCGTCCCTTCTAGAAATCTTCGAAATTGGGTAGGCACGATGAAGGGGGATTTTGCCACCAGTGCGGATTTGAGGATTGGCGGCAGGTCTGGCAAAGAGGCGAGGATGGTGGAGTTGGGGCGGTTCCAGGTTTACGATCACAAACTTGGTGGAGAGGAAGCGGAAGTGCTTACCATGTTGAATAAATTAAAATTGGATAGGCGGGTGAAAAGGGGGCGAGTCGGGTCCGAGGAATTTAAGACCCTCGGTAAGCTGCATTATTTAGCTGATAACGAAAAATACAGACAGCTGTTTGATCAGATAACAGTATTGGAAACACAGGAACGCCAACTCAAAAGCCTGGCTCCCAATACTCTGGTTATGGAGGAACGGGAGGAGCCGGCTTTTGCTTTTGTTTTGGAGCGGGGTGATTACGAAAAGAAATTAGCGAAGGTGGAGCCGGATGTGCCCAGTATGCTGCAGCCGTCATTGAGTAACTCTTCTCGAAACCGGCTGGGCTTGGCTCAATGGCTGGTTGACCCGGAAAATACGTTGACCGCAAGAGTGACGGTGAATCGTTTTTGGAGTGAAATTTTTGGTATAGGTCTGGTGGGAACGGCCGGCGACTTCGGGTTGCAGGGAGAAGCTCCAAGCCATCCAGAGCTACTCGATTGGATGGCGTTGAATTTCATCAAAAGCGGGTGGGACGTAAAGGCGACCTATCGTAAAATGTTGATGTCTGCCACTTACCGGCAATCCTCCAGAGCAGATTTTATTCTACGGAAAAAAGATCCGCACAACCGCTTGTTGGCACGGGGAGCACGCTTTAGAATGGATGCTGAAGTCATACGGGATCAGGCTTTGGCGAGCTCTGGGCTGTTAGTTAATCGTATCGGCGGACCGGGAGTGCATCCCCATCAACCTGCCGGTCTGTGGCAGACGGTGGGATATACACGCAGCAATACACAGACTTTCTCTCAGGACTATGGCGAAGCGGGGTATCGACGCAGCCTTTACACTTTTATCAAACGGTCATCGCCTGCTCCGAATATGAGCGTGTTTAACGCTCCCAGTCGGGAATTTTGCGTGCTTACGCGGGAGCGCACCAATACCCCTTTGCAAGCTCTTGCCCTATTAAATGACCCGCAATACATTAACGCCGCACGTCACCTTGCTTTGCGGGCAATCAACAGCCAGCAAACCTTTAACGAAAGGTTGCACTATCTTTCAAGAGTGTTGTTTGCCCGGTCTTTCAACGGGCAAGACCTTGAAGTGATGCGGCAGTCTTATTATTCTTTTGAAAAGAAATACCGTGACGATCATCCTGCAGCCAAGGCTCTGATTGATACCTTGTCACTGCCGAAGGATGATAAGGTGGGGGTAGGAGAAATGGCGGCCTGGATTGTGCTGGCCAATAAAATGCTGAATCTGGATGAGACGATTACCAAGTATTGAGATGGACCCGATTAGAGATTACATCCAACAGTTAACACGACGCCAATTTTTTGGCAGATCTGCGACTGGGCTCGGCACCGCCGCTTTAGCTTCATTGGTGGGTAAAGGTGCTTTGAACGCAGCGGCTTCTTCTGCAAAGCCGACAGGGCCGGATAATCTGGGTGCTTGCCATTTTGCTCCTAAAGCTAAGCGGGCTATTTTTCTATTCATGGCCGGCGCGCCTCCTCAGCAGGATTTGTTTGATTACAAGCCCAAGTTGAAAGATTGGTTTAATAAGGATCTTCCTGAAACTATCCGCAATGGACAGCGTTTGACTACTTTGACAGCTGGCCAGTCGCGATTGTCGATTGCTCCATCCGCCTTTAATTTTGAGCAATTCGGTCAATCAGGTGCCTGGATAAGTGAGTTATTGCCTCATACCGCTCGTATGGTCGATGATATTTCCATTGTGAAATCGATGTGGACGGAAGCGATCAACCACGACCCTGCCATCACTTACATCCAAACGGGCAATCAAATTTCCGGCAACCCGAGTCTAGGTGCTTGGTTGAGTTACGGACTGGGTAGCGAAAACGAGAACCTTCCTGCTTTTGTGGTGCTCAATTCTTCATGGACGAGTAAAAAAGAAGCGCAGGCCTTGTATACGCGCTTGTGGGGAAATGGATTTTTGTCATCTGATCATCAAGGGGTCGCGTTGCGGTCTCAAGGTGATCCTGTTCTATACCTTTCCAACCCGAAGGGCATGGATACTGAAACGCGTCGCATGATGCTCGACAGTTTGCGCAAGATGAATCTAAATCAATACGCGCGAGAAAGAGATCCTGAAACACAAACACGTATCTCACAATATGAAATGGCCTTTCGCATGCAAGCTTCAGTGCCGGAGTTGACGGACATGAAAAACGAGCCTCAAAGCACGTTTGATTTGTACGGAGAGGAATCGAGGAAACCCGGTACTTTTGCTTATAATTGTTTGTTGGCTCGTCGTATGGCGGAGAAAGGAGTTCGTTTTACCCAGATATTTCATCGCGGGTGGGATCACCACAAAAACTTGAATCGAGATCTACCTTTGCAATGTATGGACGTGGATCAGGCTGCCGCCGCTTTGGTTCAGGATCTTAAACGGCGAGGATTGCTTGATGACACTTTGGTCATTTGGGGCGGTGAGTTTGGACGTACTGTCTACAGTCAGGGAGCAGCATCCAAATCGAATTATGGGAGAGATCATCACCCGCGATGTTTTAGCATCTGGATGGCTGGTGGCGGTGTGAAGGGTGGGGTGGTTCACGGTGAAACAGATGATTTTGGTTACAATGTGATCAAAAATCCGGTGCATATCCACTCACTCAATGCCACTATTCTGCATTTGATGGGCATTGGTCATGAGGATTTAAGTGTGAGGTATCAGGGCTTGGACACTCGCTTAACAGGCGTGGAAAATGTGCCGTTGATCAATGCTATTTTGTCATAGAGTTCTGGAAATTAATGAGCAGCCACAAGTTCCTTGAAAGAGCAGTGGCAGATCATGGCGGCGGACCTGTGGAGATTGGAGTGTGATGACCCTATGCTGCTCTACATGGTATCGAGATCTTGTGATGTCGGGGGATCAAAAAACGGTGTTATGAGCTGGGCAACTAAAGAGCTGGGCAAATCTGATTTTAATCCGCTGTGGGCGTTCATGGCTCAGATCGAGAAGATAGCACGAGTGGACTATGGCAAAAAAGAAAAGCAGATGGAGGCGCTTGATGGCGAAGCTTTGCGGCGATTGGAGAAAGCCTGCAAGGCAGGTTGTCTAGAAAATGATCAGTATGTGACAGCTTTGCCGGGTTTCTATCGAGACGTGATAGTCAGCTTGGCGAAGGAGTCAGACAACTTTGAAGCTTATTATCAACAGGACTGGGTCTATGAGAGCCTGATGGGGATGCATGAAGGGCAGGCGAAGGCTTGTGTGGATAATGCGGGGCGGCATTACAATTGGACTGAAATGGCGGTATTGGCGTACCGGATGGAGGATTATGATGAATTAACAAGGGTCTGGAAAAAACTAGCAGGACGACCATGGCGGAAGGCGTTAGATCGACACTGGAAGTTGGATCGCGAAGATTTCGCTTTTTGTGCTCAGATTGATCAATTCGATAGACGGATTAAGTCGGCACGGGTTTTCAGAGAGCAGAAGTTGTATGGCTCGGCGATTGACGAGTATGAGGTGTATTGGAGCCAAGAAGGGATTGGTGAAGATGAGCAGAAAGTATTAAGAAAAAGGATAGCTCTTTTGAAGTTGGAGGAAAAATGGAATGCCGGGGATTGGGTGACCCTTTGGCCGACGGATTCCCCAGAATTGTGGCGGGCGGCGGAGGGGAGTTGGAAAAAACTTGAGAGCGGGGCATTGGAAGCCAGCTCGAAGAGTTTTCGTTATGCCATCGAGCATAGCTTTGTATGTTGGTGAAAATTATGAAGTGGAAGCGAGCGTTGGGCCAGCAAAAGGGTTGCCAAAAGACGGTGGGCATGGCCTCTGGTTAAGTAAGTTTAGATGGAGCGGAACCCACTGGGATGCTTTGGTCTTTGGTCCGATGAAAAAGGACCAGTTTTATGTAGGCGCAAGACGATGGCGTTACCGAACTGAGTGGTCACAGAAAATCAAGCGCCAAGAACCCCACCTTGTGAATTTAGAATGCCACGAGAATTTTTGGCAAGTTAGTGTGGATGGAAAAAAATTAAGCGACAAGGAAATCAAAATGGATGGTCACCATAATGGGGAGCTAACACGATTGGCCTTGGGCGGTTATGTGGATCCTGACAAAAATACAAAGGTCGAGTATCAGAGTGTGCGGGTGAGGAAGTTGGATCAGAAGGAGAAAAAATAGCAGGATTGATTATTTGCCTTCGGGTAACACTACAGCTGGTCTAATCGCCGAGAGGGTATGGCGGGTAGGGAAATCCGCGCCCCTTTGTGTGGCAGTGGGATACTGGTAGTCAAAGGATTGGAAATCCAAACAAAAAAGCGGCGCTTGTTGGTGAGAACAAGCGCCGCGATTTTAGTAATTAGGCTTTGGCAAGCCATCAAGTTTACTTAACCCAGTGGAGGTAAGTCTGGAGGTGTCTGGGATACTTCACCATTTTCCAAATGGATGACCTTTTCCGGACGTTTCCTTTTGGCAGCTTGTTTGGCCGGTGCCGGTGCTTGTCCGCTGGAATCATTTCCGCCGGCTTTAGATTTAGCGGACTTTTTCACCACGTCGCTGGTTTTTTCCAAAGAGCCTAGATATTCGGGCAGTTTGACTCCTACATTTTCGGTTAGCTCATGCAGGGGTGGTATAGATTTGACCATGTTCGATATGAAGTCGGAGGTAGCGTTGCCGCCTTTTCCGTCTTTGCCACCGTTGCCGCTGTCCCAAACCGTGATCTTGTCGATCTTGAGATTGGAGATGGCTTTGACTTGCTCACCCACTAGGGCTGGCAGTTGCTCCATGATCATCATCAAGCTGGCGAAGTCCGGATCGTTGCCAGCAGCGCTGTAGAGGTTCTTGATACCTTCAGCTTTAGCGTCCAGTTGCGCCTGGATACCTTCCGCTTCGACTTTCATCGCTTCGGCTTTGGCAACCAAGTTGGCTTTCACCCCATCTGCTTCCGCTTGTTTGACCAGGCGGATACCATCAGCTTCACCTCTACGGGTGCGGCGCACACGTTCGGCTTCGGCTTCAGCCAGAGTTTCGATTTTTTGTTTCTCGACTTCAGCAGGGACCACGATGTTGGCATATTGGGTGGCTTTTTCACGGTTAGCACGTTCGCGCTCAGCTTGTTCTTCAGAGCTGTAGGCTTCGCGCAAAGCATCCGCCTGTTTGACTTGTTCGGCAGCGGAACCCTTACGTTCGGATTCGGCCTCGGCTTCACGACGGCTGGCATTTGATTGGGCGATCGTCACTGCCGCGGTGTTTTCCCCTTCGACGGCACCAGCATGAGAGGCGGCGACGGATACACGTTGTTGTTGCTCGGCACTAGCTTTACCAATTTCACCATCACGGAGTTTTTCAGCCACTTTGATTTTGGCTTCGTTGATAGCGTGAGCGGCCGCTTCTTTACCGAGCGCATCGATGTACCCAGATTCATCGGTGATGTCCTGAATGTTGACGTTGATCAATCTTAGGCCGACTTTTTTGAGTTCGACTTCAACCCCAGCGTAGATCTTTTCGATCAATTTGTCACGGTCGGCGTTGATTTCCTCAATCGGCATGGTGGCGATGACCACTCGCATTTGACCAAAGATGATGTCCTTGGCAAGTTCTTGCACCCGCCCAAGGTCGAGACCGAGCAGACGTTCGGCGGCATTTTCCATTACACCGCTTTCAGTAGAGATACCGACGGTGAAGGTCGATGGTGTATTCACACGAATGTTCTGTTGCGACAGCGCGCCTTCAAGCCGGATGTCGATCGGGATCGGGGTCAGGTCGAGGTAGCTGAAGTTCTGGATGATCGGCCAGACAAAAGCTCCGCCGCCATGATAACAGCGAGCGCTGCGGCCTTTACCGCTAGTTTTGCCGTAGATCACCAGAATTTGGTCTGGCGGGCACTTTTTGTAGCGCTTGATCATAGAATAGAGCGCAACAATGACGAACAATATAATGCCGCCAGGGAGAATGAGAGATAGGGTTGATGTGTCCATAGTTAGTTTGAGTTAGGGGTTAATGTTATGTTTGTTGTTAGAGTGATCAAGACAAAGGTTCTACCAGTAGTCCGTTTTCGCCGATGATATCGACGACTTTGACTTTACTGCCGTTTTCGAGTTTGTGTTTTCCTTTGTGAAAAGCTTCCATGACGGTGAGCCGTCCCTGTACCACGACCTCGATTTTCCCAGCTTGCTGCCCACCGGCAGGTATGGGGAGATAGACGGTGCCGATCTGGTCGATGGCGTTGCGGTAGTTGATCGTGCCGTCTTGTCGCAGGCTGTAGATCAGGCGCATCAGTCCGACGAGTAAAAACAGCATTGCTGTTCCGGCGGCTATTGCAGCAAGGATAGTCAGGCCTATGCCGAGTCCGGATTGCAGGCAAAGAGCCCCGGTCCAGCCAAACGCGAAGAGAAAACCGGTGATGCTACGGACTGAGAGAATGTGTCCTCCCCCATCATGGTCGAGGTCGAAATCGGTATCCATGTCCAGTGCGCCGTCGCCGATGCCTAGAACCATCAGTGCGGTTTGCATCAGCAGGATGCTGCCTGAAAAAATACCGACAGCATAAAAAATCTGTAGAGTCAGGTCCAGGCCTCCCCACCATTCTGTAAAGATATTCATCATTTTAGTATTGGCACTGTTTATGAGTTCGCAGACAGATTAGAGGGTAGTAGGGGAGAGTGCCATTAGAAAAAAGCAAAGATTTTCTAACCGCCGCCAGAGTTGCTGTATGTGCTTGAAAAGGCGGCTTGCTTTGTTTTATGTC
>JAJRVS010000179.1 GCA_024277195.1 Verrucomicrobiota bacterium | reverse complement strand
GTTTTGCCATCGATGATTTTGCAGGATTCGTGGTCACCGAGGTAGAGCGCGTCAGGGGTGGCGATCATGGTATTGCGATGAATCATGAAACCTTTGGGCAGCGGCCTTTTCCACAGAATAGTGCCGTTGTAAGCGTTCATGCAGAGCAGGGTGTTGAGCATGACGTTCTGGTTTTTTTTATGGGCGATGTGGCCCATGGCTTTGTAAATACGCCCGCCGCCGATGACAGTTTGTTGTGGCATTGGGCTGAATTTGGGAGCGGAGATGAACTGGGTGCGCAGTTTGCCTTTTGCCAATTGGTCGTTTGAGTTGGGGTTGTTGTCGGGGCTGTGATAGGGGTGGCTCCAGTCTTCGCTGCCTGCGGGCACAGGTTTGGTGAGGGTGCGATCAGCGATGAAGGCTGAGGCTAACGGACGCAGGGCGCGTAGCAGTTCGCCGTCGGTGATGCCGGATGTTCCGTCAGCGACCAGGATGGCGTCGGCGATGTTGTTGGCGAGATGGATGGAGCCGAGGGGGCCTTGATCGGCGAATAGGCGTTTACCTAATAATCCGGCAGCTTCGGCTTTTTCACGTACGGCGCGGACTTGTCGGGCGTCGGCTGATTGGAAATAAATCTGCAGTTCGCTGGCTTGAGCGAGGGCCAGGGGAAAAGACTCGTCGTGTTTTTTGTCGAGTCCGAGAACGCAGACAATGCCGTGTTGGGAATCAATTTTTTTGAGAGCTTGATCGACCGGGGATTGGGCGGAGGCGGAGATAGCGGATAGCAAAACTATCACTAGAAAAGCACACAGGGGGCGGAGGTGGTACATGGGGGAGTGGGGGTTGAGGCGGTTACGAATACATGATTAGATACCAAGGTGTTTTTTGGCTAGTTTGGCGCGTTTGCGATCGCTGTTGCCAATTTCGCTGATCAGACCTTGCAGACGTTGTTGGTCGCGGGCATTAGCGAGAGCTTCTTCGTCGGAGATGATGTTTTGTAACAGCAGCTCGATCAGGCTGTCGTCGATGGATCGCATGCCGTCGGACTGACCGATTTCCATCAGGCCGAGGATTTGCTCAAAACGGCGCTGTCGCAGACAGGCGCGGATGCCGTGGTTCATGATCATAACCTCGGAAGCGAGCACGCGGCCTTGTCCGTCTTTGCGTGGGATCAGTCGTTGGGAGACCACGGCTTGCAAGGAATTTGCCAATTGTGCGACGATTTGATCCTGTTGATCGGCGGGGAAGGCGTCGATCATGCGATCGAGTGATTTCGGAGCATCCATGGTATGCAGGGTGCTTAGAACCAAGTGTCCGGTTTCCGATGCGGTGATGGCGGTGGAAATGGTCTCGAGGTCGCGCATTTCACTGACCAGTATAACGTCGGGGTCCTGGCGCAGGGAGTGACGCAGGGCGGCGGAAAAGCTGTGGGTGTCTTTGCCAATCTCACGTTGTTTGACAATCGACATGCTGTGTTGGAAGACATACTCGATGGGATCTTCGATGGAGATGATGATGCCGGAGCGTTGTTCGCTGATGCGTTTCACCATCGAGGCAAGGGTGGTGCTTTTACCTGAGCCAGTGATGCCGGTGACCAGCACGAGTCCTTCGCGTAGTTGGCAGAGCTTCTCTACGATGGGGGCGTGACCGAGGTTTTGCAGATCGGGGATGGCGTCGGGGATGTGACGGAAAGCGGCTTCGAGGAAGTGACGGTTGTAATGAGCATTGCCGCGAAAACGCCCGAGGCCTTCGATGGAGATGGCGAAGTCGAGCTCCCAGTCTTCTTCCAAACGCGCCCGTTGCTGTTCGTTGATCACACTGAGGACCAGATTGCGACAGTGTTCGGCGGCCAAAGGGAAAGCTTCGAGCGGTTGCAGGGTGCCATTGACCCGCGACATGGGCGGGGCGTTCACCGAGAGGTGGAGATCGGAGCCTCCTCGGCGGACGGTTTCACCCAAGTATTCGACCAGGTCTTTGACCTGCGGAGGGTCAGCGGGAGCTGGAGCGGGGGTCGATTTATTAAATAAGGCCATGGGAAATGAAGTTTGAAGGGTGAAAAATGGAGGATTCTGAATCCTGAATTCTATCTACTGACTTCTGATTAATTCACTCGCGCGGAAATGCCGCGTAGGGCGCGGGAGAAGTCATCGGGGTTGTCGCAGGCTTGGATGGCGGTGTTTTCATCGATGTTGCCTGCGCGGAATTCACTGAGTATCGATTGCAGGAAGGATTGATTGCCTTCGTCTTCGCGGGCCAGCAGGTCAGCCATTTTTTGATGGGCTGCTTCGCGGATCCATTTTAGGGTAGCTCCACGATTTTGGATATGTTCGGAAACCGGGGTGAGGGTTCCGGCGTTTCCGGGTAACAAACGTTGAGCCATGATGCCTACCAGCTGTTTGGAGAGAATCAACAGGGCGCTGTCCCGGTTTTCGGATGGGAAAAGATTGCTGAGGCGCTCAAAGGCATCCGAGATGTTGTGGCAGTGGAGGGTTGAGAAAACCAGATGCCCGGTTTCTGCTGCTTGCAGGGCAGTGATCGCGGTTTCTGTATCACGGATTTCTCCGACAAAAATAACGTGTGGGCTTTGGCGCAGTGCGCTGCGCAGTCCCTGCGGGAAAGAGCCGGTATCACTGCCCACTTCCCGCTGGGTGAAAAGGGAGTTTTTTGATTGAAAAAGAAACTCGATCGGGTCTTCGATGGTGACGATGTGAGCTTGGCGGTGTTGGTTGACCCATTCCAGGCAGGCCGCCACGGTGGTTGATTTTCCGCATCCGGTGGGGCCGGTCAATAAGACCAGTCCCGACGTGCGGGAGGACCAGTCTTCGAGCACAGGGATGGGTAGGTGCAGTTGCTCAAAAGAAGGGATGCGTATTTCGATTGGACGCAGCACGGCGGCCAGGCGGCCAAGTTGCCTATTCAAGTTAACTCGGAAACGTCGTCCGTTGCTGGCGACATAAGCGCTGTCGTGATCAGTAATGGTGTTGGGGTCGGCTCCACATTGGATCCAAAAGTTTTCCATATCTGCGTGTGACAGGAGGATGTCATCAACGGGCGTAACTGCATTCTGGGATCTGTAGTGGGGAGGGGAGTCTTCGCTGAGGTAAAGATCTGTAGTAGCGTTGGAGTTAGCAATCGCGCAGCAAAGCTGGTCTATTCGGTGAGGGTATTCCACGGTTGTGAAGTGGGCTAGGGTTTCCTTTTCTGCAACCACTGTTTGCGTTGTTGGCGGTAGTTTTCTACTTCAAGTGTCGCTTCGGTGTTTTTGGCATCAATGAATTCTTGCTGGAGCTTTTCAAGTTTGGAGTCCAGTGAAGATTCGTGAAGAGATCGGTTTTTTTGAATATCTTGATCATAGGATTTAAGCTTTTCAAGATAGGTGGTTCTCATTGAAAGCAGATCTTTGGGGATGTTTGTATGGTCGTTTTTCTGTAAAGGGCTGCCGCTGTTGATCCGTTCGATTTCATTTTGAAAAGCTTCACTTATAGACGGGTCATTAGCTGCACTTTTTGCACTATCGAGTGCCTGGCTGTAGAAGCTGTTGAGTTTAGAGATGGCTGCTTTAAAAGGTAATTCGGTTTGCTCGTGGAATGTGTTGGTCGCTTCGCTTTCAATTTTTAGAATCAGCTTCCCCGCTTCGCTATTGGGATTGGGGCTGGGGGGAGCACTTTGATTGCGGGCGGATGCTGCAGAATGGGCAGGCTTTGAACTGGAGGGCCATGCAAAAACATACTCTGGAGACAAGGCGTATCTCATTTTAGCAGATGGGGGAGACAGGGGGATTATGTTTTTTTGATAAGGTCCGAAGAATAACCATTGATCGTCCGTATTCCTTAAGACAAGTGCGTCTGGAAATGCGGTGATGGAGGTGATTTTCTGGTTTCGAGCGAGGTGCAACTGTGTCCCGATTCCCCAAGCGGTGACTTCACCATCACGGGAGAGGGTGAAAGTTGCTTGATTTGAACAAACGACGGAGACGGTGTTTTCCACATCAGGTTCGTCGAGTTGGTTTGCGCCATTTTTACCCCAGCCAATGAGGCTTCCGTCGGAAATCAAAGCATAAACATGCGCTGCACCGGCTGAGATGGAGGTGACTTTGGTATCAGTGTCATTCAGTCGCGCGGGAATTTTTTTCATCGCCCCCTTGCCCCAGAGGATCACTTTACCGCTGGAGGTAAGTGCAATCGAATAAATATTTGTTGCTGCTATTTGGATTACATTTTTCAAGTCATCGGGGACATTGCATTGGGCGGTGGTATTTCTTCCCCAAGCGATCACTTTGCCCTCTTTTGTGAGTGCGAGGGCATGATCAACACCAAGAGCGACATCAATAATGTTAGCTGAAGCTTGTTTGGGTATTTCGAGTTGACCGTATTGATTGTCTCCCCAGGCAGTCAGCGTTCCGTCATCATGCAGGGCGATGGCAAAGGGCTCGGAATCTACGCGGTGAACACTGGAAATCCTGAGTTTATTTATAGGCTTGAGATTTTTCGGGACTTGGCTGATCCCTGAGGGCATAAGTTCCTTTCCATCCCGTCGCATCACGAGTAGGGGAGCTTCTTCTTGATTGAATGTGGGGACTTTACCAAGGAACGCAAAATGGTTGCCTGAAAACTTCTCTTTATTGTTTTGGGGCTTTATTCCATCGGCGATGTCATCCATCAGTTGGTCTGAGCTGATATGGACGGATTGTGCCGAAGGTTTTCGGTTTTTCACAACAAAAAAAATGATGAGAAAAACCACCGCGACGATCAAGGGAATCAAATAGCCTGGTAAGCCTGACTTCCTACTGTCAATGCTCCGTCTTAGTTTGGTAGAAGTGCGAGAGCTTAGCGGGCTTTGGGGGAGGGTTGCTACGCGGCCGGTTACTAAATTAGGAGGCTTACCGATAGCCGCGACCCGGTCTGGGGGGATACTTACTTTTCCTGTCAGGGTTGAGACGCGTCCGGTTGCGAGTGACGGGGGCTTTGATTTTAATTTCACCGGTCCGGTGATGAGCCGTTTGCCAGAAGGGGTGAGGCTGGGATCAATTTCAGGTTCTTTTTTCTTCTTTTCCTCTGGCATGCCATGGCGGGTGGCATGGATGGCACTCAGGCGTTCGGATATTTCACCGATGGTTTGGAAGCGATCATTCGCATCCTCCTGCATCGCCCGTAGCACCACTTCGTCCAAGCGGATATCAATGTGGGGGTTACTTTCCGAAGGTAAAGAAAAAGCTCCCTGGGGCAGACGCCCTGTGAGCATTTGGTACATGACAACTCCGAGCGCGTAAATGTCGGCCCTGCTATCGACGGTGGCCTTGCTGTCAAATTGTTCGGGGGCGGCATAACCCGGTGTTCCCATCGAAACCGATTCACTTTCTTCTATTGGCTCCGGACTGGCATCCGGGTCGTCAGGGTCGCGTATGGGTTTGGCTCCGGTGAGCTTGGCCAATCCAAAGTCGGCCATTTTGACGTTACCTTCTTTGTCGATAAGGATATTCGCCGGTTTGATATCACGATGAACGATGTCTTGTTTGTGCGCATACTGGATGGCGCTGCAGACTTGAGGGATCCAGCTGAAAAAATGGTCGATGGTCAGTTGCCCTCCGCAAATCAGTCGAAACATGTCTGCTCCTTCGATGAACTCCATCACAAAATAGGCTTGCCCGTCACCGGTCTCGCCGAAGTCGAAGATGGGAACAATATGAGGATGACTCAACTTGGCCATGGCTTTGGCCTCCTGGGAAAAACGGTCCTCAAAACCATATTTGTCATGAGCCATCATGGGCAATAACTTGATCGCAACCAGGCGGTCAAGTTTGGGCTGGCGCGCTTTGTAGACCGCGCCCATTCCTCCAACAGCGATCAGTTCGATGAATTCATACTGGGGTAGCTTTTCATTGAGCGCTTCAACTGTACGCGGGGTATAGTGATCTAAATCGGCCTGGCTGACCGTATTTAGAGAAGGGTTGAGTGCTTCTGTGTCGAAGAGTTCTGTCATTTAAGCAGCTAGAAAGAAGTCAGTGAGGGTGAATGGGAGGAAATGAAGTAGATGATTGCGGATGGTAGCAGATATTTAATTGGGGGGGAATGAGGTGATTGCACAGACATCTACGGGTTTGGCTCGACCTTTTACTTTGTGAGAACCTAGATCTTTTTTGTAAGAGCATCCTTCAGGCCAATTTTCGAAAAAAATCGAAGAGGCCAAGACATTGGCGTCCAGATTGCGGGTCAGGCTTTCTAAGCGGAAGGTGAGATTGACAGGATCTCCCACCAGGGTGAATTCGCTTTGGCTCATGCCTCCGTAGGCGACTTCGCCCATATGAAGAGCAACTCCTGCGCTAAAGCCCTGCTCAATTTGATCAAATACAGATTGATGTTCGGTATAGATACGATTGCATGCGTCGAGCAGATCATGACTGGCTTTTAAAGCGGCCAAGCGCTGTTCGGGGCCGGTGGTGGTCCAGTAGGCGAGCACGGAATCACCGATAAACTTGTCTACGGTAGCGCCATGACGAGCTAATATTTGATCGCAGTCGCGATACCATTGCCCGATTGTTCTGGCGAGTTCGTCGGGAGGCAGGTTCTCTGACAAGCTAGTAAAACCTTTGATGTCGCTCACGAGGATGATGACTTTGATCGAGCGGATCAACGCAATGGTTGCGCTGCCCAGCAGTTCTTCGTCCTTAGCTGAGGAAGGCTGATCGACTTGTTCGAATTGGTAGGAGTGATCGGCGAGTTGTAAAGTGTCTCCGTTTTTGAGTTTAAGGGCGGTAGTGACCCGGGCACCATTCAACAGGCTACCGTTAAAACTACCGAGATCATAAAACCAAAAGCCCTGATCCTGATATCTGATCATGGCATGGCGGCGGGATACGCGAGGATCTTCAATATGCACCAGACATTCGGCATTGCGACCGAGGATGGTCACTGGTGCTAGCTCACAGCGAGAGTTGTTTGAGATGTCAACGAGACTTCCTTTCATTCGGGGCTGATTGAACACAAATTTCAGCTTTGAGACAAGCAGATATACGTCTTTTTGTGCTTATCAGACCCAAATGAGGCCGCCTTGTCGCTGAATTGGGATTTTTTTGTGTGACTGGGCACAGAAAGTGGCGAAATAGGAGGTTACGCTTCCAGCTGAAATGGATCTTCATCCTCATCGGGAGGGTTGTCCACAACGAGCGTTTCGGTCTTTTTCTGGGATTTTGCGTCACTGTTGTCGATTTCGGCCGGTGGAGCAGTTTTTTTTTGGCCGGGTTTGTTTGGCTCGCTTTTCTTTTCCTCGCCCTTCTCATTTTCAGAGTCTTTTACGATCTTTTTAGCTTCAATCTCCTTTTTGACTTTTTGGGTCTCTTTGACCGTATCATCAAGCGCTGTTTTATTTTCCGGCTTTGGCGTTGTGGTCGATTGGGAGCTGTCGGTCTTTTTTGCTACAGGTTCGACTTTTTTCGCTGGAGTCAGATTCTTTTTTTCAGCTGTGGGCGTGGGGCTTTTTTTCTTGGTCTTTTTAGGCGGCGCAGAGTCTTCCTGGACTGAGGGATCCGTTCGGACGGCTCCTTTTTCCGGTAGGTTGATGTTCGCGTCATGCTGGATGTTCATTTGTCCAGTAAGCACTCCACCGTCTTTCATTACGATAGCTTTGGCGGTGGCATCTCCCAGAATTGATCCGGTTTTGAAGATATGGATGGTGCCCGAGCACAAGATGTCTCCACGAATCACGCCATATATATCGGCGGACTCAGCAATGATTCCCTGTGGAAAATCCAGCTCGCATTTGCGATCGATGATGATGTGCTTGCAATGCATGCTTCCCAGCACTTTTCCAGAGTTCTTGAAAGTGGCATTGCCGGAACAATCAACAGAACCGGAGATCCCGCCTAACACGGTTAAGTTATGGCAGGCGATTTCGCAGCCGATAACGGAGCCTTTTTTATGAATGGTCACATCACCACGGGTGCGGATGTTGCGTGAATACTGCTCACGAATTTCTTCGTTACCGAGGCTGATGTAGAGGCTGCATCTGGCGCATTGGGTGGATGTGGCAGCTACGCTGACTTCATGGATATGTCCGCATTCAAAACAGCGCACAGGCTTTTTTTCAGGTTCAACTGCCGGAGCTTCGCTTTTGTTGCTTTGCAGCAGACGGCCAAGTCCAAAAAAAGAGCGTTTGGGCGGTAGGCTAGGGCTTGCTGCTTTACGAGGGGAGAGATCGCTCGGTTCGACATTATCAAAGCCCACATCTTCAGACTCGTTGCCTTCGGTGGTGGTGCTACGAAATCTTGGCCCAGGGTCATTGGCCCCAAAAGGAGGAAGGGCTGTGCCGTTCTCGATCTGATAATGCTTGCCGCAAGCCCGGCAGAAAGTGGAGATAGCCAGATTTGGCTCTATCTGTTCCTTTTCGCAGTGTGGGCAGGCGAGTAAGACTTCGTTGCGGCGAACGTTTTGTAATATGCTGGTATCTTTCGTAGCTAAGATCCGTTTACGGGTTGGGGGGATTTATGGGTGATCTTTTTTGTGGGAAGCTATTTGTTTGCCGAGCCGGATGAGGCTTTGTCACTCGACGAGGAGCTTCCAGATCCAAAAGATGAGCCCTGTTTTGAGGCCGCGGCACCTACTGCAGACGATCCCATGAAAGTGGCACCTTCTTCGATGGCCAGTTTTCCAGCTTTGATGTCGCCGATCAGTTCGGCATTCTGTTTCAATTCACAGCGATCAATGACGGTGATATTGCCTGTCACTTTGCCAAAGACAGTGACCGAACGAGTGTTCACATCACCCTTGATCCGAGCATTTTCACCTATGGTGAGATCGCCGTCAGAGGATACTTCGCCGTCGATTTTGCCATCAATGATCAAATCATTTGAAAATTTGAGAGTTCCTTTGATTTCAACGTCGCTGGAAAGAATGTTTTTGCTCATATTACTGGCGGATAGTCTGGATGTAGTGAGATTGTCGGCGGGATGGGGGTTGGGTTCTACGGGAACCGGATCCGTCGGCGAAGATTGATTGATGATTTGTTTTAAGGCCACGCTTCACTTAATCAAAGGGCGGCGTGAACGTCAATCGAATCATGGTTAAAAACTAAAAAAAACTCGTTTTCACAGTTCTGCCAGTTCTTCCGCGGGATAGGTCCAGATTTCGCTGAGGGTGGGGTGGTAGTGGGGGATGGCGGCTAATTGCGCTGCGGTGGACTTGAAGTGCATGGCGACGACGATTTCATGAATGAGGTCGACGGCTTCCGGACCGACCACTACGCCACCGATAATCTGGTCGGTGGCATTATTTTTGATTAGTTTTACAAAGCCGTGCATTTCGTTCATGATCATGGATTTGCCGTGATCGTTGAATGGGTAGGAGGCACAAGAAAAGTCGATTTCCTGATTGACGGCTTCATCGCTGGTCAAGCCAACCCAGGCGACTTCGGGAGTGGAAAAAACGCCGTATAGCTTGAGCCGGTAATCGATCTGGCGGGTGTTTTTAGCGGACTTGCCTAATAAGATCGCTGCGTTCTGAGCGAGGATTTCACCTTGTTCGATGGCGATGTGGACAATTTCGTGCGGGCCTGTGACATCGCCAGCGGTAAAGATGTGAGCTATGGAGGTGGCCATTGATGAATCTGTGGCAATGTGGCGTCCTCTCATTTCGAGACCAATGGCTTCGAGGTTCAGGGATTGGGTATTGGGTGCGCGTCCGAGGGCGTAGAGGATCTCGTCGCTTGCGACTTCTTTATTCTGTCCGGCTTGTTCATAGTGGACTATCTTTTTACCGTCGCGGATCTCTACCTTGCGTAGGCCGGTTCCGGTGTGGATTTTGATGCCACGGGAGGTCATGCCGGCCTCGAGAGCCTGGGCCACATCGGCGTCGCAGCCGCGTAACAGTTGCCCACTGCGCTGAATGACGGTGACTTTTTTGCCAATGCCTTCGAGGTAACAGGCCATTTCCAATGCAATGGCACCACCGCCTAAAACGGTGATTTTATCAGGCAAAGTCTCAGCTTCGAGGATGTGATCACTGGTGATGAAACCGCTTTCGGTGAGGCCGGGCAGTTTGATGATGTCGATGTGGGAGCCGGTGGCGATACAAATGGTGTCGGCGGTGATCGTGATAGCCTCATCTGAATCTTTGAGTTTTACCCGCAAACTGTGTTCATCTACAAAACTTGCGCTGCCGCGGATCAAATCAAAGTTGCCGTTTTCGAGTTGTCCGGTGCGGTAGCTGGCAAAGTCGTCGATCAAGCGGCGCTTGCGTTGGATGATGGCGGGCAGGTCAACTTGCGCAGCTTCGCTGATCAAGCCAAACTCAGCTGCTTCGCGAATATCGCGGCAGCGGTTGGAGGATTCGATTAGGGCTTTGCTCGGCATGCAACCGCGCAGGATGCAGAGTCCACTCAGTTTATCCGCGCCATCGATGACAGCGGTTTTGAGATCAAAATCATTAGCTGCGGTACGGGCTGCGGCGTATCCCGCGCTGCCTCCTCCAATGACGATGAATTCGTAATGTTGAGGCGAAGCAGACATGGGTGAGTGGTGATTTAAGTTAGTATTTCGGTAATGGCCTTGGCGGGTTCCACGCCGGTCAGGCGTGCGTCGAGGCCGTTGAATTTATAACTCAGGCGTTCGTGATCGATGCCGAGTGTATGTAGCAGTGTGGCATTCAAATCGCGGATGTGCACTGGATTTTCGACGATGTTGTAACAATGGTCATCCGTGCGCCCGTAATCAAAGCCCGCTTTGACGCCGCCACCAGCCATCCAGATGCTGAAACAGCGTCCGTGGTGATCGCGTCCGGAGGTGGGATCATCGAGTTTGCCTTGGCTGAAAACGGTTCGGCCGAATTCGCCGCCCCAGATGACGAGAGTGTCTTCTAACAGTCCGCGCATTTTGAGGTCTTTGATCAGCGCCGCCGAGCCTTGGTCGGTGTCTTTGCACTGGCGGGGGAATTGATCGCGGATGCGGAC
>JAJRVS010000004.1 GCA_024277195.1 Verrucomicrobiota bacterium | reverse complement strand
GCCGTAAGGTTGAGAACATTCACGACGATCCGACCTCCCAGTCTTTGGTGCTGTCGTTGATTTATCGTTTTTAGCTTGAAGTGTTTTGCCGCCAATTTGCAGATCACTTAACTTAACGAAATGAAAATCCTCTCGGTTGCCGATCTGCACTACACTCTTAAACAATGGGACTGGCTGAAGCAGGTGGCGGATCAGTTTGATCTGGTGATCATACCCGGGGATTTACTCGACATCGTTTCCCCGGTGTCGATTGATGTTCAGATTCTGGTATTGCGCAAGTATTTAAAACGTTTGCCCAAAGAGGTGCCGGTATTGATTTCTTCAGGTAACCATGATGGGGATGTGCGCAGCGAGGCGGGCGAGAGTTCTGCGGCGTGGTTGAAGCAGGTAAAAAACCTGGGTGCTATCAGTTCTGATGGGGATAGCTTTGAGAAAGACGGCATTCTTTTCACGCTGTGCCCGTGGTGGGATGGTGAGCATAGTAAGGCGGAATTGGCGGAGCAGTTAAGTCGCGATGCTGCCAAGCAGAAAGATCAATGGGTATGGGTGTATCACGCGCCGCCGTCAGGATCGCCTTTGGCTTGGGATGGTAAACACGAATATGGCGACGGGGCTTTGTTGGACTGGATTGAGCAGTATCAGCCAGATATCGTGTTAGGCGGTCACATTCATCATGCACCTTTCACCAAAAATGGAACCTGGCATGATCGCATTGGGGATACCTTGTTATTCAATGCGGGTAAACAAATCGGGCCAGTGCCGGCTTTTATTGAGCTGGATACGGAGGAGGGGACTGCGGTCTGGCGCTCGCTGGCGGGAGTGGAGTCGCTGGATCTGGAAAGTGGAGAGATGGTCGTGCTGGCGTAGATGCTCGCGCCGACGCCCCCGCCGGCTTCTTTAAGAAATTTATGGGGAATGCAGGCTAGAATTTGCTTTTTCAGCTTAATTGCCCTTGCGTTAACGAACTGGGGTTGTAGAGAGTCAGTTTATTTCCTCAACAGAGTTTAGTAGAATATAAGCCTATGTCACTTACTAAGAATACCGACTATGTATTCAGTCCGAAAATGACCTTTCTCGGGCCTGCTGGACTGGGGGAAGGCTGCCTCGTAGGCACAAAAAAACTACTCGTTTCCCTGCCTATGGTACTCACTGATGTCGACGTCCGCTCTCAGGTCACCGAAGAGACAACGACGAGATACTCCTTCGCAGGCAAAACACCTGCCGAAGCGATAGAAACGATCGCAGAAGACTGCGAAGACTTAAATGAATTTGAAGCCATGCTCCAGCAGTTGGCGGAGGGCGAAGGCGACGGAGTCATCGTCGAACTTGCCCAGATGCAGCGTCTGAAGGTCAAGCTTGGATGGTTCTCCAAGGGCATTTACTACAGCCCAAAGGCAAAAGGTCCAGGTTGGAAAGCTTTTACTTTGGGAGAGAAGAAGGTGGCACAGGCTTTCGCCGACTTCTACGCCAATCATGACTTGGCATCAGGGTGATCTCAGTGGAGCGGGCCAGAATCTTACTGATCAAAGTGAATAAGTAAGACTGACGCCTAAGGTGCTTTTTGATGATGAATCAAGCTTTCTAGCACTTCGTCGACCATGCCGAGGTGGTCGTCGTTGGAGGCGAATTGTTGTTGGATATCGACGAGGTAGGAGGTTACTGACTTGAGTCGCGTGGCGAGTAAGACGGCGATGTGATAGTTGAGTTCGGGGTGCTCTAGTAGCAGGGTTTTGCCGTCTTCGATGACGTAGAAAACTGAGTCACTGGTGGTTTTGACGGTTGCCATGGCTTGACCGCCGATCAGCACGGAGATTTCTCCGAACCACGCTCCGGGGTTTGAGATGGTGGCTAGTTCGACTTCCTGTTTGCAAACTTCGACGCTGCCCTCTTTGAGAATATACAGCGATGAGCTGGCTTGGCCTTCTTCGATGACGGTCTCTCCGGCTGGGTAAGAGCGTTCGGGGATTCCTGATGCGGCGCAAATTTCGACGGTTGATTTCATGGTTTATAGCAAAGGTGAGTGGCGGTGAGTGGCGGTGAATGGCAAGGGAAAGCGGAGGAAGTTTCTAAAGGCGCTATTGTGCAAAGTTCATCAACTCTCGCTCTGGGCCTGCAGTTCGGCGGTGGTTTGGGCTAGGCGGTGGGCGAGGGCTTTGCTCATGTTGAGCAGTAGGATGGCGGCTACTCGCCCTGGGGTTTCGATCAGGGTGCGCAGATTTCGTTCATCGAGGCTGAGGACCTGGCAGCCTTGGTTGCCAGCATAAACATCAACAGTGCGTCGTTGGTTGAGTAAAAAAGCTTGTTCGCCTAGCATCTCACCTTTTTGCACTAGAGCGATCAATTGTTCATTATTGCGAACATGTAAATCGCCGGAGAGAGGCACGTAAACGGTTTTAGCTGGCTGCCCTTTTTTGATCACTCGGTCGCCTGGTGCACATTCCATCACGTGTCCGAGAGCGATCACTTGCTGGATTTCGCTGTCGTCCAAGCCGTCAAAAAACAGGCTTTGATCCGTCTGCTCTTCATTCAGCACGTTGTAGATCGAGGACCATTGTTCTTCGCCTTCATCGCTTTCGGTATCGTACACGGTCGAGGCTCCCATCACTTGCAGGATTTGCGTTAAGGCATCTTGTTGGTAGTGCCCTTTGGCAAAAACTTTGCGGAATGGGGATTTGATCCGTTGGTAGTATTCGTGATCGCTCAGCACGAGAATGAGGGGGATCATGATGCCAAATTGGGGGTCGTTGTAGAGATCGTTGGAATAGCTGCGGAAGCCGATGCGTTGATACATTTTGAGCAAGTGCGGCTGGCAGGTGCAGAAAAAAAGTTCGGCTCCATTAGCGATGGCTTTTTCTGCTGTGGCTTTCATCATGCGAAAAGGCAGTGTGCTGCTTCTCAACTCCTCTTTTACGACTAAGCGGATGAAAGCTGACATTTTCTCTTTCGGTAAAATATCAGTGAAGCGGTCGAGGTCATAGATGGAGCTGAGTCCTTCTTCCATGGGGGCGACTGAGCCGTCAACCAGGCTCATGGCGGCTACGACTTGGCTGCCATCGTGGGCATACAAGAGCAGGTCGGTGTCATCGTGGCTGTCGGTAAAAATGCGTTTTTCATGATCAGCTTTTTCCGTATAAACGCGCATTTCTTCGACATAGATGTCGTAGCGTATCTGATAAATGGCTTGTTTTTCAGCTTCGGTGGTGGCGAATTCTATTTTCATGGAGGTAGGGTTAGAAGGTAGGAACTAGAAGTTAGAAGAGTGGTAATTCTTTATCTAATGTGTTTTTGATTTCTGGGGGTGTTCCTTGTATGGGTTGGAAGGTCATACGTGCCTTTTCTTCGTAGATCACTATTTGTGTTATGGATTCGGTAGCTGAGTCGGGGCGTTGCATCAAGGGGCTGTAAGCTGGGGATGTGGGATCGTAGTAGTGGTGCAGGTTTTCGAGCTGTGCTGGGGAGGGTGAGCTGCCTGCTTGGAGGAAGAGTTGCTCACGGTAGGCTAGGCATGCTTCGGGCTGGAAGGATGAGCTGGTCAGGTAGTAGGGTTCGGTGAGTGCTGGAAGAGGTGGAGAGGTGAGCTGTGATCCGTCCCACGAGGCTATCTTTGGCAAACCTTTTAAATTCATGATGAAGAGCACAAAACCGCTGCGTTGCTTGAGATTCATCTGAGTTAGTTCTGCGAAGCAGTCTGCAGGACTGGCGTGTTTCGTCAGCAAGTCGACCACTAATAATCCGCGACTGAGATTGCCAGGCGCTGTGGTTTGATTTTTCGGATAATGATTGAGTAGTGCTAGTATCAGGCCCTGTTGATTGACTCCGATCCAGGTGCCTCCCGCTTGCGGGTCGGTGGGCATGAGTACTTTACATCGCTGGGTGCCAAGGGTGCGCTCGATGACTTGCGGCGCCTGGCTGCGAGGGCGACTGCGGTTTTCGTCGCGGTTAAAAAATACCCCGCGCTTTTGATCGTGGATCCACCAGCTCAAAGTGCACATGATGCCTGAGGGTCGATACTTTCCTGATAGCGTTGAGTGGATGGCGCGATCCCAAAACCTGAGGGCAAATCTAGGCAGATGATACTGGGGAGCATGGCGATGATCGCATGATGGTGGATGGAGTGACTGAGCAGGAATTGCAACTCTCGGCCGTAAGAGCTGCTTAGCCACTGACGGCTTTCTGTGTTCTGGTAAGTTTCCTCGCGAATCAATATCAGCTTATCATCATCTGCAGGTAATTGTTGCAAGCAAAGTATGAGTTCTTCGATTTTTTCTAACGCAAACGTTCGAGACTGTTCTATGTCGATGCTGCGTTGGCGGTCTTCGTAATCGATGCGACCTTCGTTGAAGCCTGAAATGAAAGCTGAGAGGTGATCTAGATTGTGTCGTATGTGTTTGCCTACGCTGCTGTGATAATGAGTGTCGGAGGTTTCTGAGTAGGTAACATCATTGATCATTTGCAACAGTGCGCGCTCTTCAATGAGCGTCTGGAGCAGAGCATGAATGGCACTTTTTATATTCATGGCAAAAACGTGGATAATAGATAGAGCGATGGAGAGGAAAGGACTTTGTTTTTTGTAAAAAAATCTTATCACAGTTATAGCTTGAAATCCACCCTCATCCCGAACCCTATGCAAGACGCTCTGTTCACGGGATTTCGCTCAAATAGGCTTAGATGTTTATTTATTGTTGTTGTAAATATAAAATGTTTTTGTATGATGCGCTTTCTATTATTCTCCTATGCTGAATAACTTACGACACCTGATTTTAGGGGGTGCGCTGATTTTCGCGACATCCGCTTTGTTATTGCTCTCCGACTTGGGATCGCGGGTTAAGTCAGAGACGGTAGAGATCAGGCGCACGATGCGGGTGGCTTTGCTACAGCACGCTTCGCAGACGGTTTTGGACGACGGTCGTGAGGGAATGATTGCCGGTTTGAAGGAAAAGGGCTGGATAGAAGGCAAGAATCTTGAATTGAAAATATTCAATGCTCAAGGCGATATGCCTACGGCGCAGGCGATTGCCACGACGATGGTATCGGGTAATTACGATTTGTTGTTGTCGGTCAGCACGCCTTCGTTGCAGGCGGTGGCTAATGCCAATAAGGCGGGCCGGGTCAATCATGTGTTTGGCTTGGTGACCGATCCTTATGGAGCGGGGGTGGGCATCAGTCGCGAGGATCATTTGCAGCATCCGGCGCATTTGGCGGGTTATGCCACGCTGCAGCCGGTGAAGCAGGCTTTTGAGATGGCACGTAAAATGAATCCGAAATTGTCTGTGGTGGGCGTGGTATGGAATGCCTCCGAAACCAATTCGCTGGCGCAACTAGAGATTGCTAGAAAAGTGTGTGCGGATTTGAGTATCGAACTGAAAGAGAGTCCGGTGGACAATACTGCGGGGGTGGGAGAGGCGGCTGCGGCGCTGGTTGCACGAGGAGTGCAGGCGATCTGGGTGCCAGGGGATGTGACGGTGATTGTGGGGATCGACCCTTTGATCTCGGCTGCCAATAAAGCGAGGATTCCGGTGTTCACGGTGATTCCTCCGAATGTAAAGAAAGGTGTGCTGTTTGACTTGGGAGCGGACTATCGACAGGTGGGGCATCAGACAGGTTTACTGGCGGGTGATATTCTCAGCGGGCGTGATCCTAAGACCGTGAGGATCGATAATTTTATGCCCGAGGTACTGCTGTTGAATGAGCAGGTGTTTGCCAATGTGAGTAAGGACTGGTCACTTCCGTCAGGTTTTGCCGAGCGCGCGCAGTTACGAATTGATGCGGATGGCAAGCAGCATCAAAAGGCAAAAGCGTCAGCGGATTTGATTGCGATTTCTCCCGAGCTGGGACGTATTTATAAAATGGCCTTGGCGTATTTTGCTCCGGAGGAGAGTTTTGAATTGTGTCAGAAGGGGCTATTTGATGGCTTGGAAGAACTGGGTTTTGTCGAGGGTGAGAATTTAAAGGTTAGCCGTTCTCACGCGCAAGCTGAGATGGTGAATATCCGGCCGATGATGGTGAATTTTGATAGCAGTGATGTGGATGTGATCGTTGCTTTTTCTACTCCGGTTTTGCAGGGGGCGATTGCGGCGGTGAAACAACACCCGGTGGTATTTACTTTTGTGACAGACCCCATCGCGGCGGGCGCGGGTAAAAGTTTCACTGATCATCATCCCAATGTGACGGGGATTGGGTCGATGCCGCCGCTGGCAGATACCTTGAGGCTGACGAAGAAAGCT
>JAJRVS010000178.1 GCA_024277195.1 Verrucomicrobiota bacterium | reverse complement strand
GAAGGGCAGGTTTGGAGATTATTCAGTTATGTGTTTTTTCCAAGAACCACCAGCTTTATCTGGATTCTGTTTGCGGTGATCTTCCTTTGGTTTATCAGCAACGGACTTGAATCTGCCTGGGGTAGCTTCCGAGTCAATCTCTACCTCTACGCCTGCCTTCTTGCTCTCACCTCCCTAGGACTTATTTTTCCATGGGCAAGTGGCGGAGGCTTCCTCCTATCCATGCTCGTTTATAGCAATCTCTTTTTTGCTTTTGCCACCCTCTACCCTAATCAGGAAATCCTACTGATGTTGATCATCCCGATAAAAATAAAATACCTGGCATGGGTGGGAGCAGGCATCCTTCTGTTGCTCGCTCTAGCTTCTCCTCTGACCGGGATTTTTATATTAGCAGGACTGCTTCCCTATCTGCTGGTTTTCGGCCCCAACTTCATTCGCGATATGAAACAGCGCGGCAAAGCCGCCAACCGCACATCCAAATTCATCGCGGACACCCGCGCTCCTGCAGGAGCGGCTTTCCACAGCTGCACCAGTTGTGGAATCGATGACATCGCCGATCCCTCACTGGAATTCCGCGTCGCCGCCGATGGCGATGAATTTTGCCTGCCTTGCCTCAAAGTCCTGCAACAGGAAGATGAGGAAGATAAGGCGGAAGAAACCTCGACTTAGAGTCACTACCAACCCAGCTCATGAAGTTCCTCCGGGTTTTGTTCCTCCTCGCCGCCCTGCTCGTTTGGGCAAGCCCCTTATCCAATGCGCAATCCTCTCCCTCCGCTCAACCGGTGCTCAATGGCATCGACCACCTCGCTGCGCAAAACTTCGCCCCTCTCGCTGGACTACGCGTCGGCTTGATCACCAACCAAACTGGTATCGACCGCCAAGGACGATCCACCATCGACCTGCTCAATCAGGCCCCCGGAGTCAAACTGGTCGCCCTCTTCAGCCCGGAACACGGCATCCGCGGTCAACAGGATCAGGAGAAAATTGACGATACCAAAGACAGTAAAACCGGTATTCCCATTTTCAGTCTATACAAAAACAAAATTCGTAAACCCAGCCCCAGCCAAATGAAGGGCATCGACGCCTTAGTCTTTGATATCCAAGATATTGGCTGCCGTTTTTACACCTATATTTCGACCATGGGTCTATGCCTGGAAGCCGCTGCAACTGCTGGGAAAAAGTTCATCGTGTTGGATCGGGTCAATCCGATTGGCGGAGATAAAGTCGATGGCCCGGTGCGAGTCGGCCCATCCAAATTTGTAGCTTATCATGACATCAGCATTCAACACGGCATGACCATTGGAGAGCTGGCGCAAATGATCAATAGTGAAAAAAAACTCAAAGCCCAACTCACTGTCATCCCCATCCAGAATTGGCAGCGTACCCAATTTTTTGATACCACCCAACTGCCCTGGATCAATCCTTCCCCCAACATCCGCAATCTCAAGCAAGCCATCCTCTACCCCGGCATCGGCTTGATCGAGTTCACCAAGGTCTCCGTCGGGCGTGGAACCAAAACCCCTTTCGAAATCGTTGGAGCCCCCTACATCGATGCCGATCTGTTGATTAAAAATCTCAATGCCTACCACCTGCCCGGAGTGAAATTCAAAACCACCACCTTCCGTCCGGACTCCAGCGTCTTCGCCAAGCAAACATGCCACGGAGTCAAAATCACCCTCACCGATCGGGAGGTCTATCAAAGCATCAATACCGGACTGGCTCTCGCCCGCACCTTACTCGCACTCTATCCCGACAAATTCGATCCCAAACAAAAACTCAATACCCTGCTGTTGCACCCCGCCACGCTTAAAGCCCTCACCAAGCAGTCCTCCCTCACCGCCATCCGCCAAACCTGGCAACCTCAAGCCGACAAGTTTCTCAAACGCCGCCAGCGCTACCTCATATATCGCTGAGCAATCACCCGCTTTATTCGGCCACCCGCCTAGCGCTTCGACCACCTTAAAATGATGGGTGACCGTAGGACAAATTTCCATATTTGTCGGGAGTGGTTTCCGCTGGCCTTAAATGACGAATCGGCACCAGAGCAACGCAGAGACGCCGAAGGCAATTCTTGGCCCACGGTGAGCCTAATATTTTAAGCCTGACAAGGCACTAATCCGCGTTTTTCCGGTCATGCTTAAAGCTTCCTTCCAGGGCTATCTGCCCATCAGCTCCGGTGACCGTCACCTGACTGATCAATTTGCCTTTTTCAAACTTGGTTTCGATCGCAATTTCCGCCCCCTCAGCTCCCATCTGTGCCCGACGCAAGACGCTGCCCTCCGCTTCGTTCACCGACACCTCCATCGGCAACTCCTTGTCGAGATCCGATGAGCTATAGATCACTTCAAGCAACTGAAGCGTCGCGTTAAAGGAATACTCCCACTTGAAAGTCTGACTCTCCCCATTCCATAGCCGATCCCCTTCAATCAAAAAACCTTTTCCCTCATCCACAAACTTGCCCACCCAGGTCTCGCTCACCTTAATCACATCCCCGTTGGCCGCAATCAACTCCCCTTCACTGGTCCACTGCCCCACCAATTTTTCAAACACCGCTTTGCCAGGAAAGTCCTCCTCAGCCAAAAGCGGAAGCTGAGCCAAAACCCCCATCACCAACATCCCACAAAAAAAAGCCGAGCCTCTTGCCACACCACTCTTCGATTTATTCATAACCAGAGTATCGCCCAAAAAACCGTGCACTGGCAAGAGCTATTACAATTTCCGGCAGTGCCATCTAATCAAATAATCTAATCCAAGTCGCTTCATACCATAATGAGAAGGGCGCGATCGATCAAATGCAACGCAGAACCGAAACCCTCGTCCGCATAATAAGGGCCGCGGCAATTAATAGATGCCCCAAAATGCGCAGAATTTTTGATTTCCATCAAGGCGAAATTCCCGATAATAGCAAGCTATTTGAGAGAATTTGAACGTAGATGGAGATTAAAAAGGCAAGTAGTTTGGGGTATTTTATTTTTGCCGCGGCCCTAAAACCAGAATTCCTTTCAATAGCTGACTTGCAGGTAAACATCGCTCCATACCACAGCATTGGATGCCTCCTGATCCAGCAACAGAGATAGCTTATTGGAACCTCTCTGCAAGTGCGACGGCTGAATAAAGTATGACCTAAGTCCTCCCTCCATAACCGTGGCAGACACCAGTGCGCGCCCATTCAAGGTGATTTGCAGTGCCTCGCCAGGGTCAGTTTTGGCAAAGCGAAATACAAGCTGAAGATTCGGTGTTTTACCTGTGTCCGCAAAATTTTCACCCACAGGAAAGTCAAGATCAGTGGATTTTCCCGGAGACAATTTGACCGGATGTTGGGGATTAAGGGTGGGTATGTTGGTGAAGGGGCGGTGCGGCAAAGTCCCTCCAGCCGCTCCACCCAAACCGCGGACACTGGCAAAATAGACTTTGTCCAAACCTTTCAAAGTATCAAGCGACCCCATACTTTTCATCAACGAGAATTTCGTCTTGAAGAGATCGGAGTAATTAAAAAGATACACACCATCCGACCCGGAGTTCAGAACGTTCTGGGAACGGCCACGATAGGCTGCAATGGAGCGACGGAGCACATTCGCTGCTTTGTCGTGTACACGCGATTCATCAAGCGACGGATATACTTTCACCCCATACTTATGTCCCAAGGCGACGCTGTATTCCCAGGGGTTCAACTGAAAGTAACCACTGGGAATCAACAGATCCACCAGCCCCTCCTGCAACCATTTTTCAAGGTCAATCCCAATCTGGCGGCAGTATTCCACCGAGTCCGGCACGCGAATCGCCAGTAGGATGGGGCGCTTGCGCTTGGCTCCTTCGGCGCGAGCCATCTGGCGAACCCGGCGCATTAAATCGGTCATCATATCCCTATCCTGCTGACTGCACGGAGTTCCATAGGCAGCACTCCGGAAAAACACGGGATGACGGAAGAAGTCGAGTTCGACACCGTCAACGCCATAGTTTTGGCAGACTTCCTCGATATAACTAAAGGCGAGGTCACGGATCTCAGGCACGCCGTAATCCACAGCACTCCAGGCACCGTAACGAGGAGGCTTGTCACGTTGACCTATCAGCCACTCGGGGTGGTCGTTTTTCAATTTATTTGCGCCGAACATCACGGGGCCGTACCAAGCCTTCGACCCATCGTGAGTGTCATTCATCCGCATCGACCAGAATATTTCCATATCGTTTTCACGACAGAACCCAGCTACAGCTTTCAGCGGGTCGATCCCAGCTTTAATCAGATCAGCAGTGACATTTCCGGCGAACCGGTTCACACCCTTATCATCCATCCCTTTCTTGAGGTCGAACACTTGTCCCATTTTTGTATCATGGGTGAATAACCCAAACCCGGAACTCCAAGTGCAATAGAAAACACTGTCGACCTGAGTGTTCGCCAGAGGAGCCGTCCGCAAGCCCAGTAATTCCTGGGGATCGGCATTCTTACAATAGTAAACAGGCTCATTGCCATCATTGTTAAAAATAATACGTCGCTGGCGATTCACAGCTTTTTCACGCAACGATGCCTCCTGTTCGAGAGTCAACTCAGCATATCCCACCGCCAGTGGTAAAAAAACCACTGCCAAGACCACAAAAAATACCCGTGCCCTCATAACACCCTTACTGCTGGAAGCCTGTCGGACTTGAGTTTTCGGTAGCTTGATTTTTGGGTTCATCGATTCAGCTTGATTAAGGCGCTAGTTTCACAAACGATTCCAGATTGGGACATATTCAGGTGTCAGGGTCAAGAAAAATTAAAGTCACAACGCTATTCGAAAAGGTGGGTATAAAAACTACCCTCGTCCTAGTAAAGCTGGACGAAAAGCTTGAACTTGAAGAGAAATACTCACCCGCGCTCGAGCTACCAGCGTTCACTGGGACGATGCACAAGTAGGGAACGCCACTACGATGATCGCCGCAAAGATAAAAGCGATAGGAAACCCAGAGCGATCATAGACTGTCGGTGCATCGAAATGGGAGAGAAACTCAAAACTGACGTGGAAGGGAAGATGAAAAACCCACAAAAAATGCTATCCAAGCGCCTCATCCTGACGGATTAATCCCCATGCAAACGACACCGGTCACTTCTGAGCACCTCCGTAAATCCGTCATCGCCGTGCCCCCATTGGCACGCACCAACGATCTTGTATTCGACCCCGTCGAAAACACCCGCCTGATCCGCCATATCGAAGCCGGCGGTGTATCGACCTTGCTCTATGGCGGCAATGCCAATTTTTACCACATCGCGCTCAGTGAATACCACAACATCCTTGCTTCACTAGCTGAATCCGCTGCCACCGATACGCTGATCATCCCCTCGGTCGGCCCCGCTTACGGCACCATGATAGATCAAGCTGCCGTGCTCAAAGACTTCGACTTTCCCACCGTCATGATCCTGCCTCACACCATCCTGACCACTCCCGAAGGAGTGGAAAAAGGCGTGCGTCACTTTGCCGAAGCACTGGGCAAACCCATCGTGCTCTACATCAAATACGACAACTACCTCGAACCACAAAACGCACGGCAACTGGTCGACGACGGCTTGGTCTCGTGGATCAAATACGCCACCGTCCGTGACAATCCAGCTGAGGACAATTACCTGAAAGAACTCACTTCCATGGTCGATCCGGGCATCATCGTCAGCGGCATCGGCGAGCAACCTGCCATCACCCACCTACGTGATTTTGGCATCACCGGGTTCACCGCCGGCTGCGTCTGTATCCGCCCCGACCTCAGTCAGCAAATGTTAGTAGCCATTCAGGCCGGCGACTTCGAACTGGCCGAAAAATTGCGCCAGGGATTCGAAGAACTCGAGAACTTACGCAACGGGATCAATCCAGTGCGAGTGCTGCACGACGCCGTCAGCCTCAGCGGTATCGCCAACATGGGTCCCGCCCTGCCGCTGCTCTCAAACCTTTCTGAATCAGAAAAAGAACAAGTCACCACCGCCGCCAAAAACCTACTCAAAGCCTGAACCTCGAAAACCAAAAAAATTTACCCATGATCGAACTCCACGGACAACAATTCATCGGCAGTCAAAACTCTGCACAAAACCCTGCTACTTTTCAAAGCATCAACCCAACCAGCAACGAGGCGCTGCCCACCCACTTTCACGAAGCCAGTGCTGACGAAATTGATCAGGCCTTGCACTTGGCCACCGCCGCCTTTGATGAATTCCGCCACACCAGCGCGGAACAACGTGCCGTGTTTCTCGAAACCATCGTCGCAGAAGTCGAGGCCCTGGGCGACCAGTTTGTCGAACAGGCCCAGGCGGAGACCGGCCTGCCCCGCCCCCGCTGCGAAGGAGAACGTGGACGCGCCATCGGTCAAGCCCGCCAGTTCGCCGAATTACTCCGCGACGGCTCCTGGGTCGATGCCCGTATTGACCTGCCCCAGCCTGACCGCCAACCGCTACCCAAACCCGACGTGCGCAGCATGATGCTGCCGATTGGCCCGGTAGTCGTTTTTGGCGCCAGTAACTTTCCCATCGCCATTTCCGTGCTCGGAGCCGACACCGTCTCGGCTCTGGCTTCAGGCTGTCCGGTGATCGTCAAAGCTCACCCCGCTCATCCCGCCACCTGCGAACTCGCCACCCGCGCGGTGCTCGCCGCGGTCAAAAAATGCGGCCTGCCCGAAGGCACTTTTTCCCTCATCCACGGACGCAGCCATGACACCGGTATGGCACTGGTCAAACACCCGCAAACCCAGGCCGTGGCTTTCACAGGTTCACTGGCCGGAGGACGCGCTCTGTGTGATGCCGCAGCCGCCCGCCCCCACCCGATCCCCGTCTATGCTGAAATGGGCAGCGTCAACCCGATCTTCCTTTTGCCTGGTGCACTGAAAGAACGCGCCGCACAAATCGGTAGTGATTTCATCCAGTCCGTCACCCTCGGGGTCGGTCAGTTCTGCACCTGTCCCGGACTGGTCTTCGCCGTCGATTCAGACGACCTCGGCACCTTCACCGCATCAGCCGCAGAAAGCGCCAAACAAGCAGCACCGGCCACCATGCTGCACCCCGGCATCCACCAAGCCTTCTGGAAAGGCGTCAACGCGATCGACAAGCTCGACGGATTTTCCCTGATAGGTCAGTCCGAGGAAAAAGCCTCGCCAGATAAAAACCAGGCCGCCTGCTCGATCTTCGAAACCGACAGCGCCACCCTGCGTGACCACCCCCAACTCTACGATGAAGTTTTTGGCCCGGTCTCCACCGTGAGCAAATGCCAGTCGGTTGACGAACTCGAACACTTTGCCGACCAGCTCGAAGGTTCGCTCACCGCCAGCATCCACGGCACTGCCGAAGATCTGGCTGAACACGCTGCCCTGATCCGTATCCTCGAAACCAAAGTCGGACGACTTATCTTCAACGGTTACCCAACAGGAATCGAAGTCTGCCACGCCATGCACCATGGCGGCCCCTACCCGGCTTCTTCACACAGTCATTTCACCAGTATCGGCACCCGTTGTATCTACCGCTTTGTGCGCCCGGTTTGTTATCAAGGCTGGCCGCAGCAAGCCCTGCCCGCCGAACTAAAAAATGACAACCCTGCTCAAATCTGG
>JAJRVS010000177.1 GCA_024277195.1 Verrucomicrobiota bacterium | reverse complement strand
GGACAACTTCGAAGGTTTAAACTTGCTGGCCGCGGCGGACTGAAAAGTCCGCGCTCCTTTATTGCCCCCAAAGATCCTGTCCGGCAGCTTGTTTGAGCATGCGCACCGCGTCTTCATCCAACAGATAACCTTGTTGCTGCAAGTCCAACACCGCATCCGTGTATTTGCCCAAATAGTTCTCGCGGGTCGGATAACGCTCAAGAATCGGCAGGCGAGGATCGCCCGCTACCCGTCGCAGGGGTAAGGCCAGATAGCCTCCATGCAAACCCGCCAACACTCCTCCTGCACCATATTTTTCATCTCTCAAATTCCAGCCCATGTAAGTTGCCAATGGCACTCGCACCTCCGGCAAGCGAATGCCCGCCAATTCATTACCATCGACATCCACCGCAGGAACCAACGTGCGATAAGCTTCCCCTGCCTCTGCCGGAACCTTATCAGCTATGCCCTCGCTGTGCCAACGCGACCCCGGATCCAATTGTAAAGGCTGATATCTAACCGCCGGCGTCATCACTCCGGAGATCTTAGGAAACTGCTTACCAAAGGTTGCCAAATCCACCAAGGTGCCATCATCGATACGGGGATAACAACTGGCAGGCGGTTCTCCCCCCTCACTCACCCAATTGTCCATCGCCACCAACAGGGCTCGCAACACCGGCCCACGATGTTTCAGCGGACTGCGTGGGTACTGACAGATCCCCTTATCCGTTTTGCCCCCGCCCAAATGCTGCGCCCCGGCGATCGAATAAATGCGCACATTTTCATCAATCTTGATATCCTTCTCCCCTTCCACATCCGTATGCAAAAGCGACGCCGCCCGTGACCAGTATTCAGTGCCGGTCTGCACAAAAAAAATCTTCGGCATGCCCACCCCCTTACGCAAACGAGCTAGAGATTCCCCTTTTTTTCCGCTAAGCGGATCTGTCTGCAGCGTCGCCGCAAAAGGAAAAAAATCTGCCGGTGATAAATTAGCTCGTCGATAGGTGCCATACACCGTCGCCATCGCAAAACGGTAATTGAACAAACCCTTGCCCGCTCCCGCCACATGCAGGATCGCCCCATCAAAGACCTTTTGTTTTTTCTCATCCAAATTCAGCCCCTCGTAGAAAAAATGATGGCCCAGCCGACCCGACTGAGATATGCCAAAGATATACGCTTGCTGCAGCCTTCCCATCGCGGGATTGCCAGAGCCTCCATAACGGAAAAACGCCACCGCATCACGCAGTCCCGCCAAACCCAAACCCGAAACCCGCGGATCCCTTGCGGTATAAACCAACTCATAAATCCAGCCAGGTTTGAAACCAGTCTTCAGATAAAGGCTGGTTGCATTAACCACCGCCCGCCCCTCTTTAAACTCGGCAAAAGCCCAATCCTTACGCGCCACCTCTACCGCCGCCGTGGCTCGATCCGGTCGCATCGTCAATGTCGCCTCGGCATTATCCAACGATGCCGAAGGGTAGGCCTTGGGACTCCCCCAGGGACTTTCAAAAAAAGCCCGACTGTAAGTTTTCTCGTCCACCGAGAATTCAACATAATTACGCCCCGTCAAAGGCTTTCCGTCCTTCTGCCGCGCCAAGGGCAGCCCTGCCAACAGCCTTCCCGTTCCATCCTCCGCCACATCCCCGTTCCAACCGGTCCACAACAACGAATACCCCTGACGAAACAAAAACCCATTGCCCGCATGTTCCATCGTCAGCGGGTCATTACTTCTCAGCCCTTCATTGAAAGTCCATAAAGCCAGCTTGTTACCCCGGTTATGCACATCATATAACAAACGCCCACTGCCCTTCGCCGGATCGATGGGTTGCAGCAAAAAAAAGTCCGCCCAAAACTCCACCTGCCCATTGGCATTGCGATTTGCCAAATCCAAATCAGTGATGCGCCCGTTCGCTTTATTTTCAGGATCCACCGCAAAAAACAGACGACCGGATATCGCCTCATAAGCCCCCGTATTGCCAAAGTGAGCCCCGTCGGCAAAAGCTCGTCGCTGCTCAATCTGAATCCGTGTCACCTCTGCCGAAGCAGTGAACAACATGCCAAACAACAACAAAATCAAAACGCATAATTTCATCATTCACTATGCAACGATCCCACCCGCCCACAAGCTTATTCAGCGGACATAAAGTGCTTCTCAGAAGTTCACTGAAATGAAACTTGTGATTTTTAAACGCGGGATTAATTCAAGCGATGACAGTATTGGATGTGGGACGTAATGGTATTGCGTGGGTCTTGGGGAGGCAGGGGAATACACAGCCGTAGCAAAGCGAAAACAGCTGGAGGAAACTACCCGAAGTCAAATTGCCAATCCATTCCACACATTGAAGCCAATACGCAAAGTTCTAATAATCTGCAGCGATAGTTCAGAATGGTATCAGAATAGGGTCACCCCATGTCTGCTGTTCTGGGACCGGAAATTTTTTACCCCCTGCCCCTGCTTACAGAGGTGAGAGTTGCAGGTGGCAACTCGAATCAAAAAATCGAACTCAGTCTTTCAACCGCCCTTTCCAATATCCCGGCTTCCGGCTTTGATGCATCACAGCCACTATCCATAGGGTGTCATCTACAATTGCATAGATCACCTGGTAGGGGAATATCTCCGTATTGAGCTTGCGATAGCGCCCGTCAAACTCCCTCGCCCGCAACGGGTCTTGCACGATAGTTTCCACGGCCTCCTCCACGCTCCGGATAAAGTGTTCATCCAGTCCCGGCTCTCCAAAATAATAATAAACAGCGGCCTCGGAAAATTCAAGCTCAGCCTCATCGTCCCACCTTAAATTCATGCGCCCTGTTTTGCTTCCTTGCGAAGTTGGGCGAGACGCCCCCTGACATTATCCATGACCTCGTCATGGGGAATCCCCTTGGTGGTGCCGTCTTTGATTCCCTGCATCCGACGATCCAGTTCAGCCTTCCACTCCGGGCTAAGCGGGGCGCCTTCCACTTCCTCAAGCTCCGCTCTGATCACCCGGAACTCGTCCCACGGGATGACCGCCGCAGTAGGTTTCCCTTCCTCGTCGAGTAGCGTTTGATGGGTGATCGTCATGCGTCCAGTGTAACCCACTGTCCCTACCCTTTCCAATTCATTTTTGTCGTTCATTTCGCATGTACCGCCCTCAACTGTAGGATGCCCACCTAGTAGATGCTGATGGTGTCGCCCCTGGCATGGCCGAGCAACTGCTGGATAAACCTTATGTGCGCCCGTTCTCCAGCATGTGTGTGGCGCAACAAATGGCAACTCCCCTCTCGCTCGATGCCCACGCTCCTCAACGCGCGCTTGATCCAGCTGCCTAGGTAGCCCGGGCTGAACCTCTCACCGTAACTGCCCACAGCGGCGGCGGCGTGGTTCGAGTTCAGCGGAAGCGTTTGGTTTTGGGGTGCGCGCCATTAGTTAAGATTTGTTGACTGACACCGGAGGCACAACAAGTTAGAAGATTTGTCAGAATTTGCTGACCGCCCTCGATTCAATTGTCCTCCGGAACAACTAATATAGGCTTATCGACAATTAATTTCTTATGCAGGTATGTTAAATATTTTAACTCTCTCTCTGTTTCAGGAGATGTTTGTATTTTTGCTTTCTGTCTTTCTACTCTGCCCTTCAGCTCCTTTCTAACTTCTACAGGCAATGATTCAAAAACACTTAAAATACTGCTAATGCACAACATCCGCGTAGTTACATCTTTATGATTAAACGCAACGTCATAAACAAATTCCCGCATATCCTCAATATCTAGAAAATCTCCCAAATATTGCGCAATAGTGCGCATAACCATAGCTTTATCCTCAGATGTTTTAGTAGGATGAGTGATTCCGTTAGAATAAGGTAATGCCAAAAACAGCAACCTTTCCTCCAATACATTGAGATTTTGATTGTAGTAGCTCCTAATCCAAGGAGCCATTAACTTGCGTTTATGATCTGATGAAAAAATAAGCCTTACGCAAGTCCATCGAGGATCATAAACGTATCCTCGTCCGCCAACTAAATTAATTGCTTTGATCGTGTAACTACTATAATCCTGCCCAATAATTGTATATTCGAACAAACTTAAATCTACGTTTTGTTCGCTCGCGTTCTTTTTTCTGAGCCCAGCCTCTACCCGAACTTGCCGTAAATCTTGTTTTTTAAGAGCCTCAAAAGAAAGACCATTAGAACGAGACATTTCAACTACTTCATTGCAATTCATAAATTGCAAAATGATGAAGTCATCAATCCAATCGTCTTCACCGAAAAGTGGAGGAACAAACAAATTAATAAAAAGTAAAAAAATGAACACCCGTATGTTAAAAACTAATCGGCTCATTTTTTTGATTTATTTATTTTCTTGAGCGGAACATTGCTGATCTCACCATTTACCTTTTTTAACTCCGGCGTCACACGTCTTTCTTCCTTACTCTCTTTAAGCACCTCATACCACCTGCCCTGTGCAGACAAAAACCAGTAATAAGAACCACCCAATAAAATAACGATCAAACAGTGACACGATAAAAAATCCTAGCTATTCCCTATCAATGAATCAAGACTAAATAATAGAGCAACACCATTCGTTAGCGGACTCTAGCGATTCAGCCTATTAGAAGTTTAAGTCTGATAATCAAACTATGAATCAAAACCTGCAGGAACCTTGCCCGATTTCGAGCTTCCTGGATTACTGGCTTTATTAGGAACCACCGTTGGAGTGACCGCTGGCGGCGCATTCTCAACAGGAGCCACTGTCCCCGCAGCTGGCTCTGACAGTAAAGCAGTGAACGCGCTCATCCACTCTTCAGCCTTGGGGTTTTTGATATTCTCTTTGATGAAGTTCAACATTTCCATCGCCGCCTTGGGGCGATTTTCATATTTGAACAAATCCACCAGCTTGCCCCACTTGAGCCCAGGCAGGGTTTCACGAATGAAAAATTCTTTGTCATGTGTCCTCAACACCGTCCCACCATTGCCCTGGCGCCGTTGCGCCTGTTTGTTGCGAACCGCTCGTTTATCATCACGGCTGCCCTTCTGTTGTTTCGCTTTTTCTTTTTCCAAAAACACCACCACCTGGGTCTCTTGCTCGATGCGTTTGTCCCAGGCACTGGCCAGACGTTCGGGACTTTCTTCACGCAGGTAGGGCAAAATCGTCTTTTCATAAATCCCGGCAATGTTGTAGGGCACCGATTCCCAGGATTTATTTTTGGCTAACTGTTTGTCCAATTCATAAGCCTTGGCGAACACCGTTCCATTGATCGACTGCATCGCTTCATTGCCTGGCATTTCTTTCAATTGAGTCAGACTATTCACATAAGAAATCAAATCCCCAAACACAGCTGAAAGTTTTTTCGCCTCGGCCGCTTTGCAGCTGAGCCCCAAATACCTCAACTGCAGCCGCAGCCCTTCGATGAACGCATCATTGCGAAAGCGATCGGATTGCCTGTCCCGCCAATCCCGGAATTCCGAATCCTCCCGCCCCTCCATCTCAAAATTCACCTTCTTATAACACTGCACATACAGAGCCAATGCCGCTTTACCGCTTCCCGATGCTGATAAAAACACATCCGCTGCATTTTGATTACGATCACTGGATTTCTCTTTCAGAACTTTGCGAATGGCAGCTAATTGTGCGCTGATTTGTTCGATCTGATCAGGCGTCAATTCTTGAGCCTGCCCCTTGGGCATAAGCGGAGGAAACAGACAAAACCCATAAAACAAAACACCGGGCAATAATTTTCGGGATAGGAAGTTTTTTTTCATCATCACTTAGCTTGAAGCTCACAACCCCATACGGGCAATAAGACAAATCTATCGCCAAGCACCGCTCTCGACAAGCCCACAATCAAAAAAACTACCGCTCACTCATTATACATCTGACGCAATTCCTTCAAACGGCGTTTCATCGACATCTTGCGTGCGGTGCTCAGGCGATCAATGAACAGGATCCCGAAAAGATGATCCACTTCATGCTGCAAAGCACGGGAAAACAAACCGTCCGTCTCGATCAACAACTCTTCGCCATCCAAAGTCTGCACCCGGGCAGTCACATCCAATGGGCGCCTCACGTCGATACGTAACTCGGGAAATGACAGACAACCCTCGCTATCAACTTCCCGCGAAGAACCCATCTCAAGTTCTGGATTCACAAAAACCAGCGGCATGATGTCCGCCAACTGACACGGCTCTCCATTCACCCGCAGATAAGACACACATTCTTCATCATGCGACACATCGATCACCGCCAACTGCAGCGCTTCCCCCACTTGTTGGGCCGCCAGCCCAACCCCTTCCGCCTCGCGCATCGTCTCCAACATGTCATCAGCCAAAGTTCTGATTTTGTCAGTCACCTCGCCAACCAGCTTGCCTTTTTCCCGCAAAACCGGATCTCCCCATAACACAATATCCCTAACCATATTATTTGTCTTTTTAAAATTTTGGCTGCTATTTTTTCTTACCCGTCAATATCCTCAAAGGGATATCCGATATTTCAATTTTTGCTTTGCGCGCCTCATCCCAGATCTTCACCACCATGCCCAACTCAACCCCCTTGTCCACCTTCAACTGTAACTTCAGCTCGGGTTGTCTCTTTTTTAAATCCCTCAAAGCTTGCGCCAAAGTCTCCAAAGTCACCGGTTGCTCCCCTAGGGTGATCTGCTCGTCCTTGCTCACCGATAGAGTCGTGCGTAAATTTTTCTCAGTGGACGATGCCATCTCAGTCGATTTCGGCAGAGCCACATTCACCAGGGCCTCCTTCTGTTTGAAAGTAGTGGTGGCGATGAAAAATATCAACAAAATGGCCAGGATGTCGATCAAGGAAATGATCGGCACCGTAGGCTGTGCTCGTTTGTGAGTATAAAATTTCACCTGCTGACTATCTCGTGTTTTTTACACCAAAAATTTTCACCGCGCCATCAGTCCCTTGCCTGCGTTGTTTTGCCTTTATTCTCTCCCTTACTTCCACCCTCTGCTTTGTCCTCCGCCGCCATCTGGAAACTACCACCGCCATAACGATAGTACGCATGCAGCAAACTCGCCATCAGCACCTCCATCCTCACCGCCATTCCCTCGATACGCTTGGACAAATAACTGTGCGCCACCACCGTCGGCACCGCCACCGCCAAACCTCCAATCGTCGTATTTAAAGCCTTGGCAATACCCGCAGCCAAAATACTCGGATCCGGAATCTCCGCTCCCGCATCACCAAAAGTAGCAAACACACTGACCAAACCACTCACCGTTCCCAATAGCCCAAGCAGGGGAGAAATCGTTATCACCACCTCCAGCACCGCCAGCCCCGTCTGCATTTTCAGCACTTCTTCCCGCGCCACCGCCTCGACCGCCTCGCTCGCTTCCTCCCGGTTGTCATGTTCCGGAGACAAAGCCACCCGCGCCACCCGCGCCAGCACCGAATTATCTCTATTGATCACCGAGGTGGCACTGCTGAAATCCCCTTGGCTGAATTGCCGGTCTGCCTGCTCAATCGCCTCCATCACGTCATTCGGCAACACCGCTTGTTTGCGCAGTGACAGCAAACGGTGAATCACCACCGAAACCGCAATGAAGGAACAGATCACAATGAACAACATGAAAATCCCACCCGAGAGTAGAAATTCCCAAACCTGGTGATTCATCGGAGATTCAGTCTCCAACAGAAATAACGATGATGAAAATGATCCAGTCTGCATACGATCCACTTGAAACGATTAATAACGGTTACCGAACTAATAAATAATCACGTCGTAAGTAATCTCCAGACCCCTTCCGCGCAATAGTTCTTTGATGTTTCTTGGCATCGGCGGGATGTCAGCATCGAGGATCGATCTCAGGGTGAATTCCGTCATCACCGTGTTCGAGTTGTTGCGCACCGTCTTGAGATTGACGGGTTTCCCTTTTTCATTCACCTTGAACTTGATCCGCAAACTGCCAAAAGTCGCGTAATCTGCATGGCGTTCCCGGTAGCGGTGCCACTTACGCTCGATCGCCTGGGTCACCTTTTTTTTATACTTGCCCAACTCCGACGCCTCCACGTCCATCGCCGCCACTCCGCGATTGGAAATCGTGCCCGCCACTTTGTTGATATCCGTCTCCGGGGTAAACGAAGGTTTGTCCGACGGAGGTTTGGGCGTGGGAGGAATATCCGCACTGGCGGCCTGGGCTTCCGCCTGCTCACGAGCCTCCATCGCCATTGCCGAGATCGGCGTTGCAATCATCACTTTTTTCGGCTCGTTCTCAATCTTGTCCGTTTTTTCAGCCTCTCGATCCCGCTTGGCGAGCTGATCCTCATCATCCTCTGTAGGCCCCACCTGCATCCCTTCTTCGTTCAAATCAGGATCGATAAAGCTCTGTTGGCTCTTCTGCATCTGCGATTGATCCGCCATTTCCCCCTGCGGACGACGGGTGAGCTTTTCCGCTTTATCCGGTTTGACCTTTTCATTCGAATCCACCGGCTTCTCCAACGGCTGCGGCGTTGGTTCGAATTTTTTCATCGCCCCGCTCGCACTGCGCGGCACCACCGGACGACTGCTGAGCGATTTTTCATCAAACTCCCCGTCGACAAACTTTCGCTTTTTCATCTCCAGCCACGCCTTTTCCCGCTTGCCATCCAAAGTCGGCACTGCCATCGCCTTGGGATCATCCGGACGGGGAGCCAACTCAGTCGCTGCCAAAGTATCTCGATCCGAATGAAATTGAGCTTGCTCGGGTGCTTTTTCCGCCTGCTGATCCGCAGAAGTCCTCAGATACTGTTGCTCTGGCTCCACCACCTCCTCCGTGATCAAATCCTCCAGCATGATCGTCACCTCCTCGGGAGCCGCCGCCGCTTCCGCCTGCTGCGGCCCATACTCACTGGCCAGGGCCAGAAACGCAGCCAAGCCGAGCAACAGCAACACATGCGCTGCCACAGCCCCCACCACCGATAACAAAACTTTCTGGTTCTCAGACATCCACCACCAATCTTTCAAATTTCAAGCTTCAGGGTTGAACCCCATTCAACAGATCCGTCATCCCCACCAAACAAGCCATCAAAGCCTTAAAATACCCCTATTAAGGGCTGCGGCAATTAATGAATACCCCAAAATGCGTCGAATTTGATAGCGAACCTGCTCAACGCACAAAATAACTCAGACTCTCCAACTCCAGCGCCAGATCAACATTATTCACCACCACCTGCTCCGGCACCTGCAGCACCGTCGGTGAAAAGTTTAAAATCGCCTGCACCCCCTCCTCGACCAAATCATTGGTCACCGGCTGCGCCGAACTTGCAGGCACCGCCATAATGGCCATTTTCACATGCTTGAGCCGAACAAAGTCCCGCATCTCGTCCATGCCCTTAAGTGCCACCTTGCTGTCCGCCTTCAGACGCACATTTTCCGGATACAAATCAAAAGCCGCGACAATCTCAAACCCCTCACGGTGGAACCCCCCGTAGCGCAACAACGCCGCCCCCAGATTACCCACTCCCACCAGAATCACCGGCTGCAAGCTCGTCATCCCCAGCGCCACGGTGATCGCTGCCGATAACACGTCCACCTTGTAACCCAGACCACGGGTGCCAAACTGCCCCACAAAACCCAGATCCTTACGCAACTGCGGCGACTTCACCCCTGCCGCTTTTGCCAGTGCCTCCGACGACACGGTCTCCACCCCGTTTTCACCCAAACGCAACAAACAACGCTGATACACCGAAAGCCGGTAAACTGTTTTTCTAGGAATCTCTACTTTATCCACAAGTGAAATTTCGCAAAAAAAAACAATAAGTCAATAGTTAATCCTAACTAATAGACCACACTCCAGGCCATTCTAGCACAAATTTAGGCGAATTCCCTTTTCACAAAACTTCGAATCCGCTGGTTAAGCCTCACCTCCCCACCAATCCCGGTTTTCTCTTCGCTTTCACATGCAACAAAATCGGCAAGGTCGCATTGCCGCCCGCCGCTTTGGTGCGCAGGTAAAAATAACGCGTCGATTCCGGCACCCACTTCGCCGCAGTGATAAAAAACCGCTGCTGGTCTTTCCCCTTGGGGATCATCAAACCATTCAGTCCAATGTTATCAATGATCAAACCATGCGCCAAATTCCTGCCGGACTCATCTCTGCCAAAATCAATACGATCTTTAAAATCCTTACGATCCGCAATCACCAAAGCCGTGATGGTTTCTCCCGGATGAATCGTCAACTCCATCGGTTTGCCCTGCTCCATCTGTGGATTGCCAGACTTGCCATCCGCCGCAATCTTGAGCCACAATTTGGGCTTGGCTGTCACTTTGATGTTTTAGGCCCCACCAAATTTTTCTCCACCTTCTGCCCGCCGATCTCCGCGCTCGCCTTGATGGTAAATTTCCCTTTATCCAAAATCTTGACCCCATCCGCCACATTAACTACAGCCGCCGCCCTGTGCTGGCCCGCTTGGATGATGACCGGCGTGCTGGCCGAAAACCCTTCGGGCAAATCACTGATATCCAAACGGATTTCCCCCTCAAAACCGTCTTGCCTCACTGCTGTCAGCTCGAATTCCCGCCCACTGCCCGGCACAAACACCAGTTCCTTGGTCCGATCAATCGTCACCTTGAAATCCGGCTTGAGCGCACGAATCTTCATCGTATAACGATAATCCTTACCACCAAAACCCCTCACATCCGTGATGCGTGCCCGGTACTCACCAGCCTTGGGCGCAGTAAAAACCACCTGCGAATCCTTACCCATAAGGCGTGCAGGATCATCATCATTTTCATAATAAATTTTATAGAGAGGCAGACCATTAGGGACAGGGTCCACTCCCGCAGGGATCTCTTTCACGATGTAACAAGGCTCCCCCAACGGGTGGGCAAGCGCCGTCGTTCCAAAATAACCCTGACGTTTGCCAAAACCAGGATACACTTTGAAACCTGAGTCCGGACCACGTGGATACAACCACAGCTTCACTACTTCTCCGTTAGCGTAAAGGTATTCGTTCAGCTCCATCTCACGCCAGTTGTGTACCCGAAAGTCATTCGCGGTATCCGAGTTTTTCCCACGAAAGGTGAACCACGAATCCCGCACCGCCTGCAAGCGCACTCTCTCCACCAGCTCACCCTTAGCATCTAAAATAACAATCCTCGAATCAAGCGGCGACTTGGAACGCGCTGCATCCACTTCGATCACCCACGACTCACCTGCCTTGGCTGAAAAAAGCACTTCATCTTCATCCCCCTTCATCCCGATCACCCCACTGAACTCCAACGGCGGAACTGACAGCCCGGTATCCGAACCTTCTTTCTCTGTTATCTTTTTCACCGCGACATGACTCTTGTCAGCTCCCCCGGCCATTGCCTTCTTGACCTTCCCCGCCTTCTGTAATTTTTTCTTTGGCGAACGCTTCAAGCCCTTCAAAGAAAAATCCCCCACACTGCCATCCATCCTCGCCGCCAAAAATCCATCACCACCCACCGCCAAAGCACCCGCCACATCAGACTGATTCCCCCAGGCTTTGAGCTGTTTCAAATCCGGTAGAGACCACAACTTCACCGAACGGTCGTCACCGGATGAAATCAAAGTCTTGCCGTCTGCGGATAAAACCATTTTCACCACATCACCCTCATGGGCAAAGCGCGACTGCAACAGTGGATTAATTTTAGCTTTGTCTCGCGAAATAAAGCGCCACAGGCGAATCCGGTTATCCGCTCCAGCCGCCAGGATATTTTTTCCATCCGCAGTGAACAACACTGCTAACTGCTCGCCCTGAGGTTGGTTCAAAGTATCCAAGCGCTGCCCACTATCCACCCGCCACAACTTCACCGTCTGATCCGCACTGGCACTGGCTAGCACTTTACCGTCCGGGCTAAAAGCCAGATCATAAACCGCCCCATTATGAATATCAATCGAACGCAAACGCTTGCCCGAGACAATGTCCCAAAAAGCAATCTTGGTATCATAACCTGCGGTGACCAGCAACTTGCCATCGGGAGACAATTCCGCGTCGTAAAGCACATCACGATGAAAACCCTCTCCAAACTCGGCAATGACTTTTCCGCTTTTCAAATCCCACAAAGTCGCCACCCCCTTCAATCCCGCTATGCCCGAGGCGGTTAACAAACGTTTTCCATCCGGACTGAAGTGCAGCGCATTGACCTTCCCTGCCAAGCCGGCCAAACGTTTCAACACCTGATTTTTATCCGACATAAGAACGATATCCACCTCACCAAAATGAGCCATGGCCACCTGTTTGCCATCGGGTGAAACCTCCATCGCGGTCACCGGTTTGGCCCCTTTGGCCGCGACAATGCTAGGAACCATCAAGGTCGATAAAATAGACACATCCAAATCCCCCTCAGGCCCCTTCGCTCCCGCAGTGATCCAGTTTTTCAGCAACTCTTTTTCCTGCAGTGAAGGCTGCGGATCATCACGCGGAGGCATCTGCAACTTCATCCCGCCAGTCATCATTTTGATCAAACGACTGCCCTCGGCATCGCCGGCTTTCAACAGCGAGCCCTTGGAGCCGCCTTCCACCATGTCGGCGTAACGCTCGATCGAAAAATCGCCTTCAAAATCATCGTCGTTATGACAACCCGCGCAGTACTGACGCATCAAGGGAGCGACTTCTTTTTGAAAATCCACATCGGCCCGCAACGAAGGCGTCAGCCCCATGGCAACAACAAGACTCGCTGAAAATTGATATATACGACGTTTTTTATGTGATCCCAAATTCATCATAAATCTCTCCCTTAATGCTGAAACAAAAATTCACGACTGGTCATCAGCGCCCAGAACAAATCCTCCACGGCTTCCTTTTTTTCTCCATTTTCACTCTTTGATAACACCTTGATGAAGTCATCCGTCTCCCGTTTGTCCGGCAAACGCGACAAACATCGTAAGTAGGCTTCCTCCACCAGCTTCGCATCACTTAATTTTTTCTTCAACAAACGCTCCACCACACTGCTTTTGTCGCTCAACTTGTCATTGATGGTATTTCCGTTTGATACATGCAGCACCTGAATCAAACTCGGTTGATTCGAACGTTCACATTCACAAGCCAGCTCCCGTTCATTGCGGCCAAAGGTTTTCAGGAAATACGAATCCACTGCCGAGTCATAAAGCTCCAGGGCCCGGGTTCCCTTGGGATAAAAATCCGTCTTCTGAGTGCTACCATCGCGTAAAGCGATGGCAGTAAAATCACTCGGCACCTCGGTCACTGTCACCACCGCGTCGTGCAGCACCTCCGCCATCAGGCGGCGTGGGTATTGGCGTGAGAAAAACCGGTCTTCATCCCGGTTTTCATACAAAGCCACGCTGCTGCGCTGATAGGTCTCGCTCTGCAATATCAAACGCATCAGGGATTTCTGATCAAACTTCTGTTCCACTAAATAAGCAGCGGCTGCCGCCAGCAAATCCTCGTTACTGGCAGGATTGGAAGACCTCAAATCGTCCACCGGATCGACCAAGCCCCGGCCAAAATAATTCGCCCAAATGCGATTGGTGATCGAACGACTGAAATGAGTATTGTCCGGCGAGGTCAACCACTTGGCCAGATGCACCCGCCGATCCCCTGGCTCGTTCTGATCCAAAGGTGGCGCATCCAAAGCAGCGGCAGGTTGAGGTTTCCCGGTACGCGGTTGGATCAAATCCCCCCTCGGCTCGACGTAGATCGTTCGTTTGCCGTCTCCATTGCGCGCGTCCCCACCCCAGCCTTTGGCCCGCACCCGGGCAAACATATTGGCAAAAGCGTAATATTGATCATTGGTCCACTTATCCATCGGATGATCGTGACACTTGGCGCAAGCCAGTGACAAACTCATGAACGCCTGTGACACATTCTCTGCCATGGTCTCTGGATCCTGATGCACTCCAAAAAAGTTGGTCGCCCCGTTCACATCGTTTTCTCCCTTGGCAGTGACCACTTCACGCACAATCTGATCCCAAGACATATTTTTCGCCACCCGCTCTCTTATCCACTTATAATAAGCTTTGACTGACTCCGGACGCAGGCGCCGCCCATTCACCAACAACATATCCGACCAACGGTAAGCCCAATAATCGACTGTTTCTTTGCGCGCCAGCAGTTGATCAATCAAACGATCCCTTTTATCCACCGACTTGTCAGCGAGAAAGTCCCGGGTTTCATCCGGAGTCGGTAGAATACCTGCGGTATCAATGAACACTCGACGAATGAATTCCGCATCTGTCGAGCGTGGAGAGGGTTTCAAACGCAAACGTTGCAATTGCTCTAATACCAGGTCGTCGATAAAATTCCGACGCGGAGCCTGGGTAAACACCTCGTCCGGAATGTCGTTGGGGAAAGGCGATGAAAAACGTGCCAATACAATCTGACTCGAAAACCAAGCCGTCACCGCTCCCTCTCCATTACCAACGATAGTGACCCGACCATTTTCATCGGTCGTCGCCACCGCTTCATTTGATGAAGTAAACTTCGCCCACTCAGTCACATCCTCCTGTCGCCCATCACTGTATTTCGCCCTGACCAGGATATTCTGAAAATCCCCCACTTTCAAAGTTGATAACTCAGGAAATATTTCCAAACCCAGCAAACGCGCATCATCCTTCTCAGGCGCTTTCGCTCCAGCTGCAATCCATTCGGAAATCACCCGGTAATCCCGCGAGCCCTCCTTGATATGTTTGCCTCCAGTATGTTTCAAAGCCGTAGTTGCCTTGGTCAGCAACAAGCTGCGCCCCGGATCACTCAACTCGATCCGGCGCCCCAGAGCTTCCTTGGTGATGCGGTTAAAATCTGTCTCAGGATCATAACCGCGCAAACTCAAGCGAAAGCCACCCTTACCAGCGATCGCTCCGTGGCAAGCTCCCATATTACACCCCTGTCTGGATAAAACCGGAATCACATGGGTGCGGAAACTCCACTCACTGGCTTGCTCCATCCCCTTCACCTCGATTTCAGCAGTCGCCGAACGGCCGTCCGCCGCTGTCACTGTGATCGTGGTTTTGCCATTTTTTCCAGGTCGCACCACACCACCATCCACCACCGCCACCTCCTTGTTGGATGATGAATAACTCACCTGCCGCGCCTCGCCCATCAATTGATCCCCCAAGCGGTGCAAAACAATCAATCGTTGGGATGACTCCACCCCGCTAAGCACACTGCCTGCCGGCAATACCACGATTCCATCGGCTTGCTGCTCTGCCCCCCTTGCCCACAACGGCATGATAATCAATACACACAGCCCCAGCACCAACCTGCTTGACCAACTCCTCTTCCTCTTGTTAAAATCACTCATCCTGATAAATTTTAAAACTCAAACAAACAGTTCGCGAATGGGCTCCTTACCAAAATCCACCAGGGGAAAAGGACGCCCTGCCGGACCCGGCAGATGACTTTCATGATTAAGCCCCAGGCCTTTGAAAATAGTCGCCACAATATCACCCGGATCCACCGGACGCTCGGCCGGGTAACCCCCCATCGGGTCACTCGCCCCCACCACTCGGCCGCCCTGCACCCCACCGCCGGCAAAAGAAACCGTGAAACACTGCGGCCAATGGTCACGCCCGCCCGCCGGATTGACCTTCGGCGTACGGCCAAATTCCGCCAGACCTGCCACCATCGTATCGTCGAGCATGCCACGCTGGAAAAGATCTTCGATCAGTGCCGAATAGGCCTTGTCATACATCGGCGCGATCATGTCCTTCATCTGCGCCACCGATACAAAAGGCTTCGAACCATGAATGTCCCACGACAGTTCATTAAACACCGTCAGGAAGGTATTCACCGTCACAAAACGCACCCCGCTCTCCACCAATCTGCGCGCCAGTAAAAAACACTGCCCCACCCGGTTCATGCCATAACGCTCACGAACTTTTTCCGGTTCCTTGGACAAATCAAAAGCACTGCGCGCTTCCACACTGGTCATGATACGATAGGCCGACTGAAAATTTTCATCCATCAAACGGGCGTCCTCGCTGGACTCAAAATTTTTCACCGTTTGATCCACAATTTCCCTCATGCTGCGGCGACGCTCCAGCCGACTGGCGCCAAATTGATCGGGCGGCAATAGATCCGGCACCTTGAAATCCGGTTTCGACGGATCCGCCATTAAGGCAAAAGGATCATGGGCTTTACCTAAAAATCCACCCGCCTGGCCATTGGGCAAATTACCTCCACCGCGTCCCATCAATTCCGGCAATACCACAAAAGGAGGCAGGTCCGTTTTGCGTCCACGCAGATAACTCATCACCGCACCCATGTGGGGAGTTTCCACCCCACCGGTGAAACGCCGTCCGGTCTGCATCATCTGCCAACCCGCATCATGAACCGCCGCACCACTGTGCTGGCAAGAACGCACCAATGAAAATTTATCCGCCACCTTGGCGTGCAAAGGCAGGATCTCCGAAATATCAATATCGTCCGACTTGGTCCGAATCGGCTTGAACGGTCCGCGAATCTCGCTCGGCGCATCTGGTTTCATATCCCACAGATCCAATTGACTGGGACCACCCAGGTTAAAAATCAGAATGCAGGCCTTGTTGTCATTACCCTTTTTTACCCCGCCTGCCTGCTTGGCTGCCAAATATTGTGGCAGTGACAAACCAATCGCACCCAGCGCTCCGATTTGTAAAAACTCACGGCGCGAACGACCGGGTCCGCAGATAGGGGCTTTGCCTTCAGCAAGAAAATCAAACATAATCGTATAGGGGGGCTAGAACTGGAATCCGAGTTTTGGGAAAATTTCACTTCTCCTCATCACTCTCACTGTATTATTAACAGGCCGATCCCCTGCGACCACAATAGCAATAATGCCCTTATTCAGTAGCGTTATTACCCACAGCAGCAATCAAAGCAGGAAATTGACATGATTAAGTTGCCTCTGCCAAGCTTCAGGGTCTTGTAAACAGTCGTTTACTTTTGGTATAATTTGCGCATGCAAACCAGGCTCTATTGAGAACTGATAAATGCCTCCAAACCTTCCCGAGTGATCCGATAACGCGCCCCGCAGCGTGGACAACTGGCATTAGCCGTCTCCTCACCCGCAAACACATCGCTCAAAGCATCTTCGGACATACTCGAGATGATAGGATAAATCCGATCCAAGCTGCAGCCACAACCGTAGTGGTAAACCCGGGTTTCCAACAAACTCAAATCCTCATCCTGATCGATGGTTTTGAGCTTTTCATCATCCAGATTCACAAACCATTCCAGATCACAATCCGGTTGAGCCGTAACCATCACAATGTCTTCCGCTTCCACATGAAAATAAGCGGCCGGCCGCTGCTCACTTTGCAAGTAATAACTCTCCACCGCGTTAAATACATCGTAATCTTCAAATGCCACAGTGCTCTGCCGGGTAGATTCCTCCTCCCTCACCACCTGGCAATAAAACATATTACTTCCTCCCACCTTGACATCCTCGGACGAAAGTCGGGCGATCACGTTACCCGACTTGCTGCTGCCCACCGCAAATATATTAACCGCCGGTTCCTTGAAATTCATCGTCCACGCGGTGGTTTCATTTCTCGGGCGGGATGCCAGATGCAGAGTGATCGCCGCCAGAGCATCCTTGAGTAATTGATCATTCTCCGGGTTATGGCGAATCTCATTTTCCATCAAATGCAGATAGTGATCGGTAAACAATTCGGAAAACTCCGCTCGGCAGAGCAACGCATTGCGCTCTCTTACAAAATAGCAGCGCACTTCAATAGCTGCATTGTCAGCAGCAGGATCGGAATCAGGTAAAGAACTCATGATATTTCATCGTTACAGGATTTTAATGAATCACGCAATGTTCAAAAAAGCAGATTCTCACTGTATCGAATCCAAAACTGTGTTTCTATTCATGACTCATGAACGATCAATGGCCTGTAACTCTCGAGGATCTGGAAACCGCCGCCCAAGTGATCCAGCGCACCCTGCCCACCACCTCCTCCGCTATTTCATGGCCACTATTAAGTCAACGCTGTGGTTGCGAGGTCTGGGTGAAACACGAAAACCACCTGCCCACCGGAGCTTTCAAAGTTCGCGGAGGCCTGGTTTATATGGACTGGCTGAGCTCTGCCCATCCCGAAGTAAAGGGGGTGATCGCCGCGACTCGTGGCAACCACGGGCAAAGTGTGGCTTTTGCCGCAGCCGCCAAAGGCTTGAACGCAAGCGTCGTCGTGCCGCATGACAACAGCGTTGAAAAAAATCGCGCGATGCAAGCCTACGGCGCTGAACTGATCGAACACGGCCACGACTTTGCCGATGCTTTCGACCACGCCCAAAACATCGCAGTAGAAAAAAACCTCCACTTCGTGCCCTCCTTTGACTGGAAACTGGTGCATGGAGTCGGCACCGCCGGACTCGAATTTTTACGTGCGATCAAACATCTTGATACCATCTACGTCCCTATCGGTTTAGGATCCGGCATCTGCGGCATGATCGCTGCCCGCAAGGCACTAGGCCTAGAGGAAAAAACAGAAATCGTAGGTATCGTTGCCGCCCAAGCCAATGCCTACGCCCAATCATTCGCCGCAGGTCAGCCTGTCGAAACCGATTCCGCCCATACCATCGCCGATGGCGTATCCTGCCGCATCCCCGATCCACGCGCCGTCGAAGTGATCAATGCCAACGTATCGCGCATCGTCGAAGTGTCAGAAGAGCAAATCAAAACCGCCATGCTGCATTATTTCACCGGCAGCCATCAAGTCGCCGAAGGCGCCGCCGCCCTGCCCCTCGCCGCCCTGTTGAAGGAAAAAGACCAATCAAGCGGCAAGCGCATCGGCCTCATCCTCTCCGGCGGCAATGTGGACGCAAGCACCTACCAAGCCATCATCAATCTGTAGGGCGGCCGCTTCGGTTACCCACTAAAGATAAGCCTGACTTTAAAATTAAATAACCGCTCACCATACTCCTACCCGTTTCACTACGGGATTTCGACCACTTTTGATAGACATCTTTTTTCAGAGGATCGACCCATTGCTCCAGTTTTTCCCAACGGAAAAAAGAAGCACCCTGCGCATTCAATTCTCTGAGGATCCTCACCTGATCAATCACCTCGGCACTCCTATTAGGGCTGCGGCAAAAATAAAATACCCTAAACTACTTCCTCCTTCGCTCGCTCCAGAAATCACTGCGCGGCCTGCCATCTTAAAGGCTGCAAGCCACTGGGTTTATTTCCCAAGCGCCACATCCAATACGGAAGGTTACAGAAAAAGATCAATAATATAAGCTCATTGTAGCCAAAATGAAGGTGCATCAGATAAAAGATGCCTCGATGCATAGCTATTAGGCTAAGCCCTATAAAAAAAGCCCACGGCCTGTTTTTAAGGGCAATGAGAGCGAACGCTTCGAGAAAAAAAGCCCCGCCAAAGCCCATGCGTGAAAACCACGGATGATTCACCACCCATTCAGCCGCCAGCGCACTTTCCACCAGTGAAGGATCATCGATATACCGGTAATAGGCCTGGCGCTGACTTTTCACCAGATCCAGAGCTATGTAAGGTGAATTCCAAACCCACAGTCCCTTCGAATTGAGAAACTTGCTCAAAGCCGCTATGACATAGGAGCCTGCAATCATCGCCTGCGTGTAATACAAATAGTAACTGGCCATGCTCAGTTTTTCAGCAAGAGCTAATGCCTTGCCCTGGCGAACGCGATGCACCCAGGGCCAGACAGCCACTATCGCCTGGATAATAAGAACCTGAGTTATGAGATTGTGGGAATGCTTGAATGCGCCCTGTGAATTCTCAATGGTTCCGGCCAAGGTGCTCATCACTGCGAGCAATGGCAAAGCGATCACATAACCCCTGCCAAACACATACAGAAGAACGCAGAAAATCGTTAATATTTTAAACAACGGATGCACCCAATCCTCACCCATCCATGACAAGTCGATGATTTTTGCCACCCCGTTAGGTGAAGGCTGCGAGTCATAACGGAATGGATCTGCATCAAAGAGATGGCGAATGATGATGCCTGAAAAAAAAATCCGCATCAACAACCACTCCCAATTCAATACCCGTCCAGGCACAAAACCCACTTTCAACCAATCAAAAAGCCATACTTTCCCCTTTTTAAATCGGCTCTCAACTGGGCTAGAATCACTCATAAAACTGCTTATTTTGATGCGGGCAATTCGGCTACAACAACCGGGGTTTCAATCAGTTTCCCATCCTCAACGCTGATCGCAACTTCAACCAACTGGAGATCTTTTCCGGTGAGAAGTTTTTCCTCCTTCTTTTTTTTCACCGAGCGATCCACCAGATAATTCAACACAATGAGACCCGCCTGCCGGCGGATTTCAGCATCAGTCAAAGGCGTATCAACTTCCCCCTTCTTCATTACCAATTCTCGAGCTTCTTCAACTTCCGTACGGTTGTGTCGCTGCATCTTTGTGATACGTGACGGAGAAATGCTGGTATGAAAATGAATAGGAATAGCCTTGCCTGAACCATCAGCGACATAGCAGTAACGAAGAGGTCGGCTCGTTGGGTTTGAATACATCGAAAACGGCGAAATCGGATAAAATTCACCAATTATCTTCGAAGCCAGAATGAAAACCAGCACTGGAAAAATCGGGTGACGCCGGAGTGTATGAAACCACGCCCACCTGCCTTTTTTTTCACTGGAGGAAAAAGCCCGCGCCTCAGACGAAGTCGCACTGAGTTGATCGCTGCTACTGCTGGGAATTTGCTTTTTCACCTGCCCTGCCCTTTCGCCCGCCATAGCCTCGGCGAAGGAGGTACCACTGCCCAACCAAGGCTGGAAGGGGTCAAAGGGGAGAAAGGGTGAATCCGGTTCATTTCCGCTGATTAGAGCACGGGATATTTCTATCGTCAAGCCCGATCCCCCCGATTTCTAAATGCCTGGCAATTTTCAGCTTGTTCGCCCCAGATCATGGGCACAACGATCCATTCGCCCCATCATTAGACTTGCCGATTGCCGTTCATCGCGCTTATTACTCAAAAAGATCACTTTGAAAATATCGATCCACATTCCCATGCTCATTGCGCTGGCACTTGCCGCCAGCACCCTGACTTCCTGTGTCACCACTTCGACCGGCACCAGCTCTGGTCGTCGCCGGATGAGCGAAGACCAGATCCGCATCGCCCGACTGGAACGCGAATCCCGCATCGCCACGGAAGCAAGCGGTGACTTCTGGGTCGGGCGCCGCTGGTACACCAAAGGCACCCGCTTCTGGGGTTACGTGCGCCGCCCCCACCAACCTTGGTCACAAGCCAAGCTGGTGATGCTCAACGAAACCCAAAAGCTCGCCCCCGACCGCTTGCCCGAAGCCGGAGGCTCAGGCAATTCCAACGGCTTTGACCACAACTACCAATACCAACTCTGGGGGCACTTCACCGGTGACACCATTTACGATCCCAATTCCAACTTGATGCTGCCCGAGTTCAAACTCTCCCGTTTTGAACAAATCGACGCCAAACCCGGTTACGTCTTCGAACCCTGGGAACGCTACTGGGCCAACACCTTCCCCCCTCTCACCCCCCGCACCCGCGCCATGCGCCGCTCACTCATTTTTCACCTTTCAAACTTCCTCCTTCAAGCTTCATGCCCCCCATGAAATTCCTCCTCTCCGCCCTACTCTGCCTAACAGCCACCAGCCTGACCCACGCCCAGGACAAAACTCTCGACCTTGGTGACGTTCGTGAAGAACACATCATGATCCCGATGCGGGACGGCAAACACCTCTCCGCCTGGCTCTACTTCCCCAAAGGCGACGGTCCCTGGCCTGCCATTTTCGAACAACGCTACGCCTCCATTGAAGGCAAACGCACCAAACTCAATTCCGCCGAACAAGCCGCCAAAGGTTATGTCGTAGCGATCGTCAACTTCCGCGGAGCGCAAAAATCCGAAGGCCAATGGGTCGGCTACCGCGCCTTGGCTTGGGGCGAGCTGCAAGATGGCTACGACACCTGCGAATGGCTCGCCAAACAAAAATGGTGCACTGGCAAAATCGGCACCTTCGGCAGTTCTCAGGGTGGTTTTGCCCAGAATTTCCTCGCGGTATCCGCACCACCCCATCTGGTCTGCCAATACATGGTGGACACCGGCCTCAGCCTGTTCCAGGAAGGTTACCGCATCGGCGGAGTCACCCGCCCTGGCCGTTTCAAAGGCATGGACAAAGTCTGCCGTGATCCCGCCGACAATCAAAAGCTGATGAAAGAATGGTTCAGTCACCCGAACTACGATAACTACTGGAAAGACGAAGATTGCTCGCTGCATTTTGACAAAATGAACGTGCCCTGTTTCACCATCGGCTCTTGGTATGATTTTATGAACCAAGGATCGGTGATGAGCTTTCAAGGCAGGCAATACCGTGGCGGTGCCAAGTCCAAAGGGCAGCAACAACTCCTACTCGGCCCCTGGCTGCACGGCCGTCTGAATAAAAATAACAAAACCGCCGAACTCACCTTTCCAGAGAACGCCACTTGGCCGGAAAAAGACCACATGACCCGCTGGTTTGACCACTACCTGAAAGGCGTCGACAACGGCATCGAAAAAGATCCCGCCGTTCGTTATTATGTCATCGGAGCGGCAGGAGAAGCCAATGCCAAAGGCAACCTGTGGAGAGAGACCAACGACTGGCCACCGGCAAGCAACCAAACCCCTTATTACCTGCACGCCGAAGGCAAACTCAATACCAAGCTGCCCACCGCGGAAAAATCCACCACCGATTACCAAAGCGACCCACTGCACCCGATGCAGATCCCCGGCCGCGGTTTTCCCGGCGCGCGTGACGCACGTAAATTCGAACAGCAAAAAGAAGTGCGCACTTTCACCTCTGAAGTTCTGAAGTCGGCAACGGAATGGACCGGCCTGGTCAAAGTGGTGCTGTGGTTTTCCTCCAGTGCCAAGGACACCGACGTCATCGTCCGGATCAGCGATGTTTACCCCGACGGACGTTCGATGTTAATCATGGACTACCCCCGCCGCTTGCGCTACCGCGACGGCTTCGATCAACAGGTTCTAATGAAACCCGGCGAACCTGTCAAAGTGGCTTACGACATCGGACGCACCAGTATCATTTTCAACAAGGGGCACCGTATCCGCATCACCATCGCCAGCACCGGAGCCCCGCTCTACGAACCCAACCCGCAAACCGGCGGACCACAGACCATCGAGTATCCCGCCAATCCCGTCACCGCGACCAACAGCATTCATCACGAAAAAAATCGTGCCTCCCACATCATCGCACCCGTGATCACAGTGAAATGAGTGGCCTCATCGGACACACCACCTACGCCATGCTGGCGGCCAAAGCAGCTGCCCAGCGCCAGCTTCCGATCGCTCCGATCATCCAACAGAACTTCGCCTCTTACCTGGCAGGTTCCTATCTGGGCTCCGACATCCAAACCCTGCCCGAGGCGATCTGTATCGACACTGGACAGGAAGTCGGTTATGGAACGGTACCCGTCGAAAAAAGCCCTCTCACCGGCGGCCCCGTTCGTCCCTGGAAAATTGAGCTCGATGGCAAATCCTACCGCCCCCGAGACATCCACACTTTATTTTACGGCCGTGCCCATATCGTATTTGGCTGGCGGGGCGAAGACAAACGCCATGCCATCGCCTGGGATGACATCCCTGAATACATCGCTTCGGTTGTCGGTGACGCCATCGAACTCTTTGGCCCCGGGCGACGCCAACTGGCTTACATTTTTGGTTGGGCCACCCACGTGATCGGTGACAGCCTGATCAAATCCGTCCACCCCGGCCTGCACCTACACTTGCTCGATGGTCAATACACCGCCAAAAACCGCCCGATCCAGGATCTGGTTACCTTTCACGAAATAGGCGTCAAAGAACTAGGGCTCGACTGGGCTTCGCTACTACACGATCTGGCTCATACCCCGGTTGAACCGATCCAAGCTCACTACATGCGCTGTGTCAAAAAAGGCGGACGCCTCGGCGCCCACTTCCCCGACGGATGGGATCCAGACAAAAACAAGCTGCTACAAATCGTGCTCACCAAAAACCGCCAATTCGAAGCCACTCGAACTTCTGGCATCATCAAAGATCTCGCTCTTACCAAGGACAGCAAAGGCCAACTCAAATGCAGTGCGGAACTCAGCGCCAAAACCGGCGGCCTCGCTTACCAGGAAATGATCGCCGCCGCCGATCAAGCCAACTTCCGTCACACCCTGTGGGAAATGGGCGAAGCCATCGCTGACCTGTTCGAAAACATCGTCGAACAACAAGAACACCTCCAAGAAATGCCAAGCCCGGTAAAAGACCCCAGCTGGGATGTGCTCACCGAGCGGTGGAGGAAAAAGTAATATGCTCCCACTCTTTGCTCTTTGCCCATTTCAGTGAAAGCACCTGTCCATTTGCAGATTTGGATCAATTAAGAACTTGAACTCCCGTACTGCACCACCAATCTTTCAACAAGCTTGATTCGCGCTGGAAATTCGCCCTAAGTAAATCAACAGCATCCTCTACTATAGCAAACTTCCAAAAACCTCATACTTCATCGAATCACGACAACCGCGCCATTCATTCCTCGACCACTTCCAAATGCATATACGTGGAATCGTAAACAACAGAAGCACCTGGTCGTCCTTCGAAAGAAACATCAAGATAAGTCGTGTCGCCGCTGGGATCTACAGATTGAATAACCCCTTCGTCTTGACCTCCTTTGTCATCATCAATATAAATGATTAAGCCCGTTCTCGGGGTTAGCGCGTTAAACTCACTTGCCTCTTCACCGGCCTCCTTCCATCCATGATCAAACCGAAACTGAGTAGTTCTGGCTGATGGATTCTGTATCATGTGGATTTTGACCTTTTCAGGTTCTAGCGCATTCTCGACCACGTAGAGCCAGAATTTATCTCCTATTTTGGCACCTTCAGGATTACCCTCATCAACCAGACCTTGAAATTTAAAAAATTGCAAATCTGATAGAGAGACTCCGTTCCTACCCCACTCACAATTAATTCCCTTCACCTCTATAAATCGCTCAACAACTTGACCTTTGCATGATTCAATATCATAGCCAGGGTTTCCCTGAGCCATATTAGTAGGTTTCCGACCTTCCCGTCGTTCGTATTGAAGCACCCAACCAACTGCAGCGTCTCCAATCAAATGACTAAGACGTCCTCCCTCATCACTTGTCTCATTTTTCTGCTTTGATTCCTTAGTTTGCTTGGGAGTTTGAGGTCGAGAAATCAAAAGGTCTTTTTGACCATTTTTTGAATCCGATTTTCGTTTATCGTTAGTTTTTTTGTTTTTGTTATCTTTATCCCTCACGCCTTTGAGCATGCGCTTACGCTTACCATGGAGTTCTTCTTCTTGTGAGCTATTCTCATTGTTATTATCGCAATTTCCTTCTTCACTATCAGATGAGGCCTCTCCAGCACCTTGCTTCGTTTGCTGCTCCTTTTCTCCATTGACGTTTGAACCTGAGACGTGCCCACTGCTGGTTTCAACATTTCCTGGCGTTCTGCCGTCACCCTTCTTATTAACTGCTGTTTTGCCCTTGTCTATATCTCCACCTTCTCCACCTTCTCCACCTTCTCCACCTTCCGATTTTTCATGAGAGGATTTTTTTTCTTGATCACCTTCAGACGACTCAATCCCATCCATTTCCTCTTCTTCTGGCAATGAGTCAGCTACCGGCTCGATTGTTTCCTCATCGTCATTATCCATGGGTTCTCCTAGAGAGCTGATGCTTAGACGATCTAGGATGTCATGTATTTCACTAGGATCAATTCCAAGAATAGCGACTAGTGGAACCTTATCTTTCAATGGATTATCTAGAGTTCTTGCTAACTCTTGAGCAAATTGCTCATACAGCAATGATCCGGAGGCCTCGCTAACTAAGAAAGCCCCTCCACCCCCTTTACTCTTGTCGTATGCGACATCGACGACTGCATCCCCCAGATCTAACGATCCACTTCCTAATTCAATAGTAAAATTGCAATATAGCGATTCGTAGGGTTCCACGGTTACCTTTTGAAGCCATCTGAAATCTGCTAATTGAGGTTCCCTCCCTTCATTCTTAAAAATCCGGCATATACCCTCAGAAAAAAATAAATTGCGAATTACCTTTTCAAGATTGCTGCATTTTTGGGTAAATTCAGAATGAGCCGAGTTTGGCAATGTTCCGGTAGGCTTTGCTTTTGCTTCTGACAATCTTACTGTTTTGTAAATATCATGAATGTGAAAGGGAGCTTGATTGTAAAGAACTTGATCTAAACTTGGTTTAAGTTGTCTCGACAATACAGGGTCATTATCGAAAAACACTTCGTTGTGTTTAACCAGAAACCCACTAGCATTTGGAACTCTGATATCAATATCAGTGTCCGGTCGTTCTTCTTTCTCATCAACCAGCCTGCGTATCTCTTTGAGGCTAGCTACCGTAGCGAGAAGTAATTCCTCATTAATGGGCTCTTCCTGATTTTCTGAGAGATCGACAAGGCTTTCTGCTAAATCGGTGATTGTGGGTTTTTCTAAGCGACCGAGAAGTTTTAAACCAACCTCTACCTGCTCATCTTTAGTGAAATAGACCGACTTTAAAGGGCTGAGTTTGGCTGATTCACTGCGATATACATCACGAGGGCAGCGAAAGCGTTTTTCAGAAGTAACAAAAATACAGGGGGTATTGCGCAAGGTTTTGCAGGTTGATTCAAGATGCTCCCGTTCGTCTTCATTACCATTCGTTATTTTGTAGTGCTCTCCAAGCCCTCGATAAATTGCACCTAGATTTTCTTTAATATTTTCAATCTGATCTTCCTCAAAAGGGCCTTCACCAAGGTGAGCGACAACTTTTTGTAAGTGAGCACAAATATTCTGTGGGCTAGGGATACGTTCCATTCCTAGTTTTTTCTGAGCAGGGGAAGAGAACCTATTGATTCCCCTAGGCAAAAAACAACGAATCGACGCGGCACGAAAAGCCTGCTTGATATGCAGGAGTTCACGAGGTTGGTATAATCGTTTTTCTGGATCGATCCAAGACAAGTATTTGCTCTCATCGCCCTCAACTCTAGCTGGCACGATCCATCTAACATCTGATAAAAACTCGTGAAATTTGCAGTCTTGACCAGACCGCATAATCACATCTTTATCTTCAAGTTTTTCCCATTTTTCCTGAATACTTTTTAGCACTGCAAACAATGATGACTCTTGCTCAGCATTGATATCTCCATCTACCTCAATTTGCTCGATCGTATTTTCAATAAAGTTGACGAGATCTTGAGCCAAAGGCAACATCGCCAAGTCAAGGTTCGTGAAAAGTTTGTTCCACTCTTTCTTTTCAGCGTAAGCTAAAGTGTTTGGGAAGTGGGCGTTTTTGCCGAGAACTTTTTCCACTACCTCTCTCACTTCAGGGTGATAAAGCTTCTGAGGTGACCGTCGCTTACCATCCTCGGATATAATGCATTTCGCTAATTTGAACACGCCCTTAAGATCCGATTCATTTCCATAGTCATCAACAAGGCGACTCCACTCATAACGCACCCATTCCATCACACCTACAAGCGCAGAATCTGAAAAACCTTCGAAAAATGGGACCACACATTTTTCGAGCAATTTGCGCCTAGTGAGCTCTGTTACCCCTAACTTCTTTAAGAGTCCAATGTGATCTTCGCCGGAAAGCAGGCGAGCTGGCATAGATACTTTAGGGATATCAAAAGATCCCGTTAAATAAGTATTCTCATCGATTGGTCCAAATTTTCCTGATGCATCTAGAAAAAGTGGGAGGCCTTGGAGGATTTTAATACGCGCTTCAGTGAAGCTCTCATTTTCTATTCCTTCACTCAGGAAACCTAACAACCGATTCACAACATCTTTCGTCTGCCAGTTTTCTACTGACGATAGCAAACTATCTTTTTTCTCACCCAAGCTATCCAATAAATCAGCTGGGGTAAGGGGGTAGATATACTCGTATTTATCTCGGAAAACTTTTAGAGGTTTCGTCAATGGATCATTAGTAATCAGGACCCAATAGCGAATGTCCAGCTGCTCGAATATCTCGCTAAGTTTAGCCTCAGCTGGGTTTACCTGAAGAGGGCTTGAGAACGGACCAGGAAAATGCAAACACCCGTCATCACCAGGTATAATTGCAGCTTTCTTTAAAGTCGCTTCAAACTCTTTTTTTTCATTATCATAGCTATTGATCTCCTCCAACACCGTCACAAGCCAAACTGCATTAGGAGGACTTTCCGCTTTGGGGTCCCAATTAGCGGTTTCCGAATTAGGACAAGAGATTATCCGTCCAAGTCCCCCAAGAAAATCTTCAATTCCCATCGAATGAAAGCACTTTGAGGAAAGCCTTGATAACCCACATGCCTCTACAAAGTCTGGAGTTAAGAACCATTTAGGAAATTCACGATACACATCTCTCTGCCTCTCAGATCCAATAAAAAGCGGGGCGCCACTCTCCTCAGGGAATGTCCGCAGTTTTTCATCGCAACATAGGGCTAGTGGTAAATGAGACCAGTCAAACTCTTGCTCCTTCACTAGAAATCGTGTCACCGCCTTAACTTCAGCTTCAGTGCGAAGTCCGGGGAAAGGCACCTCGGCAAGAAACCATGCACCATCCATCTCCAGTTTGAAGTGCTGCAAGATGTCATTACTCGATAACAGAGGATGATTGATATCTGCTTTTTTAAAGTCTTTTACAATCCGTGAAGGCAACTGCGGGTTCGGAATTGGGAAGGCCTCTTTAATAAGGCTCTCCCTCAAATCAGAGTCAGTCGGAGGCTCAAGTAAATCATCAAGCTTCTTCCATTGTTGTGTCGCATCAAGAAAAATAGGAGTTCCCGCCAGCGTTTGAAGCGCGGCTATTGCCAGAATCCGATGGTGAGCCCCCCACTCTTTTTCTAAGGAAGGAAATATACGAAATATTGAACTTGCCAGCTCAAACTGGTCTTCATTTTTTTCGGACGACGTGATAATTTTATGAACCGCGCTTGCATAGGCTTGAGCCACTCCATGCTCAAGCAACAAGTCATTCCACTCTGCGAGCGCAGCCCCTTTTCCATGTTCATCGTCACGGTGTCCACTCAATGTAGTTCGAGAATCATCCAAGCTGAATGCTCCATGAATATGCACAGGAAAATTATCTGAGTATTCACTTCCCGCCACTGGCAGATAGCAAAATAACTTGCTATCTATTTTTGGTAATAATTCACCGTCCTTTTCAAGACAGACGGCAACGCCCGCATGTGGCAGCCCTCTTTCCCCAAGTCTATGAATTCGTTGAGACGCTTCTATCAGTATGTTTCCTTCTCCAGCGTAAAGACCTGAAACAATCTGCCATGATGAAAATTCTTTACAATTCCCATTTGTAATAACCTCAATCTGGGCTTGGAATGAAGTCTCGACTTTGTGCCCACTCGATTTTTTGCAAGCTTCGATAGATACTTCCAAACCATCGCGCAGTTTTGTATTTAAGGCTTCTCGCCCAGCTCGAACTACTTCCGGATTCTTGATTCGGATTTCAAGAAGATGCTTAATTTTTCCGTCAGAACCTCTCTGAGAACAGGTAATTGACTCAATATTTTTCAGGAAAAGTAAAAGCTCATGGGCAATTGCTGAAAGCCCTGCGACAAGGCTGTCGAAATCTTCTTCTCCAAAAGTTTTAGATGATATGAGAGAATTGCCCGCGCGCTCAGGATCTTTATTAGTCTCAGCATGCTCCTTCGTTCTAAGGGGCAATCTGAAAGCTGTGAAGGGAAATTCGGAATCACCTCCAGAGTAACCAACGGATTCGAATAAATTCAAAAATCCATCTGCTTGTTTTTCAATCAAATCCTCCAGTTCCCAACGTTCACCACCTTCTCGATTTTTTAAAAGCGTTTCACAAGGGTCGAGGCACCACAATCTAGTTCCTGATAGCAAAACCGGATAATCTGTGATGTTATAAACCGAATTGAAACCAAGACCAAACCTGCCTGTTTTAAAGGCGTCTTCAATTTTAGAACTATTAGCAAGTCTTGAAAGATTTTCGAAATCTCGCTCTTCAAAGGGTTTGTCGTTCCAGGCGATTACTGCAGGCCCACAGATTTGCCCTAATGATTCTGCAGGGCCGGACGATGGTTTATATGAGAAGCTATCGAGAATGATCTTGATCTCTTTTGCCTGACCATCGTCTGCATTCTGAATCAGTTCTTTCAAAATACCAGAATCTTCAGGGTAGCGGTCTATTAGACCTCGGAGACGGCTGCACCGAGATTCATTTTGACCGATAGTTTCCCCCTGTATGCGCCTGCTCATTTTTTTGTTCCTATTTGAATCATGAAAGCAAATAACTCTCACCTCCCAATGCTCCGTAACTGGCTACTCTCAATCGATAACAATGTCACAAGTTTAAATTAAATCACCTGCTAGATCACCTAGAAAATGATCGAATCCATCAAACCAAGCCAACTTCCGGCACACCCTCTGGCAAACGCCCATGACTTTGTTTCTCGGTGATACATAGATTCACTCTTGCAGTAAGCCTTAGCATACATTAAATTTAATGCATGAAGACCATTACAGTCAATGTATCTACCCCAGTATACGAGGAATTTCAATCCTATGCATTGAAACGGGATCGCAAAACTTCCGAGTTAATCCGCGAAGCGATGGAAGAATATCGTCAACAGCACATACAGCGTCAAACCAGTCTCCATAATCGCAAACCCACCTCTGTTGGTGGACCGATTGAAGCCATCACTGCCGATGACGATCTGCTTGGTGAAATGTTGTCCGATACTGATTGAACCATGACTTACGGAATTGATACAGACTTCCTTGTGGCGATTGAAATCGTAGATCACCCTTTCCACAAGCAGGCAGATGCCCTGTTGCAAACATTGCTCGCCGAGGATCACAACTTCGCTCTGACTCCACAGACGCTTGCGGAGTTTATCCACATCGTTACGGATGCCCGTAGAATGCCCGCCCCCTTGGCGATGACCGACGCGATCACACGCTCCGAGTTGTGGTGGCACTCAAAGGAGGTTATACGTATTTTTCCTGACGGCCACGGGGTCACAGATTTTTTCGCGTGGTTGCGACAGCATCAACTCGGACGCAAACGGCTACTGGACACCCTTTTAGCTGCCACCTTCCGCAATGCAAAGGTCACGAAAATCATCACTAACAACGGTCGTGACTATAAAGTTTTGGGAGTTTTTGAAATCATCAACTACAAATGATCCCAACAAGAACCTGCTAATCAATCAGTGACGAGAGGGAATAATACCATTTACCTTCGGGCAACTTCCTCCGACTATCACCGCTTCACTCCGGTTGCGACATCTGCGGTTACCCCTCCTACCTCTCGATCCCCCCTTCTTCATCCTGCCCATCCTCTTCATCCATGTAAATTCCTCCTTCTTATCAGTGCTAATCAGTGTCATCAGTGGTTACATTTCTTACCGCATGCACCGCTAACTTCTCCCCTTCGCATTTTCAAAAGCCTGCACCGCGCACTTCGAACAAGTCTCACGGATACCGGCAAAAAAGTCATTGCCTTTATCATCCACCAAAATATAAGCAGGGAAATCTTCGACCTCGATTTTCCACACCGCCTCCATCCCCAACTCTGGGTATTCGAGCACCTCCACTTTCTTGATATTATACTCAGCCAACAAAGCCGCCGGCCCACCAATCGAACCGAGATAGAACCCACCGTATTTCTGACAAGCATCCGTCACCTGTTGCGAACGATTACCCTTCGCCAACATGATCAGCGAACCGCCTTCCGCCTGAAAGGGAGCGACATAAGAATCCATCCGCCCCGCCGTGGTGGGACCAAATGAACCCGAAGGTTTCCCCGCAGGAGTCTTCGCCGGCCCAGCATAATACACCGGATGATTTTTTATATAATCCGGCAAGCCTTCACCGCGATCAATACGCTCTTGCAGCTTAGCATGAGCGATATCACGAGCCACCACGATGGTTCCCGAAAGCGCCAGCGGCGTGGTCACCGGATACTCACTCAGCTCAGCAAGGATATCCGCCATCGGACGATTCAGATCGACCTTCACCACTCCCTTAGGTTTACTCAACTCCGCATCATCAGGAACGAACCTACCTGGATTCTGCTCCAGTTGCTCCAACCACACGCCCTCTTTATCGATACGGGCTTTCACATTGCGGTCAGCAGAACAAGAAACCCCGATCCCCACCGGACAAGAAGCCCCATGACGAGGTAGACGAATCACCCGCACGTCCAAAGCAAAATACTTACCTCCAAACTGCGCCCCGTATCCCATGCAGCGAGTGTAATCGAGCAGCTTTTGTTCCAGCTCCTTATCGCGGAAAGCCTGACCATGTTCATTGCCTTCCGTCGGCAACTCATCGTAATACTTGGTCGAAGCCAGCTTCACCGTTTTCATCGTCGTCTCGGCCGAAGTGCCACCGATCACAATAG
>JAJRVS010000176.1 GCA_024277195.1 Verrucomicrobiota bacterium | reverse complement strand
CTCGTCTGAGAGAGCTGGCGGCTGCGGGTGATTTGCAAAAATCTTTGTTAAATCTGTGGGATGTCAATGGCACCCTATTGCAACGTTTTGGCATCCTGATTGATACGGAACTAGAAAGAGAACCTACGATTCGTTTTGGGGAAAATGGAGAAATGGTCTCTAGCCAGACGAATGGAGATAAGGCGCAAGGTAAGGAGCAAAAAGAAAAGCAGGAGAGCGCAGTGGAGGTCGTGGGCGAGCCTGCATCACCACCGGTTAAGAAAAAAAGGGCTTTCTCTTTTTTCAAAAAGAAAGCTAAAGAGCCGTTTGTGCCTTACGAAGATACGCAGAAAAAGACTGGAATGCCGCCGAGCGCGAATTTGCAGAGTAATGAACCTGAATCTTTAGTGAATGAGAAAAACTCAGGGGAAGAATCCTCTGTAGTTAAGCCTAGCAAGACTAAGAAATTTTTGTTCTGGAAAAAGAAGGGTTAAAAGAGTTGCCTAGAGTGAGACTGGGTTTGAAATGAATCTAGTGATCGCTGAGAGATTGATAGAATCAGTTAGATTTAAGAAAGAGAGATATGAGTGAAGCAAAAAAAACTACCGTCGAAACCAATCGCATTAGCCTAGATGATATGGCGACGCGTTATTTGAATGCCCTACAAAAAACATACGACATGGTGTGTTATACTCTCGCAGGATCCCGCAAATTGAGTGAGGCAGATTACGATGAGTTTTCCAATCAATTGCAGGTGATGCCTAGGCAGCAGGCTCGGATGGAGTTTGAGCACGCTAAAGAGAACACTGAGCAGTGGGTTCTACGAAACAGCTTGTCTGATACTTTGGCATTGGTGATGCCTGTATTGGAGGATGGGCGAACGATCTGCGCTTTGTGTGATTTTAAAAAAGAGAATTCTCAGGATGCTGAAAAGCTGAAAGAAATATCTACCAATGATAGAGCTAAATTTCTTCAATTGCCCTTGGCTGAAAAATTTGCGTTTCTCAAAAAACAATATGGGATTTCTTGCGAGGTGGAGGAGCACATTGTGAGTTTGATGGAGATCACCAAAGCACTGATGACCAAGGAGGGGACGCTGACCGAAGAAGAGGCAGATCAAAATGGGCAGCGGACATTGAAAATACGTTCGGTGCAGATTGTTCAAGCTCCGGGTGAACAAGCAAATTTAACTCAGAGTTTGAATCTGACTCGCAAGATTGGAGATTCGGAAAGGGTGCTCAAGGTTGGGGATGAGATTCATTTTTCCAAAGCTGAGCACATGGGTTCTATTTTGACAGTGGGCATTTTTATTACTGAGGTGCTCAAGGGAATTCAAGCTTACGCACATAAAACGGGGGTGGCGGAGGATGTTCCCGCTAAGTGAGAGCGGCTTGAGTTTTGCAAAGAAGACCCAATTATGATCAAAGAGAGCAGTTCTACTAAGTTTTTGTTGTTGTGCTCGCTAGTGGTCATTCCTTTTTCGCTTGGTGCTCAGCAGGCGAAACCACGGGAGGAGAAACTTCCTGAGAAAGATGCTCAAGAGCTTAAAACGGGACAGCTTGGTGGGGTCAGGTTCACTAATCACTTGGGCATGAAATTTGTGCTGCTTGATTCGGAGGCACCATTATTTTCGATATGGGAAACACGAGTTGCAGATTTTAAGGCATTTCTGAGTGTTTCTGGGCGACGATCTAAGCAGACTTATTTCAAGCAGCGAGGGGATCATCCTGTGGTAAATGTGAGTTGGGAGGATGCGATCGCTTTTTGTTCTTGGCTAACTAAGAAAGAGTTAGAGTCGGGACGTTTGCCCAAGGGGTGTCGCTACCGTTTGCCGACCAGTGATGAGTGGTCGATGGCGGTGGGAATGGCTCCTGTGTCGGATGATCCGTTGAGGGAGTTGTCGGTGGATTCATCCGCTTCGGGGTATCCGTGGGGCAAAGAATGGCCTCCACCAAAAGGTGCTGGGAATTATCATCCTGAGTTAGCTGTGGATGATTTTGCAGTGACTTCTCCGGTAGGTAGCTTTGCACCAAACCGTTACGGGTTGTTTGATCTAGGAGGGAACGTTTGGGAATGGTGCCAAGATCAATATGGGAACAGTGTGGATTTCAGAGTGTTGCGTGGCGCTTCTTGGAGGATGCGCACGGCAGGTGATTTGCTTCGCGGTTTTATTATTGGCAATGTGACGAGTTTGCGTCTGGAAACTTACGGGTTTCGAGTCGTGCTGGAATTGCCACGAGATAAAAGAGGTGCGGCGTTGAAAGGCTTGCAGTCCAAGTCAGGTGGGCCGAAGAAGAAAAATTGAGATTAGGACGGAATTGTGGCAAAGTTACTGTCATGAAATCCCTGTTTCGATGTTTTTTATTTGGTGGGCTATTGGCTCTGAATTTATTGCCTGTCGTCCATGCCGGGGACTGGCCGATGTGGAGGCATGATGCGACGCGCAGTGGAGTGAGCTCGGAAGCCTTGGCTGATAATTTGTATCTCAATTGGTCGCGGGCGGTGGCTCCGGCGCGATTGGCTTGGCCGAATGAACCTCGCTTGCATTTTGATGCTTCGATCGAACCGGTGGTGGCGGGGAAACGACTGTTTGTCGGATCACCTTTGGATGGGAGTGTGCGGGCTTATGATACGGAAACGGGCGAGCAGTTGTGGAAGTTTTATAGTGAGGGGCCGATTCGTTTTGCGCCGGTGGCCTGGCAGGACGGCTTGTACTTTGGTTCGGATGATGGTTTTCTTTATCACTTGGACGCGGCGACGGGGAAAATGCGGTGGAAAGTGCGCGGGGCGCCGGATGACCGGGCGGATTATCGACAGATGGGCAACAGTCGCTTGATCTCTTTGTGGCCAATACGTGGTGGGCCGGTGATCGAAAAGGGTGTGGTTTATTTTGGTGCGGGCATCTGGCCGTCGATGGGGGTGTTTGTGAAAGCGGTGGATGCCAAAAGCGGTGAGGT
>JAJRVS010000175.1 GCA_024277195.1 Verrucomicrobiota bacterium | reverse complement strand
CATCATCGCCAAGATCGAGGATCAGCAGGCAGTCAAAAATTTTGATGAGATTGTAGCGGTGGCGGATGGGATCATGGTGGCGCGTGGGGATCTGGGCATAGAGTGCCCTTATGAGGAGCTGCCAATTATACAACGCCGTTTGGTCAAAGCTTGTTTAATGCTCGGACGGCCGGTGATCGTGGCGACCCACATGCTGGAGAGCATGATCGAAAGCCCGATGCCAACCCGTGCCGAGATCACCGATGTGGCCAACGCTGTTTTCGAGGAGACGGATGCCATCATGTTAAGCGGCGAAAGCGCAGTGGGTCAATACCCGGTGAAGTGTATCGAGGTGCTCGATCGAATTGCGAGAAGAACAGAACGCAGTGGTGGAGCCGATTACCACAAGCTGGCCAAGTTCGATGGGCCGCGGGAGAAGTTGGCCAATAGTGCGGTGGTATTGGCGGATCAGTTGAAGGCGGATGCGGTTTTGTTATTCACCAATACCGGGACGATGGCTCGTTATGTGTCGTGGCAGCGCCCTCGTTATTCGCCGATCTACGCGGCGTGCTCGGATGGAAAAGTGGCGGCGTCGCTGACCTTGAATTGGGGGGTAAAACCTTTTCAGATGGATTTTGACGAGGGTCACCCAGAGACCACCATTGACCGGGCGCTTAAAAAACTGGTAGCGGAGGGGAAATTAAAAAAAGGCAACTCGATTATTATCATCACCGGGATCAAAAAAGGCGATCAGGTGGTTGGCGCGATTTTGTCGCGGGTGGTGTGAATAGATAAATAGGGAAAAGAGAGTTATGGAGCGATTGTTTATAAAAACGTATGATGAAGTCAAAGATCGCTCACCGTTTTATTGCGTGGGAGGGGTGTTGTTGCTGGGTTTGTTGGCCGGGTTGGAGTTTTCGCAAGTCGGAGCGATCAACTTGCGATTGGTTTTGATGTTATTGACGATATTAGTCTTTGTGGTGGCGGCATTTCGGTTGGTGGAGCGGCATCGGATGAAGGTTGAAATAATTGAATCGGAAGATTCGGATATGGAAGCACAATTGGTCATCAGTAAGCCAAAGGGGAAGTCCCAGGTGATTTTGAAATCAGAATTGGCTTATGTGAAACAAGAGGGCCGTCGAGTGATTGTGCATTATTACGAAGGGGACGATTTGAAGCATACGTTTTTCCCTATCAGGGGGGCTGGTAAAAAAAAGGTGCGGCTTTTGGTGGAGCATTTGGCTACCTGGAGTCGGTGATTTGGCGTTTGACTGATAATTGGAAGGAGTGATGGATGCGGAAAAAACAGGATTAATTATTCGTAGTTGGAAACAAGATGTCAGGGTGGTGTGGAATACGCTTGCCCAGCGCCATGTGTTAGCTCGGTTGGTTGCGGTGAGAATCATGTATGGGATGCTGGCAGGGCTGGTTCTAGGGCCTTTGGCGGCTGGAGCGATACAATGGTTAACGAAGAGTGGGGGTGGTGAGGTGATCAGCAACTTTGATTTGAGCGCTTTTTTTCTATCTTTCCAAGGAATGGCTTTTTTGGTCTTAACCATGACCTTTGCCTTGACTGTTTTTTTCTTTGAGCAATCGGGCATGATAATAATTTCACGAGCGTCTTGAGTCGGTGGGCGACTGCCTAGATTGATGGAGGTTCTGTGGATAGAAAAAAAACAGTTTCCTCGTTTGCTGCGTTTGGGATTGTTATATTTTCTAGCCGTTCTGCTGGCGGCTCTTCCGCTGTTGCTCGTAGCGGGTATCTATTAATTGCCGCGCCCCTAAGTCTTGTTGAATTGCATGAAGATTTTCTTGCTGAAAGCCCAAATTGCCATGACTTTCCCGTATATGAAAAGATGGAGAAAAAATAAGAAATGACCACTTTGATACATAATTGTAAATTGCTGACGCCTGGTGAGGAAATCCGTTTGGGATCCATTAAGGTCAATGCTGAGGGATGCATTGATGGTATCGCAGCAGGAGATGCTGAGGCCGCGTCAGGTTCGTCTTATGATGCGCAGGGCTATTATGCGGTGCCGGGTTTTATTGATATACATACCCACGGAGTCAGTGGTTGTGACCTTTCTGATGCCACGGAGGAAGCGGTGAGGAAAATTTCTGAAACCAAGTTGCGTGAAGGGGTGACCACTTATCTGCCGACGACTCTGACCTTGCCACCAGAAAATCTTAAAGATATGGCGGCTGCGGTGGCTGAGTATCGTAAGAATGAAGAATTTGCCCGGACGCCTTCGTTACACATCGAAGGGCCGTATATCAGTCCTAAATGTCTGGGTGCCCAGAACGGAGCGTATGTGCGTCTGCCGGATGCGGATGAAATCCTGGAGCTGAATCAAATCGCGCCGGTAGGGGTGGTGTCATTGGCGGTAGAAATGGAGGGGGCGGTGGATTTTATCAGTGAAATGAAGCGGCATGGCATCACTACTTCGGGAGCGCACTCAGCGGCGACTTACGATCAGTTTTGTGCGGGGCGCGAGGCGGGATTGACTCATTTGACGCACTATTGCAATCAGATGACACCACTGCACCATCGTGAGGTGGGTTTGGTGGGTGCGGCGCTGTTGGATGATGAAGTGATGACGGAGATGATCTGTGACCGGATCCATCTGTGTCCGGAGATGATTCGCATCGCTTTTAAATGTCGCCCGTTGGAGACCATCATGCTGATTACGGATTCGATGGCGGCATCATGGTTGGGGGATGGGCAGTATGAAATTGGAGGGTTGCAGGTGATCGTCAAGGATCGTGAGGCGCGTTTGGAAGCGGGGAATCTGGCAGGTTCGACTTTGCGTTTTAATGAAGGTTTGAAGAATATTGCGGAAATTACGGGATTGCCGCTTAATCAGTTGATTGCGACAACGGCGGCGAATCAGGCGAGGTCGCTGGGACTGAGTGATCGTGGTAAATTAGAGGCAGGTTTGTTGGCGGATGTTGTGTTGTTGGATGATAATTTTGAGGTGAAAGCGGTGTTTGTGGGGGGGGAGTTGAAAGTGGAGCTGTAGGTGGAGAGGATTTAGATTGTTCGTGTAGTCACAGTGAGTGGGGGAGAAAACGGATTGCCAATCCATTCCACGATGAGGCGTAATTGAGCTTGTTTTGTTCTTGAATGACAAACTTTTGTTCGAGCATTCACCGTGAGTG
>JAJRVS010000174.1 GCA_024277195.1 Verrucomicrobiota bacterium | reverse complement strand
TTTCGGTATCGGGTTCGATCCAGAATTCCACTAAGGCCAGAGCATCGGGCAGTTCGTTTTTCAGTGGGGCGGTTGATTTCATGGCTTGCTCCCGCACATAGGCCAGGAATTCTACGCCGATTTCCCGTTTTTGTTCGGCGTTCAGTTTTTGACGTTTGGTGCCATGTTTTTTGGCATAGGCATTCATCCTGGATTTAAACATCTTCTTGAGTGTCGGGGCGGTGAGCCCGGTATAGGGGTAGGAGGGCAGGGGTTTGCAAACCACGTCATTCAATTTAAAATAGGGGGTTTCAGCGGGGGCGCTGCCTTCAGCGGGGGGATTGGTGAGACCCGCAAGTTCATCTTTGCCAGGAATGGAGGATAATACAAAGTAGTTCTCGCGGTCATCAGGATCGCTATACATGGGGAAATTGGAAAAGGGGTAATACTCTCATATTGTCAGACTGAAAGAAACAAAGGCGATCAGTAGAGGGAAGGGATGGCGGAACCAAATGGCGCACCCTAAGCCCAGAGCTGCCAGAATATAAAGATTGCGGATGATTTCGTCAGACATAGATGATTTGATGAATAACAAATCACAGCTTGTGTTTCCCGTCGACCCCTTGTTTTGTGCGTGAGGCACCTAGCGTAAGAATGAGGCAATATTTGCAGTGTATTTGCTGTGGTGCTCGTACAGAATTCAGTGATACTAGGTTTTGAATCTCGACAAAATAAAACAGCTGTGTGATCACTGCCCGGGTTGGCTGGGCAGAATGGGGCGTTGGCTGTATCTTGCGCCGCTGATGGTGGCGGTTTTGCTGTGTTATTTGATCCAGGATTTCTATCCGTTGTCACATTTTCCGATGTATTCGAAGTTTGATGACCGCACTTATTATGTCTATCTGCGCGGTGAAGACGGTGAGCCGGTAGCCGCGGTGCCAAATTTTAATATTTATACCTCCGATTTAAAAAAACATTACAGTCGCGATCTCAAAGCGTTGAAAAAGAAATTTAAAGGTTCCCATTTCGACTGGACGGCGGAACAGAAGTGGTCGGCAGGCATGGCGACTTTGGAATATTTAAAAAACGAACGCGCGCCGAAGGTTTTTGCGAATGGGAAGTGGCAGGGCTTGAGTTTGATCGATGTCAGAATCAAACGAGGAGCTGACGGTCGTTTGGAAAAACATGAGCTGGTGGTGGGTCAGCTGGGATTGGCTGATTCGGGAGGGGAGGCGAAATGAGAGGCTTGTTCAAAAATGAACTGGGTCAGATTCGCTACTCCGCCTGGGAGTGGTTGATCATGCGCTCGGTTTTTGTTTGGGTGGTGTGGGCGGCTACGTGGCAGAACCGTTGGTGGTCTTCGCAGATCTCCATCGCTCCGTTTGAAAAACTGAGAGACCCTAATGGCTTGGCGTCATGGTTCGATTTGAGTGCCTTGGCGGATCCGCCGGTAACGACGTTCATGGTGTGGCTGTTTTTGTTTTTGGCACTGTTGTATATCAGCGGACGTTTGCCACTGCTAGCGACGGGAGGTTTGTTTTTGATCCATGCACTGGTGGGGTCGATTCACAACTCGCCGCGCGGTCATCATCATGCCACCCAGGTGGTGGGGCTGATTCTGATGGGGCAGTTTATTTTTTTTCTGTGGAGATGGGTGCGGCGAAGCTTTTTTCAAAAAGGGGTGACAACGTCAGACAAAAAAGAAGAGGGTTCGGCCATTGCCACCGGCGCGATTAATATTTCGATGCAGATGATGTGTGCGGGTTATGTGGTATCGGCGATCAGCAAATGGATCAATTCTGGTGGAGGGTGGTTTCCGGGTGCGCGGTGGGTGCAGCAGGTTCCCAATATCATCGTGCAGTTTTCGAAAAACGAGGCCCAGGCTTATTACGATACTTTGCAACCGCCGGTGAACCAGATGAACCAGTGGACGATCGATTTTGTCAGCGATCACCCCTACGTGGCCATGACGGTTTTTGGCGCGGGTTTTTATCTTGAGCTGTTGTCTTTTTTAGCACTGTTGAATCGGAGGTTGGCGCTGTTGTTCGGAGTCGGGTTGTTTTTGATGCACTCGATGATCTCGGAAATCATGCGGCTGAATTTTGTCTATTTTAAGATGATTCTGCTGCTGTTTTTTATCAATCTGCCGTTTTGGATTTATCGCTTTGCCAAACGCAAACAAACGAGCAGTCTTTGACGCAGCGGATTTTTGTGAGAAACTGAGCTCATGAAAATACGGATTAAAGGGGTTACCGCGCTGTGTGTTGTGTTGGTTTTTACTGTTTCGAGTGGCTGGGCGCAGTCACAAAAAATGGTTCTGGAGAAAAGGGGTCAGGATTACGCTTATCTTTTTGATTTGTATCAGCATTTGCACCGCAATCCCGAGCTTTCTTTTCACGAAGAAAAAACGTCCCAACGCATAGCCAGGGAGTTGCGCCAGGCAGGTTTTGAGGTGACCCAAAAAGTGGGTGGATTTGGCTTGGTAGGGGTTCTCAAAAACGGCGAGGGTCCGACGATTCTGTTACGCACGGATCTTGATGGTTTGCCGGTTAAAGAAGAAAGCGGCAAACCCTACGCAAGCAAAACCCAGACCAAGGATGATGCCGGTAAGGAGGTTTCGGTGATGCACGCTTGCGGGCACGATATTCATATGACCACTTTTGTCGGCGCGGCTCGTTTGCTGGCGGACATCAAGGATCAGTGGAGTGGAACTTTGGTGATGATTGCCCAAGCGGCGGAAGAACGCAGTGCAGGGGCGCGTGCGATGTTGGATGATGGATTGTTTGAGCGTTTTCCTAAACCGGATTTTTGTGTGGCACAGCATGTGTCGGCTACTTTGGAAGCAGGGAAAGTGGCTTATGTGAAAGGATATTCGATGGCCAATGTGGATTCGGTGGATATCACCGTGCGTGGTATTGGAGGTCATGGAGCGGCGCCTCATTCGACCAAGGATCCTGTGGTTCTGGCTGCTCAGATTGTATTGGCTTTGCAGACGATTGTGAGTCGCGAGACCAAACCCACCGATGATGCGGTGGTGACAGTGGGATCGATTCATGGTGGCACCAAACACAATATCATTCCCAATGAAGTGAAATTGCAATTGACGCTGCGTTCGTATAAAGACGAGGTCAGACATCACACCATTGCTGCGATCAAAAGGATCTGTAAAGGCATGGCAGAGGCGGCTGGATTGCCGCAGAATTTGCTGCCTATCGTGGAGGTGAAAAAGAAATTCACGCCATCCACTTATAACGACCCCAAGTTGGTTGAACGATTGAGCGTGGATCTAGCGTCACTGCTGGGCAAGGAGAATGTGGTCAGCACCGATCCGGTGATGGCCGGTGAGGATTTCAGCGAATACGGCCGGACAGAGGACAAGATTCCAATTTGCCTTTTCTGGTTGGGCGGAGTTAAGGTTGGCGACGTGAAAAAAAGCAAGGATAGTGGGGTGCCATTGCCATCGCTGCATTCCTCTCTGTTTGCCCCCGATCCGGAACCGACGATCAAAACAGGTGTAGCGAACCTGAGCTCCGCGGTATTGAGTTTGGCAGGGAAGGGGAAGTGAGAAACTAAATGGTTATTTGGCCGGTTTTTCGAAAACCATGAAGTGTTGGATGGGCAGGAATTCCAGAGTTTCCTTGTGTTTGAGTCCGGCGGCTTCCATTTCGCGGATTGATTGTTTTTCAGTCATTTTATGCAGCGGTTTGATCGGCACGGCGGGGTCTTCTCCGCGGTATTCGAGCAGGATCAAACGCCCGCCGGGTTTGAGCGCTTTGACGATGGAACGGATCATTTCCCAAGGGTGTGAGAATTCATGGTAGGCATCGACGATGAAAGCGACGGTGATCGAGTTGGCAGGCAGTTGGGTGTCTTCGGGAATTCCTTTGTGGACTTTCACGTTGGTGAAGCCGCCTTCTTTGGCGCGATTTTCGATGAAACCCAACATGCTGTCCTGAATGTCGACGGCAATCACCTGGCCTTTGGGCACCAAGGGCTGGATGCGGAAGGTGAAGTATCCCGATCCGGCTCCGATATCCGCGACCACATCATCTTCTTTAATCGTCATCTTTTTTACCATCAAATCGGGAGCCTCTTCTTTGATTCGCTCGGGACGCTCCAGCCAGGTGATGGCTCCATGACCGACCACGTGTGAGATTTCCCGTCCCAGGTAAACTTTGCCGGTGCCATCACGGGAAGGTTTTTTTTGGGTGTAACGAGATGGGTCGTCCTTTTTTTCAGTCGTCTGCTGGGCTTGCATGGAGGGCAGGCAGCAAAAGACGGATAAAATTATTAGCAAGGCTGAGGAGAGCAGGGTTTTTGACATAAGGCTTGGGGTTTGAATAGCAGGATCAAATGGAAAGGGGTAGCGGTGGATCGTTTAAGGGATGTGATTCTAAGGCTTTTTGCTTGAATGCAGGAATTGGGTGGTGGTGAGATAATCAATCGCTTGCTGCAGAGGTCGGTCTTGCAGGGGTTTTTTATCGTAGGAGGTGGCGCGCCCAGCAGTGCGGTCTAGGTAGTAATCGAGTTCGGGGTCGGTTCCGGCGACCAGGGCGGCTTCGTTTAAGCGCGGTCGTTGATTCTCGAAAATGAAGGATTTTAGTTGAGTCTTTTCGCTCTTTTTGTAAACGGCGTATTTGCTTTTTTTATCAAAAGCCGAACTTAGATCGGGCAGTACGCCTTTTTGGAAAAGAGAGGTGTCATCGTCGAGCACGATCTCGGCGATGGCGTAGCGCAGGATACGGTTCTCGCCGAGGCTAATGTCACGGTATTCAACCGTCAGGCCGGGAGTTTTTTCACCTATGATAAGACATCCGGTGCGCTGCTTGATTACTGCTGCGATAATTTCGCCAACATTACCCGTTTCGCGGTCGATGAGCAAAACGAGGTTTCGTCCCCATCGTTGCGGGGCCTTCTTCGAAAAAAAGAGATGGGGGCGTTTTTGTTCGGGTTGTTTGTTTTTGAATAATAACTGGTCTGCTGGCAGGAAGCGGGAGAGGAACTGGGCTGCGACATCAAAATCAGCTTGGGCTTGCGGTGAGCGTAGATCGAGAATGAGGGTGTGGAGTTCGGGTTTGCCGTTGAATGTTTTGATCGCTTGATCGAGTTTGGCCAGTTCCGCGACGCTGAAATTTCCCGGTCGGATGTAAGCGGCTTCTTTGGTGATTTCCTGAGCTAGAAAGTGGAAGGGGGAGTTGCGCTCGGCGCGACTGCTTTGGGTCAATAAAGTAGCGCCAAAATCCAGACGTTCTAACAAGCCTTGCAGAGCGGCGCGGTTGAGTTCCTCATAGGTGAGAGTCTCTTTTTTGATGTAGTCTTTTTGTAAATGACGGAAAGCCTCTTGCAGACTGTTTTGCGGCATGTGATCAATGATGTTTTTGACCTTGGCGTTAGTTTTGCTGGATTTTGCAGCAGTGGTCTCGGGACTGTCGGCGGAAAAGGCGGGGGTGGGAAGAAGCGCGATGAAGGTCAAGGTGATGAACTTCATGAAATAATTTTTGAAGGTAGAACAAATTTCCATATTTGTAGCTGGGAGCTTCACTTTACGCTTAAATGACCAGAGGGGTAATTTTTATACGACAAAATCAATAGATTTTATAGGGCAGAATCGGAGTTCTGTCCTACTGGGAAGTGGTTCAAGGTGTCGACTTTGAAGCCGTTGTCGGAGAGTTGGGATGATTGCTCGATCGCTATGCTGATGTATTCCTTGGCCTCGCTGATGGCTTCGGGCAAAGTGTAGTCGTGCGCGAGCAGCGCAGCGATGGCGGCAGAGTAGGTGCAGCCGGTGCCGTGGGGGGTTTTATTGCGAATGCGCGGCTCGCTGAAGTCTTGAATGCTGTTGCCATCCCACAGGACGTCGGTGGCATCCGACCCATCTAGATGACCTCCTTTGAGCAGGGTCATGCATTGGTATTTGCCAGTAAATTTCCTTACAGCTTGATCCATTTCTTCGTGGCTGGTGATGGGCGGCAGGTCAAGTAGCGTTGCTGCTTCATCGAGATTGGGGGTGGCGAGAGTGGCTAGAGGCAGCAGGCGTTGTCGGTAGAGGGCAAGCGCATCGGGATCGAGCAGGGTTTTGCCCGAGCTGGAGATCAATACCGGGTCGACAACGATGGGAATCACGTTGTCCGAAGTGGAAAGGTCTTCGAGGAAGTTGGCGACCACTTTGCACAGTTCGGCATTGGCCAGCATGCCGGTTTTGATCGCTTGGATCTGGTAGGAATCGTTGAGAATTTGGAGTTGGGCTTGCAGGGATTCCGCTGAGACGGCTTCGATGGAGACCACCTTGCCGGGGGCTTCTGCGACGATCGAGGTCACTGCGGTGAGTCCGTAGGTTTGGAAATAGGCGAAGGTTTTGAGATCAGCTTGGATGCCTGCACCACCCGAGCAATCAGATCCCGCGATGCTGAGCACGATGGCTGGGGGGGAGGTTTTGTCTGAGGAAGTGGTGTCAGGATTCATGTGGATGGTCTTGGCGTAAAAAAGAAGCGATGGTAGCCCTAATGGACGCCACTATTTGTGAATATGAAAAGGAAAAGAGAGTTTTTTTGGAGCAGCTGAGGTTTCATTTGATTACTACTTTTTGATTATTGTTGCCTGACCCCATTTTTGAGGGAAATTGAATGACAGTTGGGTGGCATGATATAGAGTGTCGGCCAAGATGGGTAAGATACATTTGCTTTCAGATGCTTTGGCTTCGCAGGTTGCTGCGGGTGAGGTGGTGGAGCGTCCGGCTTCGGTGGTGAAGGAGTTGGTGGAGAATAGCATCGATGCCGGGGCCAAGAGCATTGAAGTGAGGGTGCAACGTGGGGGGATCGCGCTGATCCGGGTGTCGGATGATGGCTGTGGTATGAATAGGGATGATGCGTTGATGTGTGTCGAGCGTCATGCGACGAGCAAGTTGCGCAGCAAGGAGGATTTGGGGGCGATTGGGACGCTGGGGTTCCGTGGTGAGGCTTTGCCGAGCATCGCATCGGTGGCGAAATTTCGTCTGACGACTCGTGAAGCGAAAGCTTTGCAGGGCACCGAGGTGACCATCAATGGGGGCAAGATGATCGCGGTGAAGGACAGTGGCGAGCCTTCGGGTACCCAGATTGAGATTCGTTCTTTGTTTTATAATATACCGGCCCGGCGAAAATTTTTGCGCACCGAGAATACCGAATACAGTCATGTGGAGCAGCAGGTGCGGTTGCAGGCGATCGCTCATCCGGAGTGTCGTTTTGCCTTGGTGCGCGGCGAGCGTATGGTGTTCCAGCTACCGGCGACCAACGATTTGTTGGAGCGGATCCGTGGTTTGGCAGGGAATGCACTGGCGAGTGAGTTGCTGAAGGTGCCTGTGTATGAACACAATGGGGTGCGTGTGCATGGTTACATCGGGCCTCCGGGCATGGGGCGTCCCAACCGGGCGCAGCAGTTGGTCTTTCTCAATGGACGTCCGATCGAAGCGGCAGTTATTCACTATGGATTGCGTGAGGGCTATCACACGGCGTTGATGAAGGGGCAGCATCCGGTGACGTTTTTGTTGATCGAAGTGGACCCTTCCAAGGTGGATGTGAATGTTCACCCGGCCAAAAAGGAAGTGCGTTTCCACGATGGGAATTCGGTTCGTGATGCGGTGATCGGCGCGGTGCAGCAGACTTTGCAAAGTGAGTTGAAACGTCCGGTTTCCGGAGAGATTCTGCGTGCCCAGACGGCCTTGCGTTCTTCTTTTTCTCCTGATCGAGTGGAATCGGTGGAGGTGGGAGAAGCGGGGAGCAGTGAGACGCAGACCGAATTGATTCCCAAACGAGAGCAGCATTCCCTGCGCACGGATTGGGCAGAGGAGGCGGGGGGAGACCGTAAGGGGTCGCCGCAGGGGACGGATTTGGCGCCAGGCGAGGTCACGGCGCGGTTAAATGAAGATGCTCCGGATGAGGGTGCCGGTGTCGATACAGGTAAGGACTCGGGCCGCAGTGTGGCGTCGGCGGACGGGCCGGAGCCGGAGGATTTTAGGATTTTGGGGGTGTTGGGCAAGTTGTATGTGTTGATGGAGAGCAGTAATGGATTGGCTTTGATGGATCAGCATGCGGCACATGAGCGGGTTTTGTTTGAAGAAATGAAACGACGGATGGAGGAAGACGGGGTGCCGACCCAGCGGTTGCTGATTCCCGCCACGGTTGAACTGCCACCGAAGGACTTTGATCTGGTGAACCAGAATTTGGAGGTATTGGCTCGTCTGGGTATCATTGCTGAGCCATTTGGGGGCAATACTTTGAAGATCGACAGCTTGCCATCTTTTTTCAAAAATGATGAGCCATTGGATTTTATTTATGCGGTGATCGAGGAGCTGCGGGTTTCCAGTGCAAAAATGTCGAGCCTGAGATTGGGTGAGGACTTGGTGGCCACCACTGTTTGTCGTCATGCGGTGAAGGCGAATGATAAGTTGCAAGGGCCCGAGCTGGACAAGTTGCTCAAGGATCTGCTGGAATGTGAGATGCCTTATTGTTGTCCACATGGACGCCCCACTTTGATTCAGATTTCCTACGGAGAGTTGGAGAAAAAATTCGGACGCAAGGCGTGAGGCGGCTTGGCGGAAATCTCAGCAAATATGGTGAGATTGTGTTTGTTTTGAAGTCTGCTTTATTGATCAATATCCCTATGAAAAAAATCCCTTTTATCAGCTTGGCTTTAGTGGTTTGTTTTATCCTGAGCGGAAGCGCTCAAGCCCAGGACTGGCCCATGTGGCGTTATGATGCGCATCGCTCCGGTGCGAGTCCGCACGCGCTTGCCGATGAACTGAATCTACAATGGAGTATGGAGTTGCCGGCAGTTCGCGCGGCCTGGCCCAATGAAAAACGGCTGCATTTTGATACCGCTTACCATCCGGTGGTGCTGAATAAAATTTTGTATCTGGGGTCGCCTAATGATTCGTCACTGACAGCGATCGATACTGAAACCGGGCAGGAACTCTGGCGGCATTACGCCAATGGACCGGTTCGTCTGGCTCCGGTTGCGGCGAACGGGAAAGTTTATGTTGGATCGGACGACGGGCATCTCTATTGCCTCGATGCTTCAAGCGGTGAGCAGTTATGGAAGTTCCGCGCGTCTCCCGATGAGCGTGCGGAAAAACTTCACATGGGCAATAATCGTTTGATCTCTTATTGGCCGGTACGTGGTGGACCGGTGATCAGCAAGGATGGTAAGACGCTTTATCTGGCGTCTGGCGTATGGCCTTCACTGGGGATATTTATTCATTCACTCAACGCGGAAACGGGTGAGGTGAACTGGACTAATGAGAACACCCATTTGTTGCCGGACACCCGCATTGATCACAACAGACTGGAAGAATCTGCGTTGTCTCCACAGGGGCATATGTTGATTGCTAAAAATTTCCTCATTATTCCCAACGGACGTTCGATGCCTGCCCGTATCGATTTGAAAACAGGTAAGCTGCAGCACTTTGTCCAGGGCTATCGACATGGAGACGCCCGGGTGATTGCTAATGAAAAGTATGCCCTGGTGGGAGAGGGTGGGGCTATCACGCTTGATAATGGGCTGGAAATTGGCGCCGAAACCTTTGTGAAAGCAGGTAAGGACGCGCCCAAGGCGTGGAGCACACCCAAGCGGGATCAGTTTGAGGGGCCGTTCTGGGGATATAAAAGATTTTCGGGATGTGATTATCGTTCGGTGCTCGATGGGGGCACAGCATATTCAGTGACTCGCGGAACCGTGTTTGCCCATGACCTGGCAGCGGCAAGCACCGCGACCTATGAGAAAAAGAGCGGAGCCTACACTTACAATCCGACGGATTGGAAGGTTCCTGAATTGTGGAAACTAAAAATCAATGCCGCTGATGCCAAAGGGGCTACGGAGACAGTGATCAAAGCCGGGAACCGTTTGTATGCCCATCTTGATAAAACCCTGGTGGCTTTTGATTTGCCGAAGAAAGACGGGGATAAAACAAGTCTGGCCTGGACCAAAAAGATCAAACAGACTCCTGCTGAATTGTTAGCAGCCGACGGCAAACTTTTTGTCCTGACGGAAGAAGGTGGGCTGTTATGTTTTGGCACTGCGATAGGTGAGCCAAAGTTGCATCCGTTGAAAAAGGGAAAGCTGACTGAAGTGGGGGAAGATGATGCTTTGGCGCGAAAGGTAGTGAAAATTAGCAAAGCCAGCGAAGGTTATGCTCTGGTTTTGGGAATCGATAAAGGACAGATCGTTCGGCGGCTGTTGAATAAAACCAGGATGCTTGTTCTGGCGGTTCATCCGGATAAAAAGGTCATCGATCAACTCCGTCGTGAAATCGCTACCGAGGGGATTTATGATGATCGTTTTCAGGGGGTCGTGGGCGATCCCGCCAAGGTGGATTTTCATCCTTACATGGCCAATTTGATCACTAGCGAGGACTCAGCAGCCGCGATGAAACTGAAATCTGCCAAGGTGTATTCTTCTTTACGTCCTTATGGTGGCATAGCGGTGATGCCTGGGCCTCCGATTCCTGATCCCCGCCAACTATTCAAGATGCAAGATGGGCTGGAAGTGGCGCGTCGAGATGGAGCCTTGCCAGAGACCGATCAATGGACCCACGAAACCGCCAATGCGGCTCGCGATTATTATTCCAATGACCATTTGGTGAAAGCTCCGCTTTCAATTCTCTGGTATGGGGATGGAGAGGGATACGGATTTCGTAAACCTAAATTTTATGGAGCCAGTGTGAAGCCGCAGGTTGCTGGCGGACGTTTGCTCGCTCTGCAACAACAACAGCGTAAACTCTACGCTCTGGATATCTATACTGGTCGCAATTTGTGGGTCAGGGATGTGGAAAGGTCATCGCGCTACGCCACCTTTCCCGAAGCGATCTACCTGGCCCAGGGACGAAGGCTTGAAGTTCTTGATCCGAATACGGGTAAGACCCGTCACAATTGGCCGCTGAAAGTGGATATGCCTAAAGATAAACCTGCATCAGCATCTGATATTCGAGTGGACGGGGATTTGATTGTAATCGGCTTGCGAGACAATGACAATTTCAAATTAACCGAAGGCCGTTGGGACAGTCAGCTTCTCATCGCTGTCGACCGCAAGACCGGCAAACAGCTGTGGAGTCGTCCAGCCAAGTATCGTTACAGCACTTCATCCATTGCGCTTGCTGATGGGCGGGTGCTGTGCATTGACTCGCATGCACCGACTGCGGTGAATGCTATGAGTCGACGTGGGGATGATATTACTAAGCTAGTCGGTAATCTTATCTGTCTGGATGGCCGAAGCGGGAAGGAGCTTTGGACTCATGCGCTCACTCAGGCTCCCAACGCTTTTAAAACATTGGGGGTTTATGAGCTGCGGGGCAAAGATGACTGGGTGGCGGCAGCGCCTAAGCTGGGTTTGGTGTTGGCGGGCAGGGGGGCGGATACAGTGGGGTTGAAATTATCCAGTGGTGAGGTGCTGTGGAAAAACGAGCGATGTGGTTTACAGCCGTTGATGGTCAGTCAGGATGATAAGACCTTCATTAATCAAGCGGGCAATACCCACGAATTGATGACAGGAAAAATTATCGGTAAAGAACGGGCCTTCAAAAAGTCGGGTGGATGTAATTATGCCGTGGGCAGTGCGAGCCTGGTATTTGTCAGGGATAGCACGGCAGCTTACTTTGATAAGAATACAGGGAAGCGTTATGCGATTCGGAATTTGCGTAGTGGATGTTCAAACAGTTTTGTTCCGGCTGACGGTTTACTCAACGTGCCGTGTTTTTCATCCAGTTGTGTGTGTAATTATCCGATTCAGACGTCCTTCTCGATGTATCACCTGCCGAGCGTGGATGCGTGGAGGGAGAAGCAGGGTGGGGAATGATTAAGAATGGTAAGTCGTTAGCCTGGCGACATTTCTATGAACTTGGTGTTTTTCTGTTCTTAAGCCTGGCACCATCGGTGCCATATGAGATAGCCCGCGGGCGAAGCCCCGGGTAAATTGCGGAATAAATATTAGCCCTGAATGGGCTATATCCAGCAGGCGCCAAAAAAACGAGTTCTTATTCCGCCCATTCAGGGCGGCTGTATAATTGTGCGGATTTCCAGGGTTGCCACCCTGGGCTATCGCATTTCCCCCTATCAGGGGAATTCCGTTGGGTAGGATTCACCCTCCCTATTCCGGCAATTTCCCCATCAACTTGGCTTTTTTTAAATGCCAGTTTTGGTCGATGCGTTTTGCCAGGCGTTTGACCACCTCTGGGTTTTGCTCGGCGAGGTTGGTGGTTTCATTAGGATCGGCGAGCAGGTCGGTGAGGAAGGGGGCTGGTTGTTCGCGTTTGTGGCGGGAGCCGTAGCGGCCAATTTTGCCGTCGTAGGTGAGCAACAGTTTCCACTTGCCTTCGATGCACCAGCGGTAGAGCAGGGTGGCTTCGGGTTCGTTGACGTCAGCGACGTCGTGGGAGAAACTTTCGCCGAAGATGGCTTCTCGGTCGAGTTTTTCCCCTTCGGTGAGCAGTGGCATCAAATCGACTCCGGGCAGGTTTTTGGGAATCGTCGCACCGGCGGCGCTGAGCACGGTGGGCATGAAATCAAGACTGGTGATGACGTCGGAGTAGTCCCCGGCTTTGATTTTAGCGGGCCAGCTATATAGGGTGGGTTGGCGCACACCGGCTTCTTGCGGGGCTTGTTTGGATCCGGTGACAAAATTTTTGTTTTCTGGATTCTGCACCCAACCATTGTCACTGAGGTAAACGAAGAGGGTATTATCGGTCAGACCTTTGTCATCGATGTGATCGATCAGTTGACCGCAGGTTTCGTCGAACCATTCGACCATGGCGTAATATTTGGCGATCGATTCGGGTCGGCCCTCTTTGGTGTATTTTTTCAAAATACGCTCAGGGGGATTGTGCGGTGAATGCGGCAGGAAGGGCGCATACCAGATGAAAAAAGGCTTCTTTTTATCAGCGGCACGATTGATGAAATCAAATACGGGTTCCATACCTTTACGGCCAATTTTGAGTCCGTCATCGCCGTGACGTCCGCCGGGTTTTGGAAAACCTCGAGTCATGCCTTCGGTGAAACCGGCGCGTTTGGGATCACCTTCCCACCACTTGCCGCTTTGGTGACTGATGTAACCCTGTTGTCCGAGCAATTTGGGTAGCACAGGGTGTTTGTCGATGTTGGAAATCAGCTCGGCGCGCAGTTGATTGTATTTGTCGGGGTCACCTTTCAGCGGAGTGGGATCGTTGCCGGTGACGTGGTGCACGTGGGGGTAAAGGCCGGAGATCAGCGTCATTAAAGAGGGGCGGCAGAGGGCGACGGGAACATAACCGCGTTTGAACACCGCCGAGCGTTTGGCGAGGCGGTCGAGGTGCGGCGTTTTGATGCTTTCATGTCCCATGAAGCCATAGTCGGTCCAGGCCTGGTCATCGGAGAGCAGCAGCACGATGTTGGGTTTTTCCTGGCTGTGCAGGGATGAAAAAACGGAGAAAAAAAGCAAGAGGCTGAATAATAAGGATTTCATGAAAAGGTAAAAAGTGAGTTTTGAATAGGCGGATAGGAAAGTCCGCGCTGCTGAGTTTTATGCAATAGGCGCGATGACGTTAAATGATGTTAATGGATTTCTGGCTCGGGAGTGTCGGGGCCGTGGTGGAGAATTTTGAAGTCGCAGCCTTCGTTGGCCTGGGTGATTTGCTCGGCGAATAGTTTGCCGTAACCACGTTGGAAACGCACTTCAGGAGCTTTCCATTGAGCTTTTCTGGTCGCCAGTTCTTCATCGCTGACATCGAGGTGAATGCGGCGGGCTTCGACATCGAGTTCGATGTAGTCTCCGGTTTGCACCAAAGCGAGAGGGCCACCTATGGCGGATTCCGGAGCGACGTGTAATACACAAGTCCCATAACTGGTGCCGGACATGCGTGAGTCGGAGATGCGCACCATGTCGCGCACCCCTTGTTTGAGCAGTTTGTCAGGGATCGGCAGCATGCCCCATTCAGGGATGCCGGGGGCACCGATCGGGCCGGCATTCTGCAGCACGATGATGTGATCGGCGCTGATGTCGAGATCGTCGTCGTTGAGACGCTCTTTCAAGTCTTTGTAATCGCTGAAGACCACCGCTGGTCCCCGATGTTTGAGCAGTCGGGCCTCGGCTGCAGTGGGTTTGATCACGCAGCCGTCGGGAGCGAGGTTGCCACGCAGGACAAAGGTGCCGCCACTGGCAGAAACGGGGCGATCAAGGGGACGAATGATGTCTTCGTCGATGACTTGTGCCCCGTCGATGTTTTCTCCCAAACTTGCTCCGGAGACCGTCAGGCAATCAAGGTGGAGGAAGTCGCGGATGCGGTTCATCGCTGCGAGCAGACCGCCGGCATCATAAAAGTCGGGCATCAGGTATTTGCCAGAGGGGCGCAGGTTGCCGATGACCGGTGTTTTTTGCGAAATTTCATCAAAGCGTTCGAGGTCGAGTTTGATACCTGCGCGGCCAGCCATGGCGATCAGGTGAATGATGGCGTTGGTGGATCCGCCGAGTGCCATATCGGCAGTGATGGCGTTGTCGAAGGCTTGCTCGGTGAGGATGTCACACGGTTTGACCTGATCCCAGGCGAGATCGACAATGCGCCGTCCACAGGCGCTGGCCATGCGGCTGTGAGCTGAGTGCACGGCGGGGATGGATGAGGAGCCGGGCAGACTGAGTCCCAGCACTTCGGCGATGGCCATCATGGTCGCTGCCGTGCCCATGGTCATGCAGGTGCCAGGTGAGCGCGCGATACCATCTTCGATTTCGCTCCAGGCATCTTCGCACAAATTACCAGCGCGGCGCTCGGCCCAGTATTTCCATACATCGGAACCGGAACCGAGGGTTTCGCCTTTCCAGCAACCTTTGAGCATCACTCCGGCAGGCAGGAATATGCTCGGTACGTTGGCCGAGGTGGCACCCATGATCAGCGAGGGCACGGTTTTATCGCAGCCTCCCATCAGCACGGCCCCGTCGATGGGATAACAGCGCAGGGTTTCTTCGACTTCCATCGCAACCAGATTGCGGTAGTACATGGAAGTGGGTTTCATGAAGGTCTCCGACAGCGTCATGACCGGGATTTCCATTGGGAAACCTCCGGCTTGCCAGACACCTTGTTTCACTTTTTCGGCGCGGTCGCGAAAATGAGTGTGGCAGGTGTTCATGTCCGACCAAGTGTTGAGAATACCGATCACCGGTTTGTCCTGGTAGTCGGGGGTGTCAAAACCCATTTGTTTGATTCGCGAGCGGTGGCCGAAACTGCGTAGGTCGTCGGGGGCAAACCAGCGGGCGCTGCGGAGTTGACTGGGATCACGTTTGGAGTCGGGCATAGGGGATTAAGATGGGAGCATCGGCTACGAATATCCAGCAAAAATGTGCTCGCAGTTCTGATCGGGAATCTGTATGAACAGGCAGTGAAGTTCTGAAACATGAATCCGTTTTATATATTGGCTATCGGCATGGCGATCGTTGTGGGGGGGATTTTGTTCCTCAGACTGCACGCTTTCCTTGCTTTGATCCTGGCGGCGCTGACGGTGGCTGTTTTGACCAGCCCGGCAACGGTGGAGCAGTTTTATCTCAGCGAGGGCATGTCGGCCAAAGAGGCACATGACTTGGCGGGCAAGTTATTTGTGCTTCGGGTGACCCAGGGATTCGGGGTGGGGGCGGGTAAGATTGGGATACTGATTGCGATGGCGGCGATCATCGGCAAGTGCATGCTCGATAGTGGAGCGGCGGAGCGCATCGTGATTTGGATCCGTCGGGTGTTTGGAGAAAAACGCACCCCGATGGCTTTTTCGGCGAGTGCGTTTGTATTGGGCATTCCGGTATTTTTTGATACCGTGTTTTATTTACTGATGCCCTTGGGCAAAGCGATGCGGGAACGAACCGGCAAGGATTATTTGCTCTATATTCTGGCCATTGTCGCCGGGGCGACAATGGCGCATTCGCTAGTGCCTCCCACACCTGGGCCGATTTTGGTGGCGCTGGAATTGGGCATCGACGTGGGAGTGATGATGATCGGAGGATTGATCGTCGGAGCTTTTTCGGTTAGTGCGGGATATGCTTATGCCCTGTGGGCGAACCGACGCTGGGAAATTCCATTGCGGGAGTCGGCTGGGGTAACGAGGATGGAGGAGGGGGGTGACTCGCAGTCTAAAGAGCAAAGATTACCTCCGTTGTGGGTAGCGATCAGTCCGATTGCCCTACCAGTGCTTTTGATCGGCGGTCAGACTTTGGCCAAAGCGGTGGGTTTTGAATCCGGAATTTTGCGTATTTTGGGAGATAAAAATATCGCGCTGATTTTATCGGCGACCCTCAGCCTGGGCATGCTGGCATGGGCCAAGCGTCAGTCATTGAGAGAATTGGCTGAGCCGGTGCAATCGGCTTTGTCGAGCGGTGGGGTGATCATTCTGATCACTGCGGCGGGCAGTGCGTTTGGTTTGACCTTGCGTCAAACCGGGATCACCGAGGAACTGCGTGGGGTGATGCCGGAAACCCAGTTGTTGTTGTTAGTGATGGCTTTTGCCATCACTACGGTGGTGCGTACGGCACAGGGATCGGCTACGGTGGCGATGATCACCTCCGTGGGTATTGTTGCTCCCTTGGTTCAAGGAGCGCAGCTGGACTTTCATCCGGTTTATGTCGCGCTGGCAATTGGTTGCGGATCCAAACCAATCTCGTGGATGAATGACAGTGGGTTCTGGATCATCGGTCGCATGACCGGAATGACCGAAGCGGAAACTTTAAAAACATCCAGTGCGATGATGGCGGTGATGGGGGGGACGGGGTTAATCGTGATTTTGTTAGGTGCGAGCTTGGTGCCTCTGAAGGGATGAGATAGGCCACAAGCAAAAACACAACTCGGGAAACCCGAGTTGTGCCTTTTGCCGCGCGTCTGAATTCGCGGCCTGCCTGCTGCTGCTGAAAACGGATATGAAATCCGTTGTCGAGAGCACTATGGGTAAGTCGGGGGCTTGCGTCAACGCTTTGCCAATTTGCGCGTTAAAAATGACAAGATACGCGCAGGGAGGCGGGTTTATGGAACTCAATTACGCCAAAATCTCTGGAACCACACGTCCGGCTAGGTCGGTCAGACGGTGGTCACGTCCACCGTAATACCAGGTTAGGCGTTCGTGATCCATGCCTAACAAGTGAAGTATGGTAGCATGGAAATCGTTGACATGCACGGGGTTTTCAAGCGGCTGGCTGCCCAGCTCGTCTGAAGACCCTACAATAGTGCCGGGTTTGGACCCTCCTCCGGCCAGCCAGGAGGTGAATACGTTTTTGTGGTGGCCGCGCCCTTTGCTGCCATCGAAGGTCGGGGTGCGTCCAAACTCGGTGGTGCAGACCACCAGAGTTTTTTCAAGCATTCCACGGGATTTTAAATCTTTAAGTAGTCCGGAGATAGGATGGTCGATATTTTTGGCCAGCGGGGTGTGGCTGTGGATGTTGCCGTGGGCATCCCAGTTGTTGCTGGCACCGGTATCGATCAGCTCGATGAAGCGCACTCCGGATTCGACCATGCGCCGGGCGGCGAGACACTGCCAGGCGAAACCTTTGGTGCTGCCTCGTTCCAGTCCGTAAAGTTTGTGGGTGGCATCACTTTCCTTGCTGAAATCGAGCACCTGCGGCATTTCCATCTGCATGCCAAAAGCGGTTTCATAGGATTGAATCCGTGCTTTCAGGTTAGGGTCGGTCGGATGATTTTTGAGGTGACGGGCGTTGTATTGTTTGAGCAGATCCAACTCGAGGTTCTGTTGTTCGCTGGAGGCACTCAGTCGTTGCAGGTTGGGGACGGGATTAGCCGAGGGCAAAACCCGGGTGCCCTGGTGCTCGCCGGGCAGGAAGGATGAACCCCACAATTGTGCGCCACTGTAGGGGATCTTGGGAGCGAGCACGACAAAAGAAGGCAGGTTCTCATTCAAGGTGCCGAGCCCGTAACTGACCCAGGAACCGGCGCTCGGTCGGGTCATGGCAAAAGAACCGGTGTGGATGCCCAGAGCCGCGCGTTGGTGATTGCCGTGATCGGTGTGCAGTGAGCGGATCATGCACAAGTCGTCGGCGCAGTCGCGCAGATGAGGAAAGAGATCGGAGATGTCGATGCCGGACTGGCCACATTTCTGGAAGTCCCAGGGCGAGGGCATGTAGCGGGTTTTGTTTTTCTTCGACTGGGCACCCGCGGCGTTGGCAGCTTTGAACAATCCCGGTTTGGGGTCGAAAGTGTCGAGGTGGGAAAAACCACCGGAGAGGTAGATCCAGATAACCTGCTCGGCTTTGGCCGGGTGTTGCGGGGTGCGAGCGGCGAGCGGGGATTTGGAGCCTGCACTGGAGGCCAGTAACTCGGAGAAAATGCCGGGCATCAGCATCGATCCACCCATCAGTGATCGGATCGCCTGACGGCGGGGCATTGACTTGTAAATGGAGTTATTGGCGAACATAAAATGAAGTCAGGTGGCTTATTCAAGATAGAGGAATTCGTTGCTGCCCATCAGCGCGCGAACGTAACTGGCCAGAGCCTCTTGCGGAATTTTGTTTTTATCAAGCTCAGTGGAGGCTAGGGATTTTCGGTTGTTTTGTAAATAACGCAGGCCAAGTTCGACATCCAAGTTAGTGGCCGGACGGTTGAACAGGAGTTGGTGAGTGAGTGCGATGCGCTGGGGGTCGTCCTTGCCTTCGTCTATCAGGCGAGCACCGAGAGCTGAGGACTTGTCATGTACAAATGGGGAGTTCATCATGAACAGTGATTGGATCGCGGTAGTGGACAGGGCACGTTCACCGGTGCTCTGTTTGGTATCGGCGGCATCAAAAATGGCGAGAGTGGGGTGCTTGCGCAGGCGTTGCCTCATCCAATAAACGGCACGACGGTTGGAGTCGTAGGCATCGACAAAAGGGTGGTGCTGGCTGTAGGTTTTTTTGCTTCGCGGAGGGAAGGGGTGAGCCTGTCCCTGACTGGGATCCAAGGTATTACTAACAACTAACATGGAATCGACGATTTCCTCCGAAGACAGGCGGCGGCGGCGGCTGTGGGTCAGCCAGGTGCTTTCCGGGTCGCTCGCAAGAACTGCAGCGTCATCAGAGCCAGCCAGTTGGTAAACCCGCGAAAGCATGATGTCGCGATGCAGGCTTTTGATTGACCATCCGGATTGGATGAACTGTTTGGCCAGATAGTCAAGCAGCTCGGGGTGGGTCGGGTGCTCGCCGTATTTGCCAAAATCATTGGGAGTGGAGACGATGCCCTGACCAAAATGGTGTTGCCAGATACGGTTGACCATCACCCGCGCGGTGAGCGGGTTGGCGGGATCAGCGATCCACTGGGCGAGATGATCACGGCCACTGCTTTTGGCGGCGACTTCTTTGGGCAGTTGTTGACCACCGAGGACTTTCAGGAAGCGTCGTTTGACTGATGCCTTTTATTAAAACGCTCGCCTTTCTCCTGAATGCGGGCATCGCTGGATTTGCCATCGAAGACGGCGTAAGCGATGTTTGCTGTTGAGTTTTGTTTCAGCAGGATTTTGATCTTTTTGCTGAGTTCGCGTTGTTGTTTTTGAAGTGATTTTTGTTCGGCGATGATCTTGGGATTACCTCCGGCAACTTGAGCCGCTAACTTTCGATCTTTCCTTTTAAGCACTGCACGCTCTTTTTCCATCGCATCGATTTGAGCCTGGATTTTTTTGAAAGCTTTGACTTCGTCGGCCGATCCAATCGGAGTGAAGTCGGAGGTCACGCCTCTGGAGTTTTCGCTGCCGGGGAAGGCATAAACGGTGCTTTTGAAAAAACCGTAGAGGGCGTAATAATCGGCGGCGGTGATTTCATCGTGTTTGTGGTCGTGGCAGCGCGCGCAACTGATGGTCAGAGCGAGGAAGGTTTTGCCAAGGTTGTCGATGGTGTCCTCGATGGTGAGATTCTCTTCTTTGCCACCTACTCCGAAACGCAGGGATTCGGCGAGGTAACCGGTGGCGACGATATTCTCGATACGGTCGGCCTCGTCTTTGGCCGGCAGCAGGTCACCGGCGATTTGCTCGCGGATCAACTGGTCGTAGGGCTTGTCATTATTAAAAGCATTGATGATGTAGTTGCGGTAGCGATAAGCTGACGGCACGGGGTAATCTGAAGCGCAGCCAGCGGTATCGGCGTAACGAACCACGTCGAGCCAGTGGCGTCCCCAGCGTTCGCCATAAGACGGGGAGGCAAGTAATCGGTCGATCACTTTGGCAAAAGCCGTCGGGGAAGAGTCGGTGAGAAAATCCTGGGTTTCAGCGAGAGTGGGAGGAAGTCCGGTTAGGTCGTAAGTGGCACGTCGCAGCAAGGTGCGTTTGTCTGCATCGGCGACCGGCTTGAGCTGATGCTCCTGCCAGCGGGCTGCAACCAAACGGTCGATGGCGGTTTTTGACCACGAGCTTGGATCCTTGGAGGGAATTTTG
>JAJRVS010000173.1 GCA_024277195.1 Verrucomicrobiota bacterium | reverse complement strand
GGAGATCCATGATGAATACAAACCGCGTATTGCCGAACTCAACGAGGCTTTGGCTCAATATCAGGTAGCCTCGGAATTAGGCGGCGTGGCGGCGGGCAAGCTGTTGGACTTTTTTGCATCAGATGCAGGGCGGCGAGTATTAGAGCGGATGAGTGACTTGGGGATTGTCCCTCAGTCGGATAACTTTGCGCCTGAGCCAGCGAAGGTGGAGGGCGCGGGAGATTTGTCTTTGGCGGGTAAGAATTTTGTGATCACGGGGGCTTTATCGGCTCCCCGGGATGAATTTAAGGCTCTGATTGAGAGCCAGGGCGGCAAGGTGACGGGGGCGGTCAGCAAAAATACTCAGTATTTGCTTTGTGGCGAGGGCGGGGGTTCGAAACGTGACAAAGCGGAAAAGTTGAATGTGTCGGTGATCACGGAAGAAGAATTGAAGCGGATGATGGGGGCTTGACTGCGGATTTTGCAGTTGGGGATTGAGCCATCAGAGGCGTTGATTTTTGTCTTTGTCAAGAATTGTTGCCTGACCCCTAATTTGACCCTTAATTGGGGTTAGATTCCCATTCGGCCTAGAATGTTGCCGATGCGGGCGAGGGTTTCGGCGGTTTTGGGGTGGGAGGCTTCGATTTCCTGGATGGCGTTTTGCAGTGATTCAATTGGGCCTTCGTCGTCTTTGGTGTCGGCGCAGGCGGCTTCGGTGGCGGCGATCGCTTGGCGCACTTGTTCGGTGTTTTCGCTTTCGAGCTCGGTGGCTTCGTTTTCGAGTTGGCCAACCAGGCCGAGCAGGGTACCGAGATCGTCTTGATTGATGGAATCGGTGTTTTCGATGCGTTGGCGTAAACGGGTAAGAGTATCTAACATAAGAAAGGATGGCATGGGTGTGCGGGTTTTTCAATCGTTCTATGCAAGCCGGGGGATGATAAACAGGGGTATTAGTTATACAAGCTGGCTGGCAGGATGGGTGGGGGCTATGATTGCTGACAAAGGTGCAGATTTATCTGTGATCGTGAACAGGTTTGTGGCAGATTGCCGCTTTAGTAGATAGGAAAGGATTGTTTATGAAAAATATTGCCGTTGGAATTGATTTTTCGAATTCAGCTGGGCCGGTGTTGGACCGGGCGGCGGAGTTAGCTCTCGCTTTGGGAGCCCATTTGCATTTGGTGCATATCTATGCGCCGGAACCGGATTTTGTCGGTTATGCGGAGTATGCTTACCCGGGAGTGGACGAACGGGAGCAGGAATTACGCGAGGAGAAAAATCAAATCCGTAATTTGATTGATGATTTGAAAAAAAGAGGGATCACAGCGTCGGGTTTCATGCGGGAGGGGGATACGGTACACGCTTTGTTGGAGTTCACTGAAAAGCGGGAGGCCAGCATGCTGGTGATCGGCACTCATGGCAGAGGTTTTGTCGAGCGCTTGTTATTGGGCAGTGTGGCAGAAGGTATTATTCGTCACGCAACATTGCCGGTGGTGGTGGTGCCGAGTCGGCAACAGGCTTGAACCATATTTAGCGCAAGATGGCTGGGGGAAGTGTGAGATCGAGGGGGGGGGCGGGGGTTTTGCTGTGGGCTTTGTTGGCTGTTGGGCAGGTTTTTTCACAGGCGGATGTCGAGGTTCGCAAGTTGGGCAAAAATGAGAGCATTAGTCGCTCGGGGCAAATTTTGGTGCGTTCTCCGGATGCCAAGCAGCGGGCGGTGATGGCTTCTTTTGCTGACTCGGTCAGTGTGGAGCTGGGCAAGGTGTTGGGGGACGGCAGGGTAGATTGGGTTTATCCGATTGAGATCGAAACCCGAGGAAGCTTGGGCGATGCCGGGGTGACGGGGCGCACTTTGGTGACAAGGATCGATTTGTTGGATGGGGACAAACTGGTGCTGAGGTTGTTTGTGAAATTGAGCGATGAGTTTTCAAGGCAGCAGTTCTCGCGGGAAATTTTGCGCTTGTTGTTGTTGGAGCGGATGTTGCGGGCGCATCAGGGAGGGGATCAGTTGGCCGGGCGTCGCCTCGAGGTGCCGCATTGGATTTTGTCAGGGGTGGATGGTTTGATAGAATACCGTCGTCTGGGGCGGCCGAGTGATCTGTATGCGGGCATTGTGCGATCACGGCAGCTGTTGTCGGTGGACGGGATGATCAAGGGGAATCCAGAGAAATTGGATTCGCTGTCGCGGGCGACTTATGAAGCTTCGGCAGCGGCTTTGCTGGGCGCTTTGTTTGATCAGAAGGCCGGGGCGAAGAATTTTGGTGAATTGCTGTCCAAGCTGATTCTTTATGACGGTGACGCTCAGTTGTTATTGAAACAAGAGTTTCCCGGTTTGCGGGGCGGAGAGAACTCGGTGGATAAGTGGTGGGCGTTGCAGGTGGCATCGATGGGTGAGCTGCAGGCGATGGAGTTCATGACAGCAAAGGAGACCGAGGCACGTTTGACGAAGGCTTTGCAGGTGAACTTTTCGCAGGTTTCCCAGATTGCACCGGTACCTACGGGAAAGATGAAAAAGCCGGGGTTTTGGAAAAAATGGGTTTCGTTCGGGAAAAAGAAGGAGACAAGTTTTGGTAGCGGTCGGGTTCACGATTTTGAGCAGTTTTATAAACAAAAGGATTATAAAAAGGCGCTTGAGCAAACCCTGTTGAATTTGAGATCTCTGAAGCACCGGGGTTTCCCTCTTTATGTGCCGGTTATCAAAGCTTACGAGGAGGCGGTGACTTTGCTGCTGGATGACAAACGGAAAAATGTGGCGGTGAATTTGCAAAAAATTGATGAACAGCGGGGTAGGATCACTGAGACGATTCAGCGCATGGAGGATTATTTGAATTATTACGAAGCGACCCAGTTGGTGGAGCCGGGGAAGGATTTTGAAAAATATCATAAAACCCGCGAGCGTTTGCGGCAGCAAAAACCACCGACCCGGCCGGACAGGATCTCTAAATATCTGGACGCGATGGAGAAGATGTACAACGAAGGAGGGGCACCGTGAAAGGCTTGACGGTTCAGGAGCGACGGGTTCTGATCGCTATTTTATTGGCATTGGCGATTGGGGCAGCGGTGAGGTATTGGCGACTGCAGGAGGGAGGGGAGGGAATGTCCAATGTTGAACAAGGAATATTGAACATTGAAATGAAGAGAGGGACGGGAGTTTCATTACTTCATCATTCTTCACTTTTTGTTCAATATTCGATATTCCCTAGATTCTGGTTGTCATCCTAGGGGAGATGGTGAAGTCTCTTTTTTTAATATCGATTGAGCTATGGAAAAACGTTTTGAAAATCAGGTGGCGATTGTGACGGGGGGTGCCGACGGAATCGGTAAATCGGTGGTGGAGCGTTTGGCTAGAGAGGGAGCCAAGGTGACCATTTTTGATATGAACGAGGCCCTTGGCGAGCAGGTGTGTGCGGAGTTTGGAGAGCAGGGATTGATGGTGAGTTCGCAGGTGGTGAATGTGGCCGATGAGGCATCGGTGAAGGCGGGCATCGCTGCAGTGACTGGAGGCGGTGAGGGGCGTTTGGATGTGATGGTGCATTGTGCGGGCATTGTGGGACCGACTTCGACTAAGATCAGCGAGGTGGATGTGGCGGCTTTTGACAAGGTCTGTGCGATCAATTTGACTGGTTCGTTTTTGATCACTAAATACGCGATCGCGGCGATGGAGCCGCGTGATTATGGGCGCATTTTGTTGTTTGCGTCGATTGCTGGAAAAGAGGGCAATGCGGGAATGGTTTCGTATTCGGCGAGTAAAGCAGGAGTGATCGGTTTGACCAAGGCGGTGGGCAAGGAATACGCTGAAACGGGGATCACGGTGAATGCGATTGCCCCGGCGGTGATTCGCACGCCGATGGTGGATGGTATCGACCCGGAGCAGGTGAAATACATGACGGATAAAATTCCGATGAAACGCTGTGGCACTTTGGATGAAGTGGCGGCTTTGACCTGTTGGATCGTATCGGAGGAAGCAGGGTTTAATACGGCGTTCACTTTTGACCTGACCGGTGGACGAGCAGTGTATTAGATGGGTGGCGGAATTTGAAAAATGTTAAATGCTAAATCTTAATTGTTAAATGTATCATGAGTGCTGAAGCTAAAGTTGTTGAGTTGGGATTGGAATTGCCACCGGCGCCACCTTTGGGTGGGGTTTATAAGCCGATCGTGGTGGTGGGGAATTTGGCTTATGTGTCCGGGCATGGACCGATTCTGGCTGATGGGACTTACCTGAAGGGTCGGGTGGGGGAGGACATGGATCTGGAGGCCGGACAGCAAGCGGCACGTCAAGTGGGCTTGGCTTTGTTGGCGACGATCAAAGCTCAACTGGGCAGCCTTGACCGGGTGAAGCGGGTGATCAAATCGTTGGCTCTGGTTAATTGCACCAATGATTTTGACCAGCAACCGCAGGTGGTCAATGGCTACAGCGAGTTGTTTGGCGAGGTTTTTGGTGAGGATGGCATCGGCGCGCGCAGTGCGATGGCTGCCAATGTATTGCCGGGAGGCATTCCGGTGGAGATTGAAGTGATTTTGGAAATCGAAGGAGAGTAGTCTTTCGTGACCAGGCGAGAATTTTTTCTTATAAAATAAGATGAGTGAAGATCAATGGTATGCGGTTGGTGATACGGAGCACTTGGCTTCACCGGCTTTGTTATTGTGGCCTGAACGCGCGCAGCGCAATATTCAGCGGATGCTGGAATTGACCGGCGGTGATGCCCGTCGTTTGCGTCCGCATGTGAAGACTCACAAGTTGGGTGAGGTGTGTCAGATGCAAATGGAAGCGGGCATCAGTAAGTTCAAATGCGCGACGATTGCCGAGGCGGAAATGACGGCGGAGGCCGGAGCGGCGGAGGTGCTGTTGGCTTATCAGCCGGTGGGGCCTAATGCGGCACGGATGTTGGCTTTGGTGGAGAAGTTTCCGCAGACGAAGTTTGCGGCCTTGGTGGATGATGAAGGAGTTTTGAAAAAGGTGGCGCAGGTTTTTTCTACTGCAGGAAAAAGTCTAACTTTATTTTTGGATGTTGATTGTGGCATGCATCGCACCGGGATTGAGATGGGAGAGGCAGCGGTGGCGCTGTGCCGTCAGGTGGTGGATACGGATGGGGTGGATTTTGGTGGGCTGCACGTTTATGACGGGCATATCCACGATCCTGATCAGGATGAGCGCAAGGCGCACTATGAGAAGTCCTACGAGCCGTTGGCTGGATTTATTACCCGGTTGCGTGCTGCAGGGGTTGAGTTGTCTTTGATCGTGGCGGGGGGCTCGCCGACTTTTGCCCTGCATGCTTCGGATGCCGAAAAGGTGACCGGTGCTCGTTGGGAGTGCAGTCCGGGAACGACGGTTTTTTGGGATGCGGGTTACGGCACTCATTTTCCGGACCTCGGATTTGAACCAGCGGTGGTTTTGATGATGCGGGTGATCAGCAAACCAGGCAGTGGTTTTGTTTGTCTGGATCTGGGCAATAAAGCGGTGGCGCCGGAGAACCCTTTGGACAAGCGGGTGAAGTTATTCGGTCCTTTGGCGGACGGGGAGTTGATGGGGCAGAGTGAGGAACATCTGGTGGTGAAGACGGATCGTGCGGCTGATTTTTCTGTTGGCGATGTGGTTTACGGTTTGCCTTGGCACATCTGCCCGACGGTGGCTTTGCACATGGAAGCGGTGCTCATCCGTGACGGGGAGGCCAGCGGTGAGCGTTGGGCGATCAAGTGCCGCAATCGTCGTTTGAGCATTTGATGCTTGGATTTGAACAAAAAACCGTTACAAGCAACGAACAGACATTCTGTATAATTTCCGATAACCCCCGATATAATGATATTTGATGCTCACCTGGATTTGAGTTTGAACGCGATTGAGTTCAATCGCGACCTGCGCTGCACGGTAGAAGAGATACGAGCGGAGGAACAGGGCATGCCGGGCAAAGGGCGAGCCGCCGGGGTGGTGGCATTTCCTGAAATGCGCGAAGCAGGCATGGGGATTGTGGTGGCGACGCAGATCGCCGGCTGCATGAAACCGGGAATGGTGGCTTCGGGTTGGAACTCGCCGCAGCAGGCTTGGGCGATGACTCAGGCTCAGTTGGCGTGGTATAAGGAGATGGAGGCGGTAGGTGAGATGCGGATGCTGGGTGATTTGGAGACTTTTGAAGATCAGCTCGCTTTATGGTCGCAGGATGAGGTGCCGACCGATGCGCCGATTGGGTATATTTTGAGTTTGGAGGGTGCGGATTCGATTATTACCCCACAACATCTGGAGCGTTCCTGGGAATCGGGTTTGCGGGCGATGGGGCCGGCGCATTATGGCGAAGGGCGTTATGCTTTTGGTCATGACCGCACCGGCAAACTGAAAGCGGGTGGCAAGGAACTGGTGCAGGAGATGGACCGACTGGGCATGATCCTCGATGCGACCCATCTCTGTGATGATACTTTTTGGCAGTGTTTGGATATTTTTGACGGCCCGGTGTGGGCGAGCCATTCGAATTGCCGGGCTTTGGTGAATGATCCTCGGCAGTTTTCCGATGAGCAGATCAAGGCGCTGATCGAACGTGGCGCGGTGATCGGGACGGTGTTCGATACCTGGATGTTGGTGACCGGTTGGATTCGTGGGGAGAGCACACCGGAATCAGCGGGGGTGAAAATCGAAGCGGCGGTGGAGCACATTGATCACATTTGCCAGTTGGCAGGCAATGCCAGACATTGCGGTCTGGGATCGGATTTGGACGGGGGGTTTGGCAAAGAGCAGTGTCCGATGGATTTGGATACGATTGCGGATTTGACGGTTTTGGCGGAGATGTTAAGCAATCGAGGTTTCTGTGAGGATGATGTGGACGGGGTGATGAGTGGAAATTTTGTTAAATTTGTCAAGGAGGCTTGGGCTTAATGAGCGAAGACTGGAGAGTGCCGAGCGAGGAGGAGGATCCACTGTTGCGTAGTTCGCGACGGGAGATGAAGGTGGCTTTGGTGTTTTGGCTGGTATTTGCGCTGTGGGTGATAGGATCGGGTAAGTGGCTGGCTTATCAAAAACCGGCAGAGGGCGAGGCGATGAATTTGATTATGGGAATGCCGAGTTGGGTGTTCTGGGTGGTGATGTTGCCTTGGGCGGTGGCCAGCCTTTTTACTTTCTGGTTTGCGCTGCGTTTTATGAAAGATCATGATTTGTTGGGTGAAGAGGGGGATAAAATCGAAGGGGGGGAAGAGTAGTCATGGACGAAACTTCAGGGAGTGCGGGTATTTTGTGGACCTTTTCCGCGTATATGGCGGCCGTTTTTTTTCTGGCCTGGCTGTCGGGTCGGGCATCGAACAAGGAGGGGTTTGTTTCGGAGTATTTTCTCGGCAGCCGGGGTTTTGGAGTGTGGGCGTTGGCGCTGACCTTTGCGGCGACCAGTGCTTCGGGTGGTAGTTTCATGGGTTTTCCGGCGCGGATCTATACCCATGGTTGGGTGGTGGGCTTTTGGATTGCCGGTTACATGACGGTGCCGCTGGTGGCGATGGCTTTGATCGGCAAGCGGCTGAACCAAGTGGCGCGGCGGGCGAATGCCTTGACGGTGCCGGAGGTGATGCGCGAGCGATTTAATAATAAAGGGGTTGGCATCGTCGGCACCTTGCTGATTGTGATTTTTCTCTTTGCTTATCTGTTGGCGCAGTTCAAGGCGGGCAGTAAAATCATGAGCACCTTGTTGGGAGATGTGCCGGTTTTCAAAGCTGCGGTGCGTTGGGCGGATGGGGCTTTTGACAGTATTCCGTTGTTGGGACAGGCGGAGGCGGACTATGCTTTGTGTTTGTTGATTTTTGGCATCGCGGTGGTGGCTTATGTTTCCTACGGAGGTTTCCGGGCGGTGGTGTGGACGGATGTGATGCAGGGCATCGTCATGGCTTTTGGAGTTTTGCTGCTCTTGGTGCTGGCTTTGTATCAGGTGGGGGGCTTGAAAAAAGCGACCCAGGCTTTGGCGGAAATGACTCCTCCGGTGCCTTTGACCGCAGTGCTGGAGGTTGAGGCGGAATCGAACGAGAGTTTGAATATTGAAAAAGGAACCTGGATCGAGCAGAAAACGGCAGAAGGGGAAAAGATACTTTATCGCATGAAAGGCCGCGCGGTGATCGAAGCGGGGGAAAAGGAGAGCAAGCAGGTGGAGCTGATCCGGATCACCACGGCGGCGGAGATTGAAAAAATTCAGGGAGCTCCGGTTTCGAATTTAGTGAAGATCAGGGAGGTCGAGAGCACTCCTTATGCCAGCGGAGCTGGTGAAAAGGGCGTGTATTTGCGTGCGCCCGGGCCGGACTTGAAAAAGGCGGCGGGATTTCTGGCGATTGGTATGGCTTTCAGCTTTTTCATTTTATGGCCTTTTGGCGGAGTGGGGCAACCTAGTAATCAGGTTAGGATGATGATATTTGATCACACTAAGGTGTTGCGTCGTGCGATGGTGACAGTGACGTTTTATTTTGGTTTCATTTATGTCTCCCTGGTATTGATTTTTGTCTGTGCCCGGGTGTTGATGCCGGGTATGGAGATCGACCCGGACCGGGTGATGCCGGAGTTTTCCACTTTCACTACAGCCGCCGCCGGAGTGCCGTGGTTGGCGGGCTTGGTGGTGGCGGCGCCGTTTGCCGCAGTGATGTCGAGTGTGGATAGTTTTTTGCTGGTGATTTCTTCGTCGATTGTGCGGGACATTTATCAGCGTAATATCAATCCGCAGGCATCGGATAAAACCCTGCAGCGGATGAGTTGGGCGGTGACCGGTGGGGTTGGGATGTTGGCGGTGGTGGCGGCTTTAAATCCTCCGGTTTATCTTCAGGACTTGATTATTTCTGCCAGTGAAGGTTTGGCGGCGAGTTTCATGATGCCGATGATTTTGGCATTGTATTGGCAGCGGATGACTGGAGCGGGGGCGATTGCAGGCATGCTTGGCGGAGCAGGTATGCATGTGGTGTTGAATGTCATTGGATGGATGGAGACCCATGAGTTCACCGTTTTTGAACCGCTGGGAGTGATGCCTTTGTTTTGGGATGTGATCGCGGCAACGGTATTGACCGTGGGGGTTTCGCTGATGTGCGCTCCGCCAAAACGTGCGCTGGTGGCGAAATTTTTTGCCAAGAGAGAGGCTGTTTAGTTGATCAGGTGAGTTGATTTTGATGAAAAAAACACCATTTTCGGATCAAGCTGAAAAGTCGGAATACGATGCGGTGGTGGTGGGTTCGGGGCCGAATGGTCTGGCGGCGGCGATTGAGTTGGCACGTCAGGACTGGAAAGTATTGGTGATCGAGGCGCATTCGACGCCGGGCGGGGGAGCTCGATCAGATGAGGGTACGCTGCCAGGTTTTGTCCATGATGTGTGTGCGGCGGTGCACCCGATGGGAGTGTGTTCGCCGTTGATGAAGTCCTTGCCTTTGGAGAAATTTGGTTTGCAATGGCTGCATTCAAAATACCCTCTGGCGCACCCGCTGGATGATGGGCAGGCCGCGATCATGGAGCGTTCGGTGGACTTGACTGCGGCCCGTTTGGCTAAGGCGGATGGTCGGGCTTATCGCAGGTTGTATGACCCTTTGGTTCGCGCTGCGGATAATTTGTTCGAGGATATGCTGGGGCCGATGTTAAATCTGCCGAAAAATATATTGCCGGTCGCGCAGTTCGGGATGCGGGCCTTGCCTTCGGCGATGAGTTTGGCGCGTTTTGCTTTCACCGATGAACCGGCCCGGGCGATGTTGGCGGGCCACGCGGCTCATTCGGTTTTGCCGCTTGATCGCTCGCCTTCGGCGGCGGTGGGCTTGATGTTGGCGGTGGCGGGGCACGCGCAGGGGTGGCCAGTGGCCAAGGGCGGCACGGGAGGCATCACCGCAGCCATGGTGAGCTATTTGCAATCAATGGGTGGTGAAGTGCTATGTGGGTGGAGAGTGGCGTCGATTGATGATTTGCCCAAAGCGCGGGCTTATTTGTTCGATACCGGTCCGGCTGAATTGGGGAGGATTGCGGGGCGGCGATTGCCGGAAGTTTATCGCAAAAAACTGGCATCTTATCGTTATGGACCGGGGGTTTTTAAAATTGACTACGCGCTGAGTGAAGCGATCCCGTGGAGCAATGAAGATTGTCGTCAGGCAGCGACGGTTCATGTGGGAGGGTGGCTTGACGAGGTGGTGGAATCGGAAAAAGCGTGTTGGCAGGGTCGGCATGCGGACAAGCCGTTTGTTTTGCTGGCGCAGGCGAGTGTGGCTGATGATTCCCGGGCGCCCAAGGGAAAACACACGGGCTGGGCTTATTGCCATGTGCCGAACGGTTCGGATGTGGATATGACTGAAGTGATCGAGAATCAGATCGAACGTTTTGCCCCAGGGTTCCGCGATTGTATTTTGCAGCGAAGGGTGATGTCATGCGCTGACTATGAAAGTTACAACCCTAATCTGGTTGGCGGAGATGTGACCGGCGGGGTTAATGACTGGCCTCAATTGTTGGCGCGGCCGGCTTTGCGTTTGAATCCTTATTCCACCCCGGCGAAGGATGTGTTTATTTGCTCAGCTTCCACTCCCCCTGGTGCGGGGGTGCATGGCATGTGTGGTTATCGTGCGGCCCAGACCGTGTTGAAGGGGGGATGATCAGGAGCGAATGTTAGAGGTAAGCGTCATAGCTAAACATTTTTTGGTAACTATTGGCTCCGCCTATCCGCACTGCGTTTCGGTTCAGGTTATTTTATAAGAGTTTAACCACGGATCACACGGATGAACACGGATAAGAAAAAAACAACTCAAATGAATAACGACTCTCATTTCAATTTGAGAACATAATTTTTTTAAAGGGAAGAGTGGGTTATTTTCTTTTTTTCCGTTTGGGCGGCAGGTCGTCTTGGCTGAACGGTTTGCCATAGGATGAGGCCACTTTGTCTAGCCGGGCACGCATCAGTTTTAATATTTCCTGGTAATCAGGGTCTTTGGCGTAGTTTTCGAGTTGATCGGGGTCGCGACTGAGGTCGTGAAGAAACTCAAAGTTTTGATCGACGTAATTGGCATAAATGTAGCGTTGCCCACGGATGCCTTCCCAGTTGGGAATCGTGCTGTGTTGGCTGAAAAACTCAAGCAGGGTGTCTTCTCGCCATTCAGTGGGTTGTTCGCCTTGAACTAAGTTTTTGAGACTCCTGCCCTGGTAAATCGTTGGGGCAGCGAGACCGGCGTAGTCGATGATCGTCGCGGGGATATCAATGTTCAGAGCCATCTCCGAGGCTACTTGGCCGCGCTTGTCGTCTTTCAGGCGCGGATCATAGATGATCAGGGGCACCCGCAGGGATTCTTCGTAGTGGGTCCACTTGCCGGCAAAACTGCGGTTACCGGCATAATAACCATTGTCGGCCGAATAGATGATGACGGTATTATCGGCGAGGCCGCTTTTTTTCAAAGCGCTTTGCACCCGTCCGATCACCCGGTCGATACCCGAAGCCATGCGCAGGTAGTTGCGCATGTTATGTTGGTATTTTTCCGGAGTATCCCAGCGCCATTTGAAACGATCACGGTGCATCGAGTTGCGCATGAACTCCGGGTTGGCGGCGTAAAACTCGGGAGCATTGAGTTTGGGTAGGGGCATCTGCATGCCTTGGTACAGATCTGCGACGGCTTTGGGGTAAGGGTAGTGATCTTTTCTGTCGCTGTCTTCGGCGTGACTGGCATTGAAGTTGATCGAGATGCAGAAGGGTTGTTTTGTGTCTCGTCTTTCGATGAAACCGATAGCTTCGTCACCGGCGAGTTCGGTTTCGTGACGCAGCGAGCCGTCGGGCATTTTTTTAAAATAAGGATTGCGGCCGATTTGTTTGAAGTAGCTGAACATTTTTTCAGTTTGCCCTTTTTCCAGCGAGAAGTGGGTTTTGCCAATGTAAGCGAATTGGTAACCGGCATCTTGAAGAATTCTAGGGTAGGAGGTCTCAGTGAATTGTTTTTTGATCGTTCCTCCAGTGAAGCGGTGACTGCGCATATACAACCCGGTTAGGATGGATGCTCGACTTACCCAGCAGGTCGAGGTGGTCACAAACATGTTTTCGAAACGCGTTCCCTGTGCTGCGAGTTGGTCGATATTGGGGGTTTTGACCAGAGGATGTCCTGAGCAACCGAGGAAATCAAAGCGTTGGTCGTCGGTCAGGAAAAAAATGATGTTGGGCCGGTCGGCGGCTAAACCTTGTAAACAAGGTAGCATAAACAGCAGAAGGAGTAAGGCTCTAGGAAAGTGCATGTGGGGTTTGTATCATAGAAGCGAGCAATGGACAATGACGTAAAAGCGCTTGCTGGCAACGATACCAGGGTGTAGAAGCTATATAGGCATTTAGGAATTTATTGGGAGTCGGTGATTTAGTTGATAGGAGTAAACTTCATGGATAAAAAAGGGGAAAACAGGGTGAATCGTTGGTTGTGGCAGGCGCTGAAGCTGTTGCTGGTGGCTGCCGTCGTCGGAGGAGTGATTTACCGGGTCAAATTTGCGCCTTTGGTGGTCACTGAGCATCAACTCAAGCAGGGACCGATCGTGGCTGAGGTGATGGGGACGGGCACTTTGGAGGCGCGGGTGAAAGCGACGATCAGTTCGAAAATATCGGGTTTGTTATCGAAGGTTTTGGTGGATCAGGGGGATCGAGTGACGAAAGGGCAACTGCTGGTTGAGTTGGATGACGAAGTATTGATTCAGCGGGTGGCGATTGCGCAGGCCGATCTGGAGGCAAAGGAGGCATCGATCAAACGGTTATCGACGGATAAAAAAAGGGAATTGGCGGTTTTGAAGCAGGCCACCCAGTTGTTGGACCGGATGCAGAAGGCGATAGCGACACGGTCCGTATCACAAACGGATTTGGAAAAATCGAGTGAGATGTTTGCTATCGCGCAGGCGGGTCTGGCACGAGCGGATGCGGCTATTGCCCAGGGGGAAAAGGAGCTGGTGACAGCGGAGGAAACCTTGCATTATCATCGCGCGGCTTTGGACAATACCAAGGTATTGTCTCCATTTGACGGCTTGATTGTTCGTCGTCAACGTGATCCAGGAGATATCGTTTTGCCGGGCAGCGCGGTGTTGAGGCTGGTGTCCACCGAAGAACTGTGGGTGAGTGCCTGGGTGGATGAAACGCAGATGGGCAAGGTGGATCCAGGACAGGGGGCACGGGTGGTTTTCAGATCAGAGCCGGATAGGATTTTTACTGGAAAAGTGGTTCGTCTGGGTCGCGAAACGGACCGGGAATCGAGAGAATTTGTGGTGGACGTCTCCGTCCTCAAAAAACCGGAAAACTGGGCTGTGGGTCAGCGAGCGGAAGTGTATATAGAAACAGGGAGGAAGGATCAGGTGGTGCTGTTACCCGTTCGTTATGTGCAATGGCGTGACAGCGAGGTGGGGGTTTTTATCGCTGTGGCCGGTAAGGCGGTGTGGCATCCGGTTAAGTTGGGATTACGTAATGACAAGTTCTACGAAGTGCTTGAAGGAGTGAAGGTGGGCGATGGATTGATCATTCCGTTGAAGGTCAAAAAGCATTTGTTAGAAGGACAAAAGGTCAAGGTGAAATGAATCTCGCGGCTAAAGATATCCGCCACAATGTAGGGCGCTTTGGTTTGACCACGATTGGCATCGGTATGTTGCTGATGGTGGTGATGGGTATGGGGGGGATCTATCGTGGCATCGAAGCGGATGCCACTTTACTGATCGACGAGGTGGGTGCAGACATCTGGGTGGTGCAAAAAGATACCCGAGGGCCTTTTGCTGAGATCTCCCGTGTTCCGAGCAATTTACTTTACCGCTTGGAGGCAGTGCAGGGTTTGTCCAATGCGCGTGAATTTGTTTTTCACACGGTACAACGAGAACATGATGGCCGGGCGTTGCGCATAGCTATTATCGGTCTGAGTTGGCCCAGAGACAAAGGCGCTTGGCTTGTTTTGACCGAGGGCCGACCGTTGCTTCAGAATCACTATGAAATGATAGCCGATGAGTCATTGGGTTTGCGTTTGGGAGAGAAAGTCCAGTTGGCAAAAGAGAGCTACGAGGTGGTGGGAATCACTAGCAGCATGATGAGTGCAGCGGGGGATGGCTTGGGTTTTGTGACGGTAGCTGACGCGCAGGCAATTCAATTTGATACCTCGGGTGAAGCTCTGAGATTGGAGCGAGCGGCGCGGAAAATCCGGGGAGAAGATAGTGAGATCGGTGCGAATATGCCGATTTTACTCGATCAGGCAAACCGACCGAGCATGGAAATACCCGCGTTGTCACGTCCGCAAATCAGCGCGGTCATGGCCAGTGTCGAAGCGGGAGCGGATATCGATCAAGTGATGGAGAACCTCTCCGGATGGAGTGATGTTTCTGTTTTTACCCGTCAGGGGCAAAGGGATTTATTATTGAAAGGATCGGTTGAGAAGGTCAGGCAGCAGATCGGCTTGTTCCGCATATTATTGACCATCATTGCGGCTATCATCATGGCATTGATTTTGTACACCCTGACTCTGGATAAAATCCATACCATTGCTTTGTTGAAATTAGTAGGGGCTCCCAATAGCAAGATTCTGGGACTGATCATGCAGGAGTCACTGTTTATCGGGGTGCTCGGTTATGGTATAGCTTATTTGCTGGGGCAGCGGATTTTTCCAAATTTTCCGCGGCGGGTGATTCTCATCAATGATGACTTGGTGCAACTGGGGCTGATCGTCATAGTTATTTCTGTTGTGGCTAGTTTTCTGGGGATCTGGAAAGCGATGCGAGTATCTCCAAATGAAGCGCTGTCTTAATTATGAGTGAGTCCCTAGCCATCGTCACCGAGGGTCTGAGTAAGATCTATGGAAGCGGAAATACCGAGGTGGTCGCCATGCGTGATGCTTCGGTGGAGGTGAAACATGGAGAGGTGGTGGCTTTGCTCGGCCCCAGCGGATCCGGCAAGTCGACTTTTTTGACTGCGGTGGGTTTGATCAATCCTCCAACAACCGGGCGGGTGCTGATTAATGGGGAGGTGGTGATGGACGGCCCCCGTGCGATGACCAGTTTGCGGCGTTTTCGACGACGTGAGATTGGTTATGTGTTTCAAAAATCGAATTTGATCCCATTTCTGAGTGCGGTGGAGAATGTGCAGATTGTGATGGAGATCAATGGCAGTGGGGCGGCGGAGGGACGTCGCCGGGCTTTGGATTTACTTGAGGAACTCGGAGTGCGTGATCGAGCTGACAATTTGCCTTCGATGTTGTCCGGAGGCCAGCAGCAACGGGTGGCGGTGGCTCGGGCATTAGCCAATCATCCGAGTATCATTCTGGCAGACGAGCCTACGGCAGCGCTTGACAGCAGTCGTGGGCGTCAGGTGATGGAGCTTTTTGCGCAGGTCGCCCATGATCATGGTGCGGGGGTGATTGTGGTGACCCATGATCAGCGCGCATTGGACGTTTTTGATACACTTTACGAGATGGAAGACGGTCTGATCGGACGCGCGGAACATCCAGAAGGAAAACGGGTCAAATACTGAACCTTGGTTTTGAGGGCAGTTTAGGAAACTTTATATTGGTTGCTTTTACGGCAGTCGTTGGTTTTCCAACCAGTAGAGACCGCTGCGCCCCGGACAGACCAGGTCGAGGTCGCCGTCTTGATCGAGATCGATCACTTGAGGATCAAGACCAAAACCAACTTGTTGGTCTTTGATGATCAGCCGTTTTTCCCAGGTTTTGTTTTTTTTGTTAAATTGGTAACTGTAGATCACCAGAGGGTCGTGGCCGCCCGGGTCTTTGCCGTCGTGAGCCATGTAACGTTTGCCGGCGATCAGCTCGTCCTGGCCGTCGCCATCGAGATCGGCCCAAAGTGGGGCGTGGGCTTGTGACCATGATTGGTCGATGAGGTGGTGTTGCCAGTTTCGTTGACCCTTGCTGTCGATTTTTTGTTCTTCCCAGAACAGGCCGTAATCGTGACCTTCGCCCCAGACGATGTCATTGTCTCCATCGTCATCAACATCAACGATGAGGATGGGCACACTGGGGCGTTTTTTGAGTTCGAATTCGGGGTGCCACTGCCACTTTCCAGTGATGCGGTTTGCGGGGGCTTGCATCCACCCGTTGAGCCCAACGATGTCGGCACGCCCGTCGCCATCGATGTCTCCAAAACCGGTTCCGTGACCAGCTAACTGCAGGGGAAGGTCATGGCGGATAAATTTTTTGCCCTGCCGCTGCCACCAGGCGGCAAATTTATTGCCATTGGGTAGAATGTCGAGTTGGCCGTCGTCGTCGATGTCATGCAGTCGGCCGGTTTCCATCGCACCTGGTTCGGCGATGAGGTGTTTGGGCCAGGGCTGTAGCAAGTCGTTCGGGTGTTCGATCCAATAGATGGATTTGCTGCGGTAATTGACGTTGATGAAGTCGGTATCGCCGTCATCATCCACGTCGTAGGGCAGGTGGGAGTAACCGTCAAACCAACCGCGGATTTTTTTGACATCACGAACGAAGTGGCGTCTCCAGTAAGGGGCTTCATACCACCAGCCCCCACAGATGATGTCAAGCTGTCCGTCGCTATTAATGTCGTCGACCGCTGCCGCGCTGTAGGTGGATTTTTTACTGAGCAGGTGAAGCTTGAAAGAGAGCTCTGAGGAAAAAGCCGGACTGGCAACGAGAAACAGAATGAAGGAGGTAACAATCGAGTTGTTCATAATGGGATTTTAATAACCGGGTGAAAGTCCGGGACTTGGTGCGCAACGCTCCGCTACAAGCGAGACGGGTGTTTTCTCTGGCTGAGGAAGGTGGGAAGACGGTATGGTGGTGGCAACGTTTGACTTTAGTGGCGCAAAAGATCTAACGAGACGGAGCAAAACCCTTCATTGGAGTGAAGTCGCGGTGGAGTTGTTGATTTTGGCTGAAGCCCAAGGCTGTTTTTAACAGTTGAGGATTATTAACCACAGTGGTTTTGACTGGACCTATAGAGGATTTGGCTAACAAAATTTCGCCTTTGGGGTCTTGAATAATAAGCAAATAACCGTCGAATTCCCAGCCTCCGGTATTGGTGGAATCTTTGTCAGAATCATAAGAGGTTCTGACGGGAAGGAATTCGTGGCTATATTCTTTGGATGCTAAAATGGATATTTCGAATTTTTGGATCGAGAGAATTTTTGACCAATCCATTGTTTTATCAGCGTAGCGTCTGGCATTTCTGCCGATCAAAAATATAGTGAATTTACATTTGGGTAAATCAATATCCCGGGCAGTGTTTTTAATTTTTGTGGATACGGAAACCAAGTTGTTTTTCATGTAGGAGCTACCGCGTTGTTTTTCACGACGTTTGCCTATGGAAACTTTAATGTCTAATTTGGGAAAAGCGATGGGCGCAGCCGCTATAATTTTTTTCTGTGACTCCTGGTCAAAGAGGGAGATTTTGACGTTGAAGATATTGCCGTCTGTTCTTTTGATGCGCACATTGCCGCTGGACTTGGTGTAAGACATCACTTCGACGTCCATGATGCGCCCCTTGGTGTCTTGTACTGTGATGGAGAAGGCCTGGGAGGTAGCAGCTATTATTAATAAGAATAGGCAGAGCGAGAAGCTTCGGGAGATCATGACTTGGAAATGGGAATAGATTAGCAGTGTCGAGCGTCAGTGTAACATATGAAATAAGTGATATTTTTCAAGTGGAGAATGAGCGGCTAAAGCGTAGTGATTTTGATTTGCCGTTGTGCTCATAGGGGCTAAGTTTTTTTGCTTTTGACAATAAATTTGATATGGATACTGAAAATAAGCCTTTTTTGATGGAGCGTCGCCAATGGTTGAGCGGTGTGAGTGGAGCGGCCTTCGGCTTGTCCTTTGGCGGTTTGTCCGGAGTGAGAGAATTGATAGCAGCAGATGGCTCCAAGGCGGCGGAGATAGCTCCCTTCAATCGTTTTCCAAGGATGGTGCAGGAGTCTTTTGTGCGTCGGGTGAGCCGGGTCGAAATGAAGGGTTTGCTGGCCAAATCGGAATTAAAAAACAAAGCAGACGCCGAGGCTTACGTGGAAGCGGTTCAGGAAAAAATCAAAGCGGTTTTTGCTCCTCTGCCAAAGAGGAAAAGTTCATTGAAAGCGAGGATCACTGGCATCGTTGAACGGGAAACTTACAAAATTGAAAAATTGATATTTGAGAGCCGTCCGGGATTTTTAGTGACAGCCAATCTTTATGTGCCCAAGGGAAAGACGGAGCCGATGCCAGCGGTGGTGGGTACCTGTGGGCATTCAAAAAACGGCAAGGCTTCGGAGGCTTACCAGTCGTATGCCCAGGGTTTGGCCAAGCAGGGTTATGTGGTTTTGATTTATGATCCGATTGGGCAGGGGGAGCGCTTGCAATATGCGGGTGAGGATTTGAAGTCACTGGTAGGTGGGCCGACGACGGAACACGCTCAAGCGGGCAACCAGCAGTTCTTAGTGGGTGACTTTTTTGGCTCGTGGCGAGCCTGGGACGGGATACGGGCTTTGGATTACCTGCTGACCCGCAAGGAGGTGGATGCTGAAAGAATTGGAGTCACCGGTAACTCGGGCGGTGGCACGATGACCACGTGGTTGTGTGGGATCGAATCGAGGTGGGCGATGGCGGCACCGAGTTGTTTTGTGACGACCTGGCGGCATAACATGGAAAATGAGTTGCCTCAGGATACCGAACAATGCCCGCCGAAGACTTTGGCGTTGGGTTTGGATCATGATGATTTTCTAGCGGCGATGGCTCCTAAACCGGTGGTGATATTGGCCAAGGAGAAGGACTTTTTTGATGCCCGAGGTTCGGCCAAGGCCTATGAACGTTTGAAGAATCTCTACCGCCTGTTGGGTAAGAAGGAAAATATCAGCTTGTTCACCGGGCCTACGACACATGGATACAGTCAGGAGAATCGTGAGGCGATGTATGATGTGTTTAATAAAGCGGCTGGGATGCCGGCGATCGAAGCGGAGCCGGATATCCAGATCGAAAAGGATGAAACCTTGCAGTGCACTCCGACCGGTCAGGTGAAGGACATGGAATCGCGTTCGGTGTTCAGCTTCACGGCGGCAAAAGCACGAAGCCAGCAGAAGAATCGCAAACAGAAGGGGTTGAAGGGTGAGCAGCTGGAAAAGGTGCTTAATGAAACTTTGCGGCTGCCGGAGAGAGATCTGGCTCCACGGTCACGCATATACAGAGCTTCGGGAAGAGCACGCGGTTATCCTAAAAAGTTTTACATCAACTATGGGGTGGAAAGTGATCCGGGCATCATGTCGATATGCACCATGCTTGGCGATGAGCGCATGCATTCGCGCCCTGCAAAGGCCGAGGGTGAAGGGCGGGCCTTGTTGTATGTTTCCCATTTGTCAGCGGATGAGGAATTGAGAGAGGAACCTTTATTGCGTGAGTTGATTGAAAAAGAAGGCGGGCAAACACGGGTATTTGCCTGTGATGTGCGCGGGGTGGGGGACTCGCGTCCGGGGCTGGTTTCCCAGGCGGATCCTTACGCTTATTATGG
>JAJRVS010000172.1 GCA_024277195.1 Verrucomicrobiota bacterium | reverse complement strand
ACCCATGAATTCCACCAAACGCTGCTTGCCACTCTCTCCGAGGTAAGCCGGGAAGGCGAAAAACTTATTCAGCAAACCCACCGGCAGCATTTTCAGCGAAGGCATCGCCAAACCCGAATGAACAAAGCCCGGCACGGTTTTTCTATAAAGTTCCACCAATTGGGTGATTTTGTGAAAAGAATAACCCGCGAACATTTCATCCGCGCCCTCTCCTCCGAGCACCACTTTAAAATCCTGCGAGCAACTGGCCGCTAGACGGTCAAAAGCAATAATCAAGGCGTCACCCACCGGACGATCCATCTGCCAGATGATCTCCGGCAGACGATCAAAATCATCCGGCACCACGTTGACCTCATGATGAGTCGTACCAAGTAACTTAGCGGTCGCAGCAGCGTCTTTGGTCTCATCAATGGGCGAATCAAACCCGAGGCAAAAGGTGTGCAAATCAGAATTAAATTCCTTCGCCGCAGCGGCAATAATTGATGAGTCCACTCCCGCACTCAAGTAAGCTGCCACCGGCACGTCACTGCGCATGGTGAGCTTCACCGCATCGCGGAACTTGTGATCGAGCTGTTCCAGATACTCACCGTCTGAGGCGTAATCATTATCCTGCTTTATAGTCGGCTGCCAGTAACGCTTGACCACCACCTCGCCCGAGGCCTTCAAGGTCAGCGAGTGCCCCGCTGGCAAAGTATAAACATCCTTGAACATCGTTTCTGGCTCTGGCACGTAGCGCAGAGTCAGGTAGGGATCGATCGCATTGAGGTTCGCCGCTCGTTCAACATGCGGGCAGGCCACAATTGCTTTAATCTCCGAAGCAAAAACAAATTTACCCTGCTGGTTCCAATAATAAAACGGCTTCTGCCCGCAGCGATCACGGGCAAAAAAAGTATCGCCGGTCTTGCGATTGTGAACCGCAAAAGCAAACATGCCGTTGAGCTTCTGCACCACCTGCTCACCCCACTCTTCAAAACCGTGTACCAGCACTTCGGTATCTGAATGGGTCTTGAACACATGCCCGCAAACTTTGAGCTGCTCGCGCAATTCAACATAGTTGTAGATCTCACCATTCTGAACAACCACCAGGTCATCCTGCTCATTGTAGATCGGCTGATCGCCGCCCTCCAAATCGATAATCGAAAGTCGACGGTTGCCAAAAGCAAAACGATCCGCCTCAAAAAAACCTTCGCCGTCCGGCCCGCGGTGACGCAATATTTTCCCCATGCGACGCAGATAGTCGGGATCATTAAAACCAGAAAATCCAAAAATCGCACACATGCTTTAACTCGGTTTAACTACTTGATCCAGCTTCCTGTTTGAGAATCTCATCCGCCGCATTCGCCCCCATACGCATCGCAGAGTGCATGTTAGGATAACAAAATCCGCCTTGGCGCCCCACCGATTGCACATTCTCCAGCGACGCAACAAAGTTCTGCACGCTCTCCAGATGTGGCTCAAAACCCAAATCAAACACCGGATAACCATGCCGGGTTCGCAGCACATGGGTCTCAACGATTTCCTCTTTAGTGCAAATGCCCTCGTCCTCGAGATCGGCGGCGATTTTATCAATGAACGACTGCTCCCCATTCCATTTTTCATCGCCCACCTCACAGGTGGTCTCGACGATCAATACGGTATGGTCCGCCGGCCTCACCGTCAGTCCTGCGTTTTTAGGCTCTCCCACCCGGTGAAAACAACGGCTGCGGTAATAGATATAAAGTGAATTGATCGCTTTTTCTTTTTTCACCAACAAACCATAAACCGCAATCGGCTTGGTGCGCAATTGATCTGCCGCAGCGCGCACCTCATCCGGAGCCAGTTCACCCGCCGCTTTGACAAAATCATGAATCGGTATCGTCGAGACCACTTGATCGCAGCTGATCTCATGCTCCTGGCCACCGCCCCCCTCCTGCACCTCCCTATAAGTGATCGAAGCAATGTGATCGCCCTCACGCTGGATATTGCGCACCTCGGCATTGGTGATCACCCGGCAACCCAGCTTTTCAATCTCACCAGCGAGACAACGCGCCATGCCTTCCGCCCCATTGCGCGAATAGTGCAAAGTCTCTTCCGACAACGCACTCTCCACTGCACCGCCATCCTTTTCCTTGACCCCAAATTTGCCGAGCATTTTCTTGATCACATCCACCGCCGACAAACGCGGCATTTTGGTAGTGATAAAAGTCGCCGACAATTCAGTAGTCGGGAAACCCCAGTAATTCTCGGTGAAATCTTTGAAGAAAAAACGATACAGCGGTTTGCCGTAAAGTTGGATCAATGCTTCTTCGGCATTTTTCGGTTCCTTGGGATTGATCTTGTTAAGAAATTGATAAAAAAGCAAACCCACCGAACAGCGAATCAACATGACCTTCGGCATACCCTTCACCATGTCGCCAAACTGCAGCGGGTAACGATAAAATGCACCCGCCCATTTGATTGTCGCATTCAACGGCACCTCGATGCGCTCCTCGCCCATGATGCCCTTGATGGTCTCGAAGATTTCCTTGTCAAAGGCATGCAGCATGTGGCAACCGAGATCGTAAAAATTCTCGCCGCGTTTGTGCCCGCGTGCCAAACCGCCGGTCACTTCCTCTTTCTCCAACAGGGTGACCTTTTTGCCTGCCTTGGCCAAGGTCAGGGCCGCATACATGCCGCAGGGACCACCACCCAGAACGACTATCTCATTCGCAGCCGATGAGCCGGCATGCGCTTCGTCAGCGGACGCGTTCTCGACTCCCTCGGGTGACTCCACGTTTTGAGCGGGGTTTAAATTTCAGCCTGACGCTGAAGCAAACGGTGCAACAGAATATCGGGGAACTCAACGTCCTCAAATTTCACCATTTCATCTTTAGCAATGTCGCGTTTCAAGGTCGGGTGTTTGCCAGGTTCACCTTCAAGGAAGGCAATTGGCAAATGCTGTTCCGCCTCGGCATCCGCACAAGTGCGAACCAAACCGTAACACTCCGTCCCGCCGATACTGTGCTCGACTTCCTGACCTTCTTTCAAATCCGTCTTAGCATAGGCATACACATCACACACCTGACCATGCTCTGGCACCAAAATCGCCTGATGATTCAAACAAGCCTTGGCAATCGCCCGGGTCGTTTCGAGGTGACACAAGTGATACGGACGGGAGAATAAATAATAAGGCCCGTCCCCCAACTTGTAATATTCTAAGTAAGGTTGTTGGAACGCCGCGTCACAGCGCCCCACCACATAAACCCCACCACCCGGTTCGGCTCCGAGGATATAATCCACCCGGCCTTTGCCTTCATAAGCATCAAAATCAAACAAGCCCATCACTTCGCTGACGTCCTTACAAGCCGGCCCCTCCATGCCATCCACAAAGGGGATCATCCCAGTAGCATTGCCAATCAAAGCCATCTCGACATTCAACTTGGTGCCGTCAGTGTAAGCACAACATTGCACCGGACTGAGATTGCGTTTTTCCGCCTCATAACGGATCGAATCCGGCGTCGCGTAGCGATCCAAAAATCCTTTGATGTTACCCGCTTGCACGATGTCAAAACCCCACATCTCGATTTCATCGATCATCGTCATGATCACCCCATGCTGATCACCGGCATCACTGGTCACGATGACATTTTTCTTAGCCGCTTCGGCATTCAACAGCGGACCGTAAACCAGGTCCACCTCGGCATTCATCAAAATGACATGCATGCCGCCTTCGATCGCCGCCAGACAATATTCCGCCGCGGCCGAAATGGCATTGGTCGCTTCGACAAACGCATCCAGCTTCAATTCATCAGCGCGTTGCAATAAAGTCAGCGCATCGGTCGAAATCAAAACCTGCTTTTCAGTCAAAGTAGGGATCTCCTTGCCGTCGAATTCCACCGCTTCCAGACCGATCAGCTTAGCGGCATCGCGAGCCACCTCCAAATCGAGATCTGCAATAAAGCCTAGAACCATGCCCGGAGTGATGCTGACCTGCCAGGCAATACCGCGACCCATAGCTCCCAATCCCACTAATCCCACCCGCAGGGGATTATCCTCTCTTTGACGTAGTTGTTTTAACATGGATTCTAAATAAAAAATCAAACTCTCGTCATGCGAAGCCCTGCCAGACACGAAAGTCCATGCAGAGCTCCAAATGATCTAGTCTATTTATGGTTGGCTAAAGGCCAAATGCAAGAAATAATCTATGCAACGCACCAGCTTTTTCGATGCCTTCCCCACATCTGCGAGACCATATTGCAGCCATCTGAGCCAAATTTCTGTTGCTCCACAGCACGCTTCGGGTGAACAGAGGGGGTTCAAACCTATAAACATGGCTCAATCGTCGCCTTTCCAACCCTATTTTTTTCTCGCCAGCCTTGTCACGCTGCTATTCACAACAGCGGCCCCTCTGGCCGCCGCTGATCCCAACTCGCCGCAGGAGGAGCTGGCACAAGACATCGCCCGCTACAAAAGTGTGCCCGAATCCGTGTTACGCCTGCGACGCGCCGCCTGCGCGATCTGTCACAGCGTACCCGACCCTTTAGTCATGCCTCGAGCTGCCTGGGCCCGGGTGATCCAGGACATGGCCGGACATTTGCGCGACCAAAAAGTCCCGCTCACCCACCAACAAACCGCAGAATTGCGCCATTTCTACGAAAGCTTCAGCATGGAGCGCATCCCACGACTGCCTGACGATTTCCTGCCCTCTAAATTGCTATTCGAAGCCCAACCTGTCGGCAATCCACCCATCAGTGATCGCCCACACATCACCAACGTCAACATCACCGACCTCGACCATGACGGACATGCCGATGTGGTGGTCTGCGACGAATTGATTGGCACCGTATCGTGGCTTCCTTATAAAAACGGCGGCAACCCCTCTTCTTCCCCTATATCTGACACAGAGGAAATCGAGCTCGCCATGGTGCTCGCTCCAGTACACTCGGAGGTATTTGACTTCGATGGAGACGGCGACCTCGACATTGCCATCGCCTCGATGGGCCACATGAACCCTAATGACCTGCTGATCGGCGAAGCGATTCTATTGATCAATGACGGCCAGCAAAATTTCGAAAAACGCGTACTCATTTCCGGCACCCCGCGTATCTCCGATATGCAGCCTGCTGATCTCGACGGCGATGGCGACATCGATTTTGGCCTTGCCATGTTTGGCTGGCGCACCACCGGCGCCGCCGCCTGGCTGGAGCAAATCACCCCGGAGAAATTCGAACTGCATATTATCGCACAAATCAACGGGGTGATGCACATGGAAATAGTCGACCTCGACCAGGATGGACGCCTCGACCTGGTCGCCTTGGTCAGTCAACAGCACGAAATGATCCTGCGCTTCATGAACCAAGGACAAGGCAAGTTCGAGCCCTTTCTGGTCGGCCAACCCAAACACCCCACCTTCGGCTCCTCCGGATTCCAAGTTGTTGATATGGATCAAGACGGCGATCCCGACATCCTCTATTCCAACGGCGACCTGATGGACACCGACCCCTCACCCAAACCCTACCACGGCATCCAATGGCTCGAAAACGACGGCAAGCTCAACTTCACCTTCCACGACATCACCCGCTACCACAGCTGTTACCGCGCCGTCGCGGCCGACATGGACGGTGACGGGGACCTTGACGTGGTCGGCTCCAGCCTCTACTTCGATTGGAAAGAACACGATTTGCCCAGCCTGATCTGGCTGGAAAATGATGGCAAACAAAACTTCACCCGCCGCCGCATCGCCTACTCCCCTAGCAATCTAGCCACCATCGATATCGGCGATCTCGACGGAGACCAACGCCCCGACATCATCGGCGGCGGCATGCACGTGCCCGGCCCACTCGGCAGAGTCGGACGGCTCACCGTATGGAAAAATAAAGGCGCTGCCAAGGATCAATAATACCTGGGCTGGCGCTGGTCGTGCTGATAATACTGCCCGGAATTCTGCGGTGGGCCATGTCCATGCCCGTTATCATACTGCTGCTGCCTACGCTGCTGCTCATTATAATACTGTCGCTCACGATCATCACGAGCACTGCCAATCAAGCCTCCACCCAGAGCACCAGCTGCCGCGCCAATCGCCGCGCCCTCCAATCCACGTCCGGAATGATCGCCGATCAGTGCGCCTGCCCCCGCTCCAATCAAACCACCGATCACCGCTCCACTTTTGGTATTAGGAGCGTATTGACTGCAAGAGTTTGATGAAAGGCCAATCGCCGCCACGGCTGTCAGCAAAAAAAGGTTCGTTGGTTTCATAGCTTTTTGATTTGATTATCGATTATAATATGAGCGTTACAGCTTCGACGTATTGTCTTAGCAATTATTCACTTCTTCAATAAAAAAGTGTGAAACAAGTTTGCCCTGAAAGGGCAAACTGATAGTCTAGTGCGGATAGCTAAGAAGTTTTTCAAAAAAACGATTAATTTCCCCATCTTACACCTGTTTTTACAGACACCACTTTTTATCCCTCGTCCGCTCCCTGCAAATTGATCACTTTCACCTCACTCACCGCGTGATCTGCCCAATTAAGTAATCGCCAAACTCCCTACTACTTTGATTTCAAGCTCATGACCAGTTTCATCATGACCAGCTTCATCATGATCTTGAAAATCACCTTTTTGAAAACGGTCATGCGACTAATCTATCTCAAATGCAAAAACAAAGCAAACACAAGCCGCTCAAAAAAGTGTGGAACAGGTCTTGTAAGCCGGATTCTGTTCTTCCCCCACCCCGGCGAACCGAAGCGAAAAAAATACGATCATTTATCTAAAACCACCGACCCGAAAGCCAGCAGCCTTCCCCACCGAAGCGGGGTGCGACTAATACCCGGACTCATTCCCGTCCACCGAAGCTTCCGGAAGCCGGGCAGGCGGCCCGTTTGTCCTGTTATGTCTTGCACCGCATGGGGTTTATCGTGCCTCCCCGGTTACCCAAAGGAGCGGTGAGCTCTTACCTCGCCTTTTCACCCTTACTCCTTTTCGCCGAAGCCAAAAAAAGCGGTTTGTTTTCTGCGACACTTTCCGTCGACGGGAGCTTTCACTACCCGCCTCCCCTGGTTTCCCAAGGCGACGCTGCCTTATGGTGTCCGGACTTTCCTCTGAATCCAACAGCCGAAGCTGCGAAAACAGCGATCGTCACCGACCTGTTCCACCCTGCGACTCTATAGCCGAAGTCAGTCCAGGTAAAGGGAGTCAATTCACAAAAAATGCATCCATGATGTAATAAGCGATCATCGCCACCGAAACCATCAGCTTCGCCACCAGCCCCGCGCCGCCACCGATCAAAGTGCCCCAAGTCGATTTGGTCGCTAGGTTAAGCTGCTTTTTAGCAAAAATCATTTCAAACAAAAAAGCCCCCAGCAGCGGCCCGATGATCAGACCAATGAAACCAAAAAAAATCCCCACGATCCCGCCCAGGATCGCCCCGCCAATGCCCCACTTGCTAGCACCGAACCACTTCGCACCGATCGCCCCACTGACCCAATCCACCACTATCGAAGCCACAAACAACAAGGTCAGCACCACAAAACTCAACCATGACAAACCACTCTCATTCTGCCCGAACAAAAAATAATGCGCCACTGCCCCCATCAAAATGAAAAACGAACCGGGCAGAATCGGCAGAAAAGTACCCACCAATCCCCCGAACATCAAAGTTACCACCGTGAACCATTTGACCGCTACGATAAAAATTTCCATCACCTTGCGTTTAAAAATACCCTCATCGTAAAACAAATCTTCAAATTTGTTTCCACCGCCAACCCGCTGGCAAACAACCAAAACCCACTCCTATCAATCCTTCCAATTGATCTTCTCTGCCACCGGCCCCCTTTTACCCTCTGGCCAGTGACTTTCCTCACCGGGTTTTCCCTTTTCCTCCGCATCACTGCCCTCTGGCCAGCCGAGATAAAATATTCCCAAACACTGGTCACGCTCCGGATCGAGTTCAATAAATTTCACCATTTCCGGCGTATAGACAATCGGCGGAGTTGACCAAAATGCCCCCAAGCCAATCGCCGAGGCCGTCAAATGCATGTTCTGCACCGCACAAGCCACCGCCTCGATTTCCTCCACCTCGGGAATTTTCTCCGAGTCCTGACGTTTCATCCCCAACACAATGGCCACATCAGCACGCAAAGGATTGAGCCCCAGCTTCTCCAGTTTGTCCTCGCGAAAATTCTCCTCCGTCGTTTTCAGCACATACAAACGGCGCAAATAAGCCGCCAGATCCTCCCGCGACTCACCGGTGAAAACCGTGAAGCGCCAGGGTTCGGTCAAACCATGACTCGGCGCCCAATTGGCATTTTCCAAAATTGCAGCAATGAAACGCTTGTCCACCGCACGGGTATTCATCTGCTCAGGTTTGATCGTACGCCGACGACGGATCAAAGCCGACGACGCCGCGAGGCGCAAAGATGTAGGGTCAAGTGGAACTTCCGGAGTATCTTCAGGCATAGTCCTTAGACTTGGACTGCGCCAAGATCACTGTCAAGCCACATCACGCGGAACCAGGACCAGCCATGGTGCCCCGCATTTTTGAAATCACCCCCTCTCTAGAATTTCTCCACTCTCCTTCACCATCCCGAGCATCCCCGTCGTCCATGTTCTTTGATGGAATCAGCAACTCACCTTGGAACCGGATGATCAAAATGATCCCCCTTTAATAATAACTACACCTGACCGAAACGACCTTTTGATGTTTAAATTCTATATCGTCCGCAAATTGACGACTTTCTTCCAAAGAAATAAACCTCGCCTCACCTGATTCGATTTTTTTAACGGCGCTCCCTCAAAATTTCTTCGTGCCATCTCGGAGAATCAGGCTCAGCGGAGTCATGACAAATCGCACCCCACAGCGCTTCCCTCGTGCGCAGACCGTCGGAAGTCGTCATGTTTTCAATTTCTGGGCCGCGCATACTGTTCAACATATCAAAAAGCATCAGGCTTATTCTATTCAGATAACCTCGAAGGCCTGGAACCCGCTACTGGCAGAGAGCTTTCATGTTCAAATTGAGGGTTAAAATTTTCATTTGGATTTTGACTGAATGCGAGTAGCGGGTTGCTCTGCTGCGAAGGTCACAAAACGCACGAGCATTATCCTCGCTTCGAAAAGTTCCGCTGATTTTCTCCCGTGTTTTCATCATGCGAATATCTCGTTCAGCCTGATTGTTATCAAAAGTTACGCTACCATCTGTAAAGAAGCTTTGCTTCTCCGTGCAAGCCACATGCAATCAATGCCGTTTGCCGTGTTGGCGACATCCCGTTTCGTCCAGATGAATCACGGGTTCTTGTTTGAGGGCTTGTCTGATATGTTCACTTGTCCGCTTTGCTTTTTTGCCCCCATGTTTCACAGAATTAGCCACAGCTCCTTCGCTAAGGGAGCAGCTAAAAAGGTCACGAAAGAGTTCTCCCAAGCGTTGATAAGGGATGAGTTATAGCCGCCAATATATAAAGCTGTTGCTTGTAGCTTCGCTCCATATTACACCGGAGCTTTCACTTCTACCGGAAAGTCGGCCACCACTATTCTTCCGCAGTCCGAGCAAGCGCATTTCTCAGCACGGCGCTCGATTACTTCGATATTTACTGGTGGCAATTCAAAGACCTGCCTTTTCCCGCAAGCGTTTTTAGCTACTTGCCCGACTTGGCTAGATCCAGGAAAATGATGATCGAAGGATTTCCGACCGGTGTGTATTGACCGGTAAACTTGAGAGATCCTGTTGTTTTATCAACCGCGAACGCAGCAACATGGTCAGCGCGCTGATTACACGAATAGAGGAAATTTCCGCTCGGATCAAAATTAAAACTGCGCGGATAATCTCCCCGCGTCCACACCTCTTCGATAAATGTCAGCGTGCCGTCCTCGCCTACCGCAAAAGATGCGATGCCGTCATGCAAGCGGTTGGCGGCATAGACAAATTTGCCGTCGCCAGAAACCATGATCTCCGAAGTGAAGTTACTGCCAGCAAAACCCGGCGGCAAACTGGACAAAGTTTGTCGCGCCACCAGGCTTCCTTTTTCGGCATCAAAATCAAACAATACAATGTTCGAACCTTCTTCCTGCAAAGAATAAAACCAGCGCCGATTCGGGTGAAAGGAAAAATGCCTAGGCCCGTCACCCGGCGGCAAGGCCACCGAAGCCGGATCATTGGCGGAAAGTTTGCCCGTTTTTTCATCGAGCTTCCAGATCAGGATCTGATCCAATCCCAGGTTGGTGGATATCACAAAACGACCGGAAGGATCCGTTTCGATCATGTGCGCATGAGGGATGTCATGTCCGCTGAAAGCAAAACTACCTTCGGGTGCGTTGGTCGCGCGAGTGGGGCCCACCTTGCCAACGCCTTTTTTGACATCACCGGTCTCACCGAGACGGCCATCGGGTAGAATCGGCAGAACCGCCACCGAACCACCAAAATAATTCGCCACCAACAGATAACGCCCCGAGGGGTGCACGCTCAGATAAGTCGGCCCCGCTCCGCCGGAACTGACCGTATTAAGTATGGTCAACTGACCATCGGCAGGATTGATGACAAACGAGCTGATGGTGCCCGCATCGCTGCCTTCCACCTTGTCCGTTTCATTAGTCGAATACAAATGAGTGCCGGCGGCATTCAACGCCAGACAACTCGGACTGGTGCCCAGCTCATACACTCCACGCGCAGTCAAATCGCCACTGCTGCGATCCACTTCAAAAATATGAATGCCACGCCCATTGCCCGGCGGCAAATCCACCTGACTAGGCAGCACATCCTGCAACGGTGAACTGAAAGTTCCCACATAGGCCATCAGAGGGCCTTTCCCGTCCTCCGCAGGTGCGGATAGCAGTGGTGCCAACACCACGCCACCAGCCAAAGCCGTAGCGGATCTTAATAGTGAACGACGTGAAATAGCTGATTCAATCATGGCAGCAGGATGCAGCACAAATAGGTAGCCGCCAAGGGTTTTGTGTAGTGATTTCCAAATCCTGAACTAAAATCTCCAGCATGATAACGGCGTTTAAAGAATGGAAAAGTGTCTGCAATGCACTCGAACGGGGAGATCAAACGATCATCCTGCGCAAAGGAGGCATTGCCGAAGGCAAACAAGGTTTCCTTTGGCAACATCGCGAGTTTTTCTTATTCCCAACGGCCTACCACAATCACCGGGATCAGTTGAAAGCCGATCACCCTGTCGATCAGGCTGCTTTTGCCAAACGTGATGACGGCCAAATCGAAATCCGCTTGTGCGCCCGGATTATCTGGAGTGCGGATATAGACAAACTGGACAGCGCAAAAGCCTTCTCCCCCTTCCACATCTGGAATGACGAGGTCATTGAACAGCGTTTTGACTACACCGAAAACAAAGGCATCCGACTGGCCTTGCTCAAGGTCTTCCGCTTGGAAAAAACTCTCATATTACAAGATCAAGCCTCTTTTGGTGGCTGCCGTTCATGGCTCGAACTGCCTGCCAGCGAAAACCTGAAAATGAACGCTGTGCTCAGCGACAGTGATTTCCAGGACCAGCAAAATCAACTCGAAAATTTATTAAACAAAACCGGCATCGAGATCACAAAATTTGATCAGTAAACCCCGGATCAAGTTCGGTCTGCTCAAAAAGGATCTCGGCCAGAATCGGCACATTCAGGGTTTCTTCGATGATAACCCTGTTTGAAATGGAGGCCGCATCGCGTTCTGGCTGGCATTGGTTCAAAATCAACCCGGCACACTCTAATCCCCGTGCCCGGATCGCGTTCACCGTCAGAATTGTATGGTTCAAAGCGCCGAGGCGATTATCAACCACCACGATCACAGGGTCAGCCAACAGCAGCGCCAAATCCGAGACCTTTTGATCGGCAATCAAAGGCACTTCCCAGCCGCCCACACCCTCGCTCACCACACAATCAAAATCGCACCGTAGTTTTTTATAAGCCAGCTTCAAATCATCGAGCACAAAACTCCGGTTCTCGATTTTTGCTGCCGCCAGCGGTGCCGCTGGAACTTTGAAATGCAAAGGATTGATCTCATCCAGAGTGAGCTCGCTTCCATCCTTCTTATGACTACTGACCTCCAGCAAACGCTGTGCGTCTTCGCGATCCCCACAAGCAATCGCTTTGTAACCCGCCACCGATAAGCCGGCTTGTCTCAGGGCTGATATCAACAAACATGAAAAATGGGTTTTGCCAACTTCCGTTGAAGTGCCGGTGATAAAAAATGAGCAGGCTTTCATGATTCGCTGTGCTTGCGGATGGCGGCGACAATCGCATCAGCACGTTGAGTAATATCTTTTTCATCCGGCCCCTCGATCAGCAAACGCAACAAAAGCTCGGTGCCGGAATAACGCAGCATAACGCGCCCGGATTTACCCAACGCACTTTCTGTTTCGCTGATCAAAGCCTGGGCTTCGACAAAAGTGCTGAGCGGTGGTTTGCTGGACATCACCAGATTGCGTTGCACCTGCGGGAAAGGTTGGAAGGCCCTGCGCAACTCGCTCAGTGGTTTGCCCGTCCTGCCAACAACCGCCAACACCTGCACGGCCGCCACAATCCCATCCCCAGTCGTCGATGGCGGGTGAAATATAATATGCCCACTTTGCTCACCACCCAGACTGTAGTCCCCGGCCCTCATCTGCGCGATCACTTGACGATCACCCACTCCGGTGCGCAACACTTGTCCCCCCGCTGCTTCAATCGCCACATCAAGCCCACCATTGCTCATGGTTGTGGCGACGAGCGTATGCTCTTTCAGCAAACCACGCTGAATCATATCCAGACCAGCAATGGTCAACAATTCATCCCCATCCAACGCCTTGGCATTTTCATCACACAGACACAGCCGGTCAGCATCACCGTCGTGGGAAATACCGAGATCCACCTGGTTTTCACGCACCAGTTTTTCTATCACAGCCGGATGGGTGCAGCCACAATCCAAATTGATATTTTCACCGCTCGGCTGATCAAAAAACGAAATCACCTGGGCCCCTAACTTTTGCAAAATAGCCGCACTGGTCTGATAAGACGCGCCATTGGCACAGTCGAGTGCGATTGATCTACCCGCCAACGGCAACTCATTGTTTTCTGCCGAAGTGATACCCGCACAAACGTAATCAACGTAAGCTTCCACCGCATCTTCGATTTTTTCCACCGCAACCACAAGGTCAGTTTGCCCTTTTTTACCTGCCTCGATCAGCTCACGCAAACGCGACTCCACCGCCTTCTCAATCTGCTCGTCCAATTTGTATGCATCCGCGGCAAAAAATTTGACCCCGTTGTCTTGATACGGATTGTGCGAGGCCGATATTACGATGCCAAAAGCCGCCTTTTTCTTTTTAGTCAAAAAAGCCACCGCTGGAGTTGGCACCACCCCGGCATTTAGAGCTTTCATTCCCCGAGAGTTCAGACCAGCGATGATACTGTCACGGATACCATCACTCGAACTGCGCGTATCCTGGCCGATCACACAACAGGCCTCAGCTCCGGATTGATTCAAAACATCCGCCGCCGCCTGCCCTAGTAAAAACAAGCTGTCAGGATCGAGCGGGAATACCCCGGCCTCGCCGCGGATTCCATCCGTGCCAAATAATCTGGCACTCGTTTTGCTGATCGATTCACTCATGCGATGTGATCACCCGTAGTGCGCGAACAGTCAACATTTTGCGTGCCCGGAATAGGAAAAAACGGCATCGTAGGTCGCTGGACGTGACCTTTCACCAGCCACCAAACGGCGATCGCCACCAACAGTGAAGCCACCTTGGCTTTCCAATTATTCAGCAGCAGGGTTTTCATCCTTTTCCTCCGGTTGCGGATCCGCAAAAAGCAGCTCCTTGAGACGCTCACTGAGCGCCTCGGGTTTCAAATTCTGTTCCAGCTTGCCCTCGACCGCCAATGAAATGTGGCCGGTTTCTTCAGACACCACAATCGCAATCGCATCCGATTCCTCGGAAATTCCCAAACCCGCCCGATGCCTCAAACCAATACTGCGATCCTGCAGTTCACGTTGGTGCAGAGGAAAAACACAACCCGCCCCCATGATGCGTTCATCACGCAGCCGAATGATCATACCGCCATCATGCAGCGCGGTATTGGAGTGGAAAATCGTCTGCACCAGCTCTTTGGATAACAGCGAATCCATTGCCACACCGGTTTCCAAATACGGCTTGAGCTCAATCGACTGCTCGAGCGCGATCAACGCCCCCACCCGCTTCTTCGACAGCAAACCCACCATCTCACAAAGGTTTTCGATGAATTCCTGGTCCCCCTCCGCGCTGAAACGAGAAAAAAGCCGGTTGCTGCCCAACTCCGCCAGCGCGCGTCGCAGTTCCGGCTGAAAAATAACCACCATTGCCACCACAATGAAGACCGACACACTTTTCAGAATCCACCCGATCACCACCAGTTTGAGCAACTCCGACAACAGGGTCAAGGCAATCCATACCGCTACCAGACCAGTGAAAATCCGCGCGCCGCGAGTCGCATGGAAAAAAAGGTAAGCGTAATACAGCATCACCCACAGAATCAAAATCGACACCGCATCACGCCAATGTTCGACAGCGAACGTGGTGACATGATCTAGAACTGGAATAACGGCGAACAAAAGGCTTATAATTTGAATTGGCTCATAGTATCACAGACTGCAACGCGGGTCTATCCCCCACATTTCACATTATTCCCTCCCTACAAGCCGCCTCAAAATAGCTCAAGTTCTTTATTTACTAGGGGTCTGTCCCCTTTTATGCCTTTTATCACTGCCCACAAGCGCCGGAGAGCATTCCCAGTGCCTGAGCCACCACCTCCGTCGCCTTGATCTTGGACAAATCTCCGCCAGCAGCGCCTATCGTTGTTACTGCGGGGTTTTGCGGCGCCCAGATCCTAGCGTCGGTCGGTCCAAAGAGCAATAATGCCGGCAAACCACAAGCAGCAGCGAGATGAGAAATTCCGCTGTCATGACCCAAAAACAGATCGCAGCCTTGCAGACGAGCGGCCACCTCAGTCAGTTTCAGCTGCTCGAGGTGTTGATAATTCACCTGCGCTTGATCCAACAGAGTCAGACAATCCCCAATGCTACGCTCCTCAGCCTCGCCACTGATGATCAAAAATTCCGCAATCGGAAATTTCTCCTGCAATCCTGCAGCGACCTCCACCCATCCCTCCAATGACCAGTTTTTGCTCGCACTGCCACTGCCCGGATGCAAGGCGATACGCGGTCGAGCGGTTAAAGCGCCAAGCGATGGCAACGCTGGCTTGGTCATCTCAGGGTTATCAAGTGACAATTCGATGTAGGATTTTTCCAAAAACATCGCCAGGCTTTCCAGCGGTTTGGCTAACTGCAGCGCCGCACATTGTTCTTGTTTGCTCTCATCGATCACATGAGGACCTTGGATGAAATCGCCTCCCTTACAGCGCTCGATATTGGCGCGGAAAAAGCCTGCCGAATCGTAGAGATAAGAAATGATCACTGAAAAACTGCCGAAATAATCCATCAGTTCACTGTCCAATTTGCCGTCGGGAACAAAAAAACCTGCCATCGGCCCGTGTTCGATCGAACGGGTCGCCGCGACCAGCGATGAGGCCTTGGCCAGACTGGTGATCGACTCGTAACCCAGCACCTCAATACGCGCCTCAGGCAGCGTCTCCCGCACCAGCTTAATCGCCGGCATCGTCAGGATGAAATCCCCGATCGCTCCGCCACGGATAAACAAAATCTTGCCCACCTGATCCAGTCCAGCTCAATGAATTAATAAAACATCAGCGCACAAACCAGCACTGCTACCCCGTAGGCCAAACCTGCCATCGCCGACATTTTCCAGCGCGACGGATTGGCCACCACCCAATCGATGCCATCACGCATCAAATACGGCATGCCCACGTAGAACATACCCTTGATCACCCAGGCGTAGGCTAAAAAAACCAACAGCAGACGGGTCACCGGCGGCTGCAAAAAAGCTGCATT
>JAJRVS010000171.1 GCA_024277195.1 Verrucomicrobiota bacterium | reverse complement strand
GCACCCGTGTCTCCGTCCGGCACATCAACACCCCCGGCTTCCCCGGCACTGGCACGAACTCCATCCCCAACGAATTCACATAGGGACTCTCCTTGCTCGCTGCTGCCAAGCTCTCCGCCGCCAGCTCCTGCGCGCTCTTTGCCTTTCGCTTCATCACCACCCGCACCCCCGCATTATACCCAGGCTTCAACGTCGCTCCATATTCCTGCTTCTCATAACCCGCCAAACTCAGCTCCCACCTCATTTCCCCGGGCGACAAGTCTCCTGCCTTCCCCAAGCTCAACGGTGTCTTTCCCAATACCTTGCCACTACCCAGCTCTTTGACCTCTGCTCCCGTAGGCTCACTGCTCAGCTCCACTTCTACTGATGCAAACGTAAACACTTCTTCCGTCCCTACTCCTGCCCGCAAGTTCACCTCGCGCTCCTGCATCGGCCAGTTTTTATACTGTGCAGATACTTGATACTTGCCTGCCTTCAGTTTCTTTTCCAATAGACCACCACCCGAGGTCACCCCCAGCGCCTCTCCATCAATCACAATTTTTGCCCCTCCAGGTTCACTGCCAATCTTCAAACTCGTCATCAGCGCCGACTCTGCCGCTGCCTTATCAACAGCTGGCTTAGCTGACTTGACTGACTTATCTGTTTTGACAGAATCTGCAATTTCCTCCTTCGGCGCCTCCACCCCATACCACCAGCCCGCTGCAGCGACCACCGCCAGCATTCCCACCGCGGTCATCACCCCGAACTTCTTCCCCTTACCGCTCTTTTCCTCTCCCGGTTTCACCACCTTCTTCCTCTTCTTCGCCACCCCTCCCGACAACTCCGACCACAGCGCCGCCACACTCTCCGGTCGATCCTCTGCATCTTTCGCCAGACAAGCCGCCACCACTTCCTCCCATATCTGCGGTATTTTCCCCGCTCCCTCGATCCCCAACTCCACCCGCCGCTCTTTCATGCTCGGTGGCACCACGCTGTCGATCTGTCTTTCTATACTACCGGTATAAAACGGGGGTTTGCTGGTCAGAAGTTCGTAAATCATCGCTCCCAGCGCATACACATCATCACTCACACTCGGCGAGTATCCCATCAGATGTTGCGGGCTCATATACACCAGCGTGCCTCCCGTCCAGCCGCCGCCGCCCTCGCTGCGCGTATTGCGCGTCATGGTATCGCTCAGACTGCGCGAGATCCCAAAATCCGCCAGCTTCACCCGTCCGCTCTGCGCCTCCACCATCACATTCGAGGGCTTGATATCCCGGTGCACGATCTTCGCTTCCGTGTGCGCGTATTCCAGCGCCGCGCACACCTGCTCGATCCACTCGCTCAAGCCCGGATGCCCGGTCTCTAGATAGCCGCCCGCTTGCTGCGCACGAATCCTCGACAAAGTCGATCCATTGACCACCTCCATCGCGATCGCTCCGAAATCCTTACTCCAGTGCAGATCATGTACCCGCACGATATTCACATGGCTCAGCTTGCGGCTGCGGGAAGTTTCCCGCTTCAGATCCTCGATCGCCGAATCATCGCGCAAGGCCTCCTGGGGCAAAAACTTCAGCGCGACCTCTTCTTTCAACATCTCATCCCGCGCCAGCCACACCTCGCCCATGCCTCCACGCCCCAACATCCGCAGCAAAACAAAACGCTCAAAATGCCGCTGCTTTTCTCTATAACCACGGAGGGTCGCCCCATAGTCGAGGTCGTCATTTGCTTGGCTTGGATCGGAATTCATAGCAGAGTGGGTTCGAATGTATCGAAAGTCATTATATAAAGCAATCTGGCAATTTCCATGCCAAAATAGCTTTTCTCTACCCTTATAATAAAAAAATCTTTACTATCGCTTAATTGGCATAGATCTTGCCTTACTCTTTTATCTGAATGGCCACACAACCTAGCTACTACCTGATTCCTTTGAAAAAAGGCAAAACCGGCACCCCGCTTGCGCTGCCCGAGGGCACAACCTCCATCGGCAGAGAATCCGCCAACACCTTTTGCCTGCCAGACACATCAGTCTCGCGGCGGCATGCAGAGATAGTGCGCAAGGGCGATTCGATCTACATCCAGGATCTTAACAGCAGCAATGGCGTCCACATCAACGGAGTGCCGCGAAAGTCCGCCACCCTGCGCAAAGGTGACGAAGTCCGAATAGGAGCATTCCACTTCCAGCTCGACCAGCGCCAGAGCCGTGCCCCTAGCTTACAGAAGCAAAGTCGCATCACCCTCAGCCATGAAGCCGAGCTAGACCAACAACTCGATCTCACCATCAAGGGAGAAGTCCAGTTACCCGACAATCGCAGCGAACGCCATCGTGATACCCTCTATCATTTTTGCTTCTGGCTGACGGAAGGTTTTGACAAAGATCTATTGATCGAAAAAGCCTTGCCACTGTTGCGTAAAAGTTTTGCCGCCGGCGAAGTCCAGTTTTATTCCGCAGACCGCAAACTGCTCTCCTTTTCGGCTGAATCCAAAAGCAAAAAACCAGCCATCAAGTTCGCCAATTATCTTGCCGAAATATTCCAACAAGTGCCCGAATCCAGTGTTCAGACAGGAGCCAACCTCAGCGTCCACCAACGCAATGCTGGTAATTTCAACTACCTGGTAGGTCCCGTCCGCGCACCCGCCGCCGAGCCCGGCGATCCCTGCCCCTTTTTAGTCATACTGCGCCCCAAAGAATGGAATGATTTCGATACTCAAGACCGCGTTTTGCTGCAAGCCCTCTGCCAGCTCTGGGCCCGCTCCCTCGAACGTTTCGGAGAGGTCCGGGAAATCCAGACGGAAAACAAAAAGCTCAAACGCAAAGCCGGAAACCCCGTCACCGGTCTGTTAGGAAAAAGCGCCGAACTGGATAAACTGCGCACCCGCGCCGCCAAGATTGCCAAAACCAACACCTCGGTACTGATCGAAGGCGAGACTGGCAGCGGCAAAGAACTCGTTGCCCAGTTTATCCACGACCACAGCAAGCGTTCCGACGAGACTTTTGTCAAAATGAACTGCGCCGCTATTCCCGAAGGCCTGATCGAAAGCGAACTCTTTGGTCATGTCAAAGGAGCCTTCACCGACGCAAAATCCGACCGCCGAGGCAAGTTCGAACAAGCCGACGGCGGCACTCTGTTCCTCGATGAGATTGGAGAAATGCCCGCCAAGGTCCAGGCCAAAGTCCTGCGGGTATTGGAAAACGGAGAGATCGAAAAACTCGGTGCAGAGAAAACTCAACAAGTAAGCGTGCGCGTCCTCGCCGCCACCCACCGCAAGCTCGGTGAGCTGATCGAACGCCAGGAGTTCCGCCAGGATCTATACTATCGACTGTCCGTAGTATCGGTGAAGGTCCCCCCGCTGCGGGATCATCTCGATGATCTCGATGAACTCGCCGACCACTTCCTCCAGCAGTTCACCGAGGAAAACGGCATGGCCGCCCTGCAGTTTTCCAAGAGCGCCCTCAAGGCATTGAAAAAACACGCCTGGCCCGGTAATGTGCGCGAGTTCCGCAACGTGGTACAACGCTGCGCCATCGAAGCAGAAGACACCGAGATCACCGCGCAGGAAGTGCAGATGGCACTGTAAAAGAAGTCCTGAGATCACTCAATGATCAAAAACCCACTCCCCTCATGTATCAAACTCTGGCATCAATAACCCCACCCTGTTATCCCTTCGCAAACATGAAAAACAAGTATCCGATTATTATCCTCACTTGCCTGATGACAATACTTCTTCCCTCGTGCGCTACCATTGACCCGACTTTCCGCCAGATGGAGTCACAAATCGACCACAGCCCTTCACCTAATGCCATCGTCGGGGCATGGCGCAGAAAAATGGCAACACCGCAAACGATCAAAGCAATCTCAATCTGCTTTTCCAAGAAAATGGACAAGGGCAAACCTATATTATAACCGAGGATCTTTTGTTTCAACGACATGAGAAAATCAATAAAATCACATGGCGGTATGCAGGAAACGGCGTGTGGACGAGCAAATTATTATGGGAAAGTGATACTGAAATCAAAATCACCAACAATGACGAGCTGCTTATTTATGTAAATGGCTCCACCTTCACAGCCAACATGATGTTCATCCGCCAATAGTTATAGTTTTCCGTCCAGCAGGGGTCAGTAGCAAGGGTTAGTGTTCGCCTTCTCCATCTCAATATCAAGATGCAAGGACTGGTACCCCCGATCAGGGCGGTGGTGATACTTACTACGAAAATAGAGATAAGTTCATTACCGAACGGTAATATATGAGCTTAAACATGCGCTGAACCACATCTCATTACCGATCGGTAATAAAATATTGAACTCCACTAATATATCCTGTATCATTACCGAACGGTAATAAAACAATGAGCATATCATGGAAGCAACAGACATTGGCAGGATAATCCAGCAAACCCGGAAAGAGCTCAAACTCAATCAATCCGATCTGGCTCTGACCTCGGGAACCGCAACTCGCTTTATTTCCGATCTTGAAAACGGGAAAGCTAGTTGTCATCTGGGCAAGACCTTGTCCGTCCTGAATGCCTTAGGTATCCGTTTAGATTTAATCCCTCCAGCCAAAAGTAATGACTAATGAGCAAGCATCTTAGCGTTTACCTCTACGATTCTCTTGTCGGACAGCTTGAGTAAGACAAGCACGGACGGATATCTTTTGTCTATTGTAAAGCTTGGCTGGAAGCGGCAGATCGCGTTCCCCTGTCACATTCCCTGCCACTCAGAGAGCAAGCCTTCAAAGGCAAAGACTGCCAAGGGTTCTTCGCCGGTGTTCTACCCGAGGAAGAAAATCGTAAGATCATATCGGCAATACTGGGCATTAGTGCTGCTAATGATTTTGCCCTACTTGAACAAATTGGTGGAGAATGTGCAGGAGCCGTCACCTTCTTACCCGCAGGCACCCCACTGCCACATAATAAGCCCAGCTACCAGCCGCTAAACGAGCACGAACTTGCAGAGATCCTTCGTGAGCTCCCGCAGCGCCCCCTCATGGCGGGACGAAAAAACGTGCGACTTTCACTGGCTGGCGCCCAGAACAAACTTGCCATACATATCGACGACAAGGGCATTTCCCTTCCACTCCAAAATTCTCCCAGCACACATATATTAAAACCAACTATCCCTCGCTTTGAAGGAATGGTTGCTAACGAAGTATTTTGTATGGAATTGGCTCGCAAAGCCGAGCTACCCACAGCCAAAGCGACCTCAGCTTCAAGCGAGGGCATTGAATATCTTCTGGCGGAGCGCTATGATCGCCGCCTGGCTCCTGATGAAAATCTACTGCGCCTCCATCAGGAGGATTTCTGCCAGGCACTCGGTTTCCCTCCCCACATCAAATACCAAAACGAGGGTGGCCCGTCTCTTTCACAATGCTTTGCCCTGATAAGAAGTGTATCCAGCACTCCTGCGCCAGACCTTCTAAATCTACTTGATGCAGTAACCTTTAATTTCCTGATAGGAAACAATGATGCTCACGGAAAAAACTTCTCTTTCCTCTACAGGACCGACAGTGGAACCCTAACGGCAAGTCTGGCTCCGCTCTATGACCTTATTTCAACGAAGCTCTACTCTGAACTGTCACCAAAAATGGCAATGAAAATTGGTAGCAAATATCTTCCGCATCAAGTGCGCCTGCAACACTGGCAGGACTTGTGGAATGAAGTTGGATTCTCCGAAAACGCTGCCCGCAAACGGACACTGCGATTCGCACAAAAGATAAGCAAAATTCTTTCGGCATCACCGCTCGCAAACCCTATTGAGCAAAAAATTGCCACCGCCACTTCGTTACGAGCCAGTCGCTTGAGTTCTATGCTTATCTAGGAATAACCGCAAATTCAATCAACCGTTCCTGCAAGTTATAATCACACTTCATCTGCACTTCATCACTTCATCATTCTGCGGTTCCTTGTTCGATATTCGATATTGCTTCCGGGTAATTCCCTCCAGCTGTTTGACTTTGGTCGCTTTGCTTGACCTTACAGGTCACCTGTTTGCCTCCAGCTATCTTCACTTCGTTGCGGTTCGCTCCGCTCGGCTGTCTATCTCCACTCCGTTACGGTTCCTCAACAGACTGACTCGACTCCCATTCCTATCTTTTCTTCACTTCATCATTCCTCAGTTCCTTGCTCGATATTCGATATTCCCTCCCTTTCCACCCGCATCCATTCGACTTTCCGAATTGCAGTGGTGGTATGAGTCCTTTTGCCCTCCTTATGAGTGAATTCCAAATTACCACCGCAAAACAAGTGATCCGGCTTGATCGAGCTGCCCATGCCAAAAACACATCCCATGATCCTAGCTCGACCCGAAGGTCGATTCTCTCGATCAGCCTCGACGGTGACATCCCGCATTTTGGGATCGACGATGCGAAAAGTATAAACCGTGCTCCCTGTAGTAACTCGTAATTGGTCGTCTACTTGCAATTCCGTCAGGTCGAATTCATCTCCCAATTCTGCGTTCAGCGCATCGATAGCCTGCAGCCAATCGGGTGCTCTCTCCAGCTCTGATCCAGACTCTTCCTCAATCATATTTGCATTTATCTGGTTAGATCGATTCAAATCAAGGCCGCACCCCTTACTGCCCCCCCTCCTTTGACTCCTGTCCGCCTTCGCCGCTCACCTTATCATAGCCATCCCAAATATCCCGCAACAAATCAACCCGCTGGGCGTAGTTGATCATCACTCCAGACGGCGCACGCTGCATTCCTATCTGACCATTGACGATCTTGATCTGGCCTATAATATTACCAGCCGAAAGAATCGCCACAACCTCGCCTCTAGCATTGAAAACCGGACTGCCACTAGACCCTCCGGTGGCACCGAGATTATGCGCTACTAATCGGCGCTCGGCAAAGGAAGCCTTCGACAACCAGTAATCTGTGTTCGCCGTGATAATACCCGACTGCATCGTAGCCACTGGACTGTGGTAATCCACTCCTCCCCCGGCAATACCCTCCATGGGAAAACCTAGGTAGGCTACCCGGTAACCTGAATCAAGCTGCTCAAGCTCTCCGTCCGCAGCAATCTGAAAGTGGTTAGGCAAAGATCCCTCCACTTTTAGAATACCTACATCGTAAGCAGGAATAGCAGAATTTTTTCCGTCGATATTGAGGTGTTCTTTTCCATATTTCGGATGCACTACAGATTCAACAATACGAAAACGCAGCTCTGGGTTTTTATTGATAACGACAAATGCCGCGCCACCATTGGCAAGGTGCTCTTTGACCGGAGTCGTGACATGGGAATTAGTGGCCAGAGCATTTTCACTGATCGCCCAGGCCGTAGCCATAGGAACTGTGGTCGGCTCACCTTGCTGATTTTTCCCCGATAGGACGACCAGCGCGACACAGTTTTCGTACTTGCGAGCCGCCGCTATGACCTGATCATCAATATCTAGTTGGGAACCTTTCAGCCACAGGAAATAGCCTCCGATCAGCACAGCGACAAGCAGTGCCGCGATTGATATCGGGACGAGCAGGGAGGAAGCCAACACTGGAGTGCGAGGCTTCGACTTACCTGCACCAGAGTCTACCCCAGGATCAGCAGTTACATTCTTGCTCTGTGATACGGGCGCCGCTGCCACCGCCGCTTTGATCCTCGGACCACCCGCACCGAGTTCGATTTCGATGCCGTCTCCAATTGGCTGCGAAGAATCGAGTCGCTTGCCATTGATCAGGGTGCCGTGTTGTGATCCCGCATCGCGCACGATCCACTCATCGTTCACCCATTCGATAAAGGCATGACGCCCCGAGACACTTTTATCCCAGGAGGGGTCGAATTTCAGATCACAACCAGGTGCCGTGCCCAGACTGACTGGCGACTGAGTGTAATCCTGCACCTTTCCCTGGCCAGCTCCGCTCATACGCGTGATATGCAGTTTCTTCATGATCTATGATTTTGTCTTACAGTTTTTACAGTTAGCCCGGTAGAGCCGTGTTGATCCAACGCGTTAGCCATTTCAGTCCTAGCGCACGTAGGGAGCAGCGTCAGGCTTGGTGATGATAAGTGGCGAAGTGCCGGTGTCCTTCTTCAGCGGGATATCCGGATAAGCCTTGGTCTTCGCTTTCGTTACTTTCGCCGGTTTCGACGGAACTTGCCTTAGCGCACCGGTCGTTGTCGTCTTGGCTGCTTTTTTCTTCATCGGGGCAGCTTGATTGACTTGACTCTGGCGCACGTTGGTGCAGTTGGAAAGCAGGCTTGCTGCGACAATCAAGGTGAGAATACTAGTTATTTTTTTCATGGTAGGTTTAGTTGTTTGATAGTAAGTTTTGCAGTCGTATCTGATTTATTTGACGATCACAAGAATAGAGTTTGTTTTCAGCACCTGCTGGATGCGAGCCAAATCGGCATTGGATTTCGGTTTGAAGCCCGACTTATCGAGCCAGCTACGTGGCACAATCGCTCCTCGCACCGAGCCGTGACTGACCCCTTTCACAAAATAGGTCGGGGAGCTGAGGAATTTTTTCTCCACCACGACCTGGGCCACCGTAGGCTTGGCGGCAGGAAGATATAAGGCCGAGCCCTTGCCTTTGAAGATTTGTAGCACATCGCCTACCTTTAATGTAGCAGTGCTCTGCCGGCTCACCCCCGTCTTAACGGAAGATTTCGAGCTGGAGCTGGATCGAGAGCTGGAACTGGATGAAGACTTGGCTTTCTTTTCCGGCGTGGGATCATACTCAAAACGATCGCGATCCCGTCCGTCAGCGGTGGAGGCAATCATGGCAAGGGCAACAGCAAGCATGGCTGGAACTATGGAGGAGAACCTAATCTTCGTATATGGATAAGTTTTGTTTTTCATGGCTATGTCTATGGTTAGGGTTGAGGAGTGAGGGAGGATGATATTTTCTAAGATTCAGACAAAGGTTTTCCGAAAATTGGAGTTAGGAGTAGTTGGTATTTTGTATAACATCGTGGGTCGTATGCTCATCGTGGCCGCGACGCCCTGCCAATGGCACGAATCAGCACTATCAGCACTATGAGAGCCGCTAATGCTCCGCCAGCATAGTAGTACCACTGACGATAGCTTTTCACACTCTGAACCATGCCTGAAGAAGCAATCGGCACCAGATCGCCGCTTGTCTCAGTGATGATCTCCTGCCCCCAGATCTGGCGTCCGGTTTCGATTTCGAAAATCTGCACATTGAGCCGGAGCTTCACCCCATCAGTAGCGGTTTTTGCTACTCCGAGAATCTTTGCGAAGACCAATGCCTCCACGCCTTTCACCCGTCCGAATTTCTGCACCGTGGCGGCATCCATCGTATCACCGAAGCTTTCACCCCAGGCGATTTCATTGAGCAAGGTTTCCCACTCGTTGTCCATCCGGGTATAAAGCTCCAAGCCCTGCGGACCACAGATCGCGGTGAACTGATTGCGCAATTGCAAAGCAACATACTGATTGTCTATATCACGCTGCAAGGGCAGTATAGCGAAGCGCTTCAAAGCCGGAGCCCCGACTTGAGCACCGATGAACTCTTTCCATGCCTGCTCGGCAGCACTGCGGGCGGCGTCTTTGAGATGATCAGCATCGGCTCCCTCTGGAACGAGAAATGGTTTCGAAACAATCTTCGGTGCGTTTTCTGGAGCACCTGCTCCGCCCCCCTGCTGGGAGAACCCGGTGAAAGACATGGCCGCCATGATAGCGATGGTAGCGATGATCAGGGAGCTTGTGTTTAGTGTAGTTTTCATGATGAGTAAGGTAGTATCTGAATAAGAATAAAAAATCGGCTCAATCTAGGGTAGCGGTTATTTAGATCCCGCTGGCATTTTTGGCATGGTTTCAATATGAGCCTTGATGAAAGTCAACATCTTCGGACTGCCCATGATCTCCAGAGTGGAAATCAAGCGCGCCGCATCGTAAGAAATCTCTCGCACATGATAGACCCCCTGTAGCTTGGCGATGTGATCTTTGATCCGCAACACATGACGATTGCTCGGCACCTTGGCTATCTCCACTTCATAAATGATGATCTTGTTGCTCTTTTCCAGCGCCTTGACCGCCGCCTCTTTCACCACTGCATCCAGCACTTTCTCAGTAGCCGAACGCTTAGCATCGATCTCGTCGAATTTCCGCACACCGTTGGCGCGGCCCGTCTGGGTGACCATCAACTCCCCATTCACGGGGTTGATGATTTTCACCGTAGCTTCAGCCTCATAGAGCTTCGCTTTACCAAAAGCCTTCTTTTCCCGAGATGTCACACTAGCGTGCAATACCAGGTCAGCGTGAGTTTTGTCAGCCAATTGCTTGAGGTGAGCCGCGGTATGTCCTGATTTAGGTGTCCGCACCGGAGACTCAAAAACTCGAAAATGCGCATCGGATAGTCGCTGATTTACGATCTTCACCAGCGACTCATCCATTCCCTCATCAAAAACGACCAGAGTGCGCATCAGGCCAAGCTCAGTCACTTGCACTGCATCTCTAACTTTTTCCGCAGGCTCCCCCTTGGGTGTCTTGAATGGCTTTTTGCCAACACTGCCATCGTCCTTCTTTTCTGTTTTTTCAAAAAAAGTGCCCTTGCCGTCTTTTTCCGCAGCTCTCAGTGAGCTGGACGAGGAAAACAAAGCAAAAGCACAAACAAACGCCAGCCCAGTAGGCATCATCTTAAGTATGGGAGAAGTATTCAGGATTTTCATGTTGAAGTATAGTTGTGGGTTAGAGAATTCAGTTATTGTATCTGCATATTAGTTTAGGCAATTACCGTGCCAACTTTATTTATTTTTAGATATTCACCCTGAATATTTTCTGTCGTCAGAAGATACTTATACAAAACTTCCCAAATTGGTAGGAAAATATGTAGTAATCCATAAGTGCTTCGAAGCGTCCAAGCTTCGAAGTTTTGTGAGCTGCCCTTTAGCAGCAGAATACCCTACAAACCATGAGTCGCATCACTTGCCCACCGCAACCTTAACCAAAGAGGAAGCAATCTGAGTGATTTTATTTTTGCCGGGCCCCTTATCTATGCTTCATTGATTCTCACAAAAACCGAACGATGGCTGATAAAATTGCACTCATTTCTTACCGACGTGACGACAGCACGGATATGACCGGTCGTATTTATGATCGCTTGATAGCAACCTTCGGCAAAGAAGCCATATTCAAAGATGTAGACTCAATTCCTCTAGGAGTTCATTTTGCCGAGTATATATCCGCCTCCATTAAAAAGTGCCATGTGGTAATTGCCATCATCGGAAGCGAGTGGTGGGGCAACGACCCTACAGGCAAACAGCGACGCATCGATGATCCTGGGGATTTTGTGCGCATCGAAATCGAAACCGCACTCAAACACGACATCCCTATCATCCCCCTACTGGTCAAAGGCATACCTATGCCCAATCCGGAAGAATTACCAGAATCCTTAAAACGTCTGGCCTTTTACAATGGAATGCCGGTCAGAATAGATCCCGATTTCCACCGAGATGTGGATGACTTGATCGCCGGCTTGGAACGAATCGGCCTGCAGAGACTGAACTCGAACCCGAAGATCAACCCAGTCGATCTACCAGCTGAGATTTCTGCCTACCTCTGCCGGGACAAGCAGCGCACCCCCATTCTCCAAGTTCCATTCACCGTCGGTCGTCATAGCAGCAACTCTCATACACTCGTCAGCAACAATGTCAGCAAACACCATGCCCGCATCACCTTCGTCGACTACAACTTCTACTTGGAAGACCTGGGCAGTACCAATGGCACCTATATTCTCCTTGAGCAGAAAGAGACCAAACTCGAAGCTGGCACCCTCTTCCCCCTGGATTTCAACACCCACTTCCGACTGGGAAAAAAAGACTCAGCCCCACTTCTGACCTTCGAAATAGGAATAGAAGAACACACCGTCATGGAGTGAACCCATGCCAAACAAAAAATTTATCACCACACTCCGCCCCACTCCAGTACAGGGCTAATGGAAAAAACGAGATAGCTATAAGTGACGCCAACGTCTTCCTTTTATTTCACAGCTTCACTTTGCGATACACCTGCCGAACCGGACCGAAAAGAGAGCCTGCTTTGACCAACAACACTCCGTCCGCCAGGCGAACTTCAGTATTGCTCCAACCCCCGACAAAGCCCTCGACGCTCCACACCCCCTTGCCTAGATAACGCCATGTAAAAGGATGGGTGGTTTCCCAGTTCCCGAACTCGAAAGCATCATCATTGTAGTAGTAGAAGTGCCCTACCCCGCCGCTCTTAAACAAAGCAGCCCAAGTGGTATTCGTGTAAGAATCCTTGGCAGTTCGATGCCACATACCAAGGATCGCATCCTTAGACGGATTCGTCACAGCCTTCGTTTCATACGTTGAATACGCCCCCTCATAAGTGGCACAAGACACCCCAAACCCAGCGACAGCAAAGAGCAAGATCCCCCTCACGAGTGCCCCAACTCCAGCAGCGGAGCCTGCGCTACAAAACTTTTTGATACTCGCCATAGTCCCGTAACATGAAACAAACAATGCTATCGCGCAAAGAAAAACAGCACTCTTCCAGAATTGCAGTAGGATCTTAATGGAAATAGGGGTGAAGCAGCCCTGAAAAACGGGGTGAAAATCAGGGAAAAGTGGGCAGGAGAGAATGACTCTTAATTAGTGAATGAGCTTCTTCTTCAGCTCGTCTTTCCACACTCTCATGCAGTGCCGTCACCTGTGCACCGAGCTAGGCTTTCTGCTTCACTGACATTTCAGCTTTTAGATTTCAGCTTTGCCTCCACCGCTGCTTTATTTTGCTCTTTCTCTTGTTGGGTCACAAGATAAAGCTGCCGCCTTTGCCTAGCCCGCTGCTTCGAGATCAGTCGGCTGCCTCGCCCAATAAATCTATTTCTCATTTTTTATTCATCATTCTTCATTTCCCAACATTCCCCTTGCCCCTCCCCTCATTCCCCATCAATTTACTCGGGAATGAGATTCTCTAAAAAATCCGAATACGCCCTGCGCGCCGTGCTGATCCTAGCTGATCGCCCGCCCAATCAAACCCTGCAGATCCAAGAACTGTCGGAGATCAGCGGGGTATCGGTCAAATTCCTCGAACAAATCCTGCTGGCGATGAAAAAAGACGGCATCCTGCGCAGCAAACGAGGCGTCGGCGGAGGTTACCAACTCGACCGACCGCCGCGCTCGATCACTCTGGGCGAGATTATCCTGGTCATGGACGGCGATCTCTGTGACCTCAACAGCAGCACCAAAGCCCACGGCACCCCCGAATACCCCGGTTCATCCGGACTGCAAACCTGCGTCGCAGAAATCGACGAGCAGATCAATCAATTACTCAACAACAGAACCATCGAAGAAATCCTGTCCATGGATCGCCCTAAGGACATGCTCGTTTTTGACATTTAAACCGCCCCGCTGCTGTGGAAGAACTATTCGAAGACAACCTGGATGAAAAAAAAACCGCCGACAGCGTCGACGGCAACTCCCCTCCGTCCCCCCGCATGCCGCTGGCCGCCAGAATGCGCCCCCGGGTCTTGGACGAGTATTTTGGCCAACAACACATCCTCGGGCAAGGCAAACTACTGCGCCGCGCCGTCGAAGCAGACCGCTTCACCTCGCTCATCTTCTACGGCCCGCCCGGAGTCGGCAAAACCAGCCTCGCCGAACTGATCTGCCAACGCACCGACTCCCGTTTCATCAACCTCAGCGGTGTCGAGAGCAACGTCGCCGAAATCCGTCAAGCCGCCGAAACCGCACTGCAATTCCAGCGCACTCGCAAGCAGATGACCACTCTCTTTGTCGACGAGATTCACCGTTTCAACAAATCCCAACAAGACGTACTGTTACCCCACATCGAACGCGGCACCATGCGCTTCATCGGAGCCACCACCCACAACCCCTACTTCTACGTCAACAGCCCGTTGGTCTCTCGCTCCCAGGTCTTCCAACTCGAACCTTTAAACGAAGACGACCTACGCGCCATCCTCGACGCCACTCTCAAGGACCGCGAACGCGGCCTTGGTCGACTCGATATCAATTTGCACCCAGACGCCGCTACCCATTTAGCTGTGATGTGTGACGGCGACGCCCGCAAACTGCTCACCGCGCTGGAGTTAGCCATCCTCACCACCGAACCCGACGAACAAGGTTCTTACCAAATTGATCTGACCGTGGTCGAAGAAT
>JAJRVS010000170.1 GCA_024277195.1 Verrucomicrobiota bacterium | reverse complement strand
AGATCGACGATAGGCGTCCGAATTCATGATCAGGCGATGCAGCGCCTTGATCGACCACTTTTTCTCAACTAATTGGGTGGCCAACCAATCCAGCAGTTCGGGGTGAGTGGGTTTTTTTCCAGTGGCGCCGAAGTTGTTCGGATTGCCCGCCAGGCCGTCTCCGAAGTGCCCTTGCCAGATGCGGTTGACCATCACCCGGGCGGTCAGGCTGTTGTGCGGACTGGCGATCCAGTCGGCCAGATCGCGTCGCCGTCCGCTGGGGTTGGTGGTGATTTTTTTAACGGCATCGCCATCAAAATGCACTGCGCTGAGCACACCGGGATTGACTTGGGTGGTAGGGGCAAAAGGATCACCGCCACCGAGAATACTGGTCGATTCGAGCTTTCCCGTTTGCATTGGTTGGCGAGGCATTTGCATGCGGTTCTGCACATTTTTTTGATAGACCGTGCCACCGCTGAAGGTGGAAAAAGCGATGGCTTTGTAACGATCCAACTCCCACTGAAAGCGCAGCTTGTCTTTATTGGCGGTGCGCAACCTGCCAATTTGCGCGCCGCTCAGACCGACCCATTGGGGAGGGGTTTGTTCGGCGGGAAGTTTTTGTTTTTGAGCTTGCGCGCGTGAGCGGTAGCTGAGGCCGTGTTCTTCACACCATTGTTTTGCACCAGCGACTGTGAGTTTGCTGAGTTCTTGCAGGTCTTTGCTATTTTGTTCGATTCGTTTGCGTAAATAGGATTCATCTTCTTTCATACCATTGAGGTTTTCCTCAGCGAGAAAGTCTGCCTGCCTGTCACCAAACTGGGTGGTGGCAAATACCGCCTGCATTTGGTAATAATCCTTGGTTGGAATCGGATCAAATTTGTGGTCATGGCACTGGGCACAACGCAGGGTGTGGCCGAGAAATACCTGACCAACGGTATTGGTGACATCATCGAGAAAAGCCTGGCGAGTGAGCTTGGCTACACTCATGGTGGTCTGCTCCCATGGACCCATTCTGAGGAATCCGGTGGCGATCAACTTTTCGCTATCAGTGGGATCCATTTCGTCTCCGGCGAGTTGTTCACGGATGAACTGATCGTAAGCTTTGTCCTGATTAAAAGAGCGGATCACATAATCGCGGTAGCGCCAGGCGTTGGGGCGTTCGTAGTCATTGGCAAATCCAGCGGAATCGGCATAACGAACAGTGTCGAGCCAGTGACGCCCCCATTGTTCCCCATAGTGAGGGCTGGCGAGCAGGCGATCCACCAGACGGGCGAAGGCTTGTTTGTCGGTGCCGGGATCATTGATGAATTGATCAATCTGTTGCGGTTCGGGAGGCAGTCCTGTCAGATCAAAGCTGGCTCTGCGGATAAGCGTGCGGCGATCTGCGGCAGGAGCGGCGATCAGCTTTGCTGTGGCCAATTTCCGATTAATGAAGGCGTCGATAGGATTGGCATGGTTACGATTTTTTGCCTGGATGAACTCCCTTGGTACTTTTGGTTTTTTGACTTTTTGATAAGCCCAGAGGTTTTTTCTTTCATAGCGGCGGTTGGTCCATTCCTCTCCGAGTCCGCCACTGGTCAGCACCTTGATGCCCGGCGCATAAGCTTCATAGATAGCGGCAACCTTTTGATCGTCCGGCCAGGGAGCTCCGAGCTTGATCCATTTCTCCAGCGCGTCGATTTGTTTTTTGCTAAGGCGGTCGTTTTCCTTGGGAGGCATCTCCATGTCCTCATCCAGCCATTTCACCGCAGTCAGCATGGTGCTGGTTTTGGAGTCACCAGGTACCATTACCTGATCAGATTCCTCGCCGCCTTTGAGCGTGCTTGCGAGGGTCGTCAGATCGAGGTCGCCTTTGATTTTTTTGCGATCATCGCCATGGCAGCCAAAACATTTTTCGACAAGCATGGGTTTGACGCTCAGGGCAAACAGGCGTTGCGCTTCATTGGCTTGCACCTCCGCCTGGCAATCGAGCAAAGTAAAGCCAGTGACGGCAAAAACAGAAAAACTGAGGGTGAGTTGGTAGAAGGTTTTCAAAGTTACTCTGGGGGGTTAGGGTTTACCTTTGTGATACAGCTCTGCTATTTTTTCTGCAGACAGGGCGGCGGAGAAAATAGCAAATTCATCAATCGCACCGTTTAAATTGCGGATGGCGAACCACGGGTCATCTGCTTTTAAAGGCAGTCCCCAATTGCCGATTTCACCTGCTCCGATGCGCGTGGTGTGAAGCTGTTTGCCTTTGGCTATTTTTTCATGACTGACAGCGCTGCCGTTGACATAATGGGTGACGCTCTGCTCTTTGGTATCAAATACAGAGGTGAGATGTATCCATTGCCCGCTCATGGATTTATCCCATATAGGAGGGGCGAAGTAAGTGTGATTGCCTCCCTTTTTCCCTTCTGCGTGCATCAGTGAGAGCATCAACCTTCCGTCGTGTTTGATCTGCCAGTGGGCTTCGCCGGTTTGAAAGTTGTCTGATAAAAACAGGGCATTGTATTGGCGATCCAGGCTGTCGATGCGAGCCCAGCAGGTAAAAGTCAGTGAGGTGAATTCTCCTGGAATAAAAACCCGGGTGCGGCTGCCGGTGGGTTTGAACTCTAAAGCGTATTTGCGTTTTGGCCAGCGCCCACCAACTCTGCGCGCTCCTACAATGGCTCCGTCATATTCAGAGCCACTGCTGGCGACGTTCTTAAGCGTGCGATTCCACGGGCTGGCTTGGTCAAAGGTGTAATAGGCGATTAAGCGAGGATCTTTGCGCAAGTTAAGGCTGTATTTTTTCCATCTTTCAAAATGGGATTGGCCGGACAGAGTAAAGCGGTCATCTAAATCGGCAAGGGAAATGAAAGCGCCGGGTTCCGGAGCGCTGGTGGTCGCTTGGCGGCTGGCGAGTTCGAAGCCCTGACCGGTTGTGAAGGATTGAGTGTCCTGCTCTTTTTGATGCACCTCGATTTCGCCCTCGAAGACATGTACCTGGGATTTCTCATCACTGATGTCGACGGCAAAGTCAGTACCGAGATCTACAATGTCGCCTTTGGGCGTGCGTAAAATAAACCCGCGCGCAGCGGGCGGCACGTGGGCGCGGACTTTGCCGGACAGGCAGCGTGCTTCGCTGGTGGATACGATCTCTAGATCACTTTGCCCTTGAATGATAACCGTCGCGCCGCTGAAAAACTCGACTTGAGCCAGTCCTGACTTGAGCCGCAAATGACCGGAGGGAAGGATTTGGCCTTCACGGTGTTTTTGGTCTTCATCTTGCCACTCAGCGTCGATCATGCGGGTGAGAATCGCAAACCCCTGGTGCAGGGTTTCTTCTTTGGTGCTGGTGATTGTATCGCTTGGGCTAGGTTGAGAAGATTGCACCCACCAGACTAAAAACCCCGCCACTAGTGATGCCGCCAAGGGCAGGGCCAGGTTTTGAAAAAAGACGCTGCGCTTGTTTTTTATGGGAGCTGGGTCCTGCATCGCGGCTTGCCAGAATAGGTTGTCGTTGGCCAATTGCTCGCCTTCGATTTGCTCATAGAGTGCGGCATCCAGATTCAGGTGACGGCGGAACTCTTTGCGCGCTTCTGCGTCTGTTTTCAGAATTTGCTGGAGTTGTTCGAACTCAGCATCCGACAGCTGGTGATTGATGTATTTTTCAATCAAGGAATGTAGTGGTTCCTCTTTCATGATTGATGTGGCAATGATGCCTTTTCCTTCTCCACGGTTTGCTCGATGCAGTTGAGTAACATTTGCCGGCTTCGGTTCAGGCTTTTGTAAAGCGCGGTGGCACTTTTACCGATTCGGTGAGCAAGATCCTTTATTTTGGTTCCGGGTTCATAAGCGGCTTTCAGCAGATCCTGTTGATTCCTTGGTAATTTGGCGAGACAGATTTGCAAGGCACGGCGCTCGGCTTCGAGAGGGTCACTTTCTTCAGCTGATTCTGCGGCGAGACGGTTGACCAGATCTTCATCAAAGACGTGGCGGTCGCGGGCGATGGTGCGGCGGTATTTGAGTACTTCGAATCGAGCGACGACAAAGGCCCATTTTAAGAATTCCGTGTCCTGATCAAAGGTGTCGAATTTTCTCCACAGCACCAAGCTGGTGTTTTGCATCACTTCAACGGCGTCTTCCCAGGAGGGCAGCAGTGATCGGATGAAAGCGCGCAGAGCAGGCTCGCTGCGAGTGAAGAAGGTGACAAATTGCTCGTAAGAGTCGTTTTGGTTGGGTGTATCCATGGGCAGACCGTCAGCAGGTTGGTTGAAAAGTATTTAAAGCTTCCATGAATATACTCCCGCTCACGCTAAAATTGCCCGAAAAAAACACAAAAACGGAAGAGATGAAATCTTTTCGTGATTGTTATACGCTAACGGTTGCCAAAACTGGGTTTCTTTGCCATCTTTAGCGCATGAAAAGAACCCCGATTTTTATTACTGCAGCGCTGACTGTTTTATTATCCGGATACTGTTTGTTTTCGACCCTGGAAGCGAGGACTTGGACAGACGCCAAATCCGGCAAAAAAATCGAAGCTGACTTGGTAGGTGCCGAAGGAGGAAAGGTGAGTTTGAAGCTGGCCAATGGCAAAGTTGCCAAGTTGGATGTGAGCCGCTTGAGTCAGGCGGATCAGGATTTCATTAAAGCCCAGGCTTCCGGTGGTGGTGGGCAGACTGGTGGCAGCGATTGGCCTCAGTGGCGTGGAGCAGACAGATCGAATATTTCTCCTGATAAAGAAGTGTCGAGAAAGTGGCCGGAGGGGGGGCCCAAGCTTTTGTGGGTGTATAAAAATGCCGGGCAGGGTTACACCGCACCGTCCATCTCCGGGGGTAAACTATACACCATGGGATCACGCGACGGAAAGTTGACGGTGATCGCTTTGAATGCGGAATCGGGTGAGGAGCTGTGGGCATCCGATATCGGGGAAGATGATGAAGAAGGGTATAATGCAGGTTGGGGAGGTGGCCCCAGAGGAACCCCTACTTTTAATGATGGTCACATCTACGCCTTGGGACCTAAGGGGACTTTGATCTGTCTGAAAGCGGAAGACGGCAAAAAAGTCTGGGACAAAAACCTGAAAGATGACTTTGGTGGTTCTGCAGGAGGTTGGGGTTACTCGGAATCTCCCTTTGTTGATGGCGATTTGCTGATCGTGGCACCAGGGGGCAAAGACTCTCCGATTGTGGCTTTGAGTAAAAAGACCGGAGCAACCAAATGGAAAAGTGAATTTGATGCGGGCAAAGCGGAATACGCTTCGATTGTACCTGCGGATCTTAACGGGGGGCGTCAGTATATTCGTTTGTTCCAGTCGAAAGTGGTGGGCGTGGATGCCAGCAACGGCAAGCTTTTGTGGGAATCCGAATGGCCTCGAGGCAAAACGGCGGTGATCCCAACGCCTATTTATGCTGACCAGCATGTGTATATCACTTCGGACTACGGTGCGGGTGCCAAGTTGATCAAAATCGGATCGGATAATTCGGTCAGTGATGTGTGGGATAACAAGGAGATGAAAAACCACCATGGCGGGGTGGTGAAAATCGGTGACCACGTTTATGGCTTTTCGAGCGGCAAGGGGTTGATTTGTCAGGATTGGAAAACGGGCGAAGTGGTGTGGAGCGAAAAAGACCGACCGCTGATGAAAGGGGCGATCACGGCTGCAGGTGGCAAGCTAATTTGTGTGAACGAAGCCGACGGAACCATCACGCTGGCAGAAGCTTCTCCCAAGGCTTTCAAGTCACTGGGCAGCTTCAAGCTGGAGCCGCAAAGCGAAAACCGTAACCCCAAGGGGCGCATTTGGGCGCATCCTGTGGTGCTAAATGGCAAGCTTTACCTGCGCGACCAGGAGTTGCTGCATTGTTACGACGTTTCTCCTTAATAACCCAGTGGTGACTGATTCCGGTGGTAAAATCAACCAGGTGCTGTGGTGGTGTCTGGTTTTTGCCAGCGTTGTATTGATCATAAAACCGCCGTGGCAGGATTGGGCACCGGAAGCCAGCACGACGGATAATGAACGAGTAACGCTGGCTGTATTGGAACTGCAGGGGCGTTTTCTGATAGGAGCTGCGTCTTTTAACTCCGAGGATATGGAGAGACAGCTCGCTGAGATGGAGGTCTGGGCGGTGGGTGACCGGACCGCGATCGCGGTGGCGGCGATACGTTTTTTTCTCGATCCGGAAGGCAATGGCAAGTGGCGTGCGCTGGCTTTGGTGAAAGCTCGATTAAAAAAAATGGAGCAAGCAGAAGAACCGGCGCAGAGTAATAATCAGAAATTGTTGCAACAGGCGCACATCGCGCTGGAGCACCCGGATCAATTGGGCGATGAAGGTGAGCAGTTGGTTCGCTCACAAATGGGTTGGTTCGGGAGCATTTTAATATCCGCCGGTGCTGTCGAAGGGGAAGCCGGGGTACAAGAGGCGGCGGACTTGAGGGCGCAGGCCGTGTCGATGGTGTTTGTCTCCAGTTTTCTTTTCTTCGTAGTGTTTCTGGGAGCATTATTGGGACTAGGATTGTTGGTGGCGGCTTTACTTGCTATGAAACAGGGGAAACTGACCATGGTAGGTGTTTCTGCGGAAATCCCCGCAACGCCTTTTCTTGCCGCTTTTGCGCTCTATCTGGCAGTGATGGTGCTGGCCGATTTTTTGAGTCTCACGGTGCATCCTATGCTCAGCATTGGCGGGATGTTTGTTTCGATAGGGCTCGCATTTTTCTGGCCACGGATTCGTGGTTTGAGCTGGAAGCAGGTTTTGCATGGTTTTGGCTGGCGACGAGGCAAAGGCATCGTGCGTGAAATGGGAGCCGGGTTGGTGGGTTATATGGCCATGGCGCCGGTGTTTGCGCTGGGTTTCGCTACCACTTTGATATTGACCCTGTTTTCCGCCTGGCTGGCGAGCCAGGGCAGTGCCCCCGAAGCGGTCACTGCGGAAACGGTTGGGCATCCGGTCACTCACCCGGTGGTGGCGTGGGTGGCGGAAGGGGATTGGAAAGTCAAACTGGGGGTGCTTTTCCTCGCATCAGGCTTGGCGCCCTTGTTTGAAGAAACCATGTTTCGTGGTGCGCTCTACGGGGTGTTTCGCAAACGTTGGGGATTTGTGCTGTCATCTTTGGCCAGTGGTTTTATTTTTGCGGTGATTCATCCGCAGGGTTGGGTGGCGGTTCCCGCGCTCACCGCGATGGGTTTTGGTTTTGCCATCATTCGTGAATGGCGAGGCACCTTGATCGCTTCGATGACCGCCCACAGCGTGCATAATGGGATTTTAATTTCGATGTTACTGTTGGCGATGTCATAAGAAAAAAATGCTTCCCGGCAGATGTTTTTGGGGAGAATTTGGCTTTATTCGCGCTTTTACTCCCTGAGAGGCGAAAAACAGCAAAAATACCTGATATGTCCTTGTCTGAATGATTGCAAAAGGGTGCTTTTTCTCTTAAATATTAGGCTTGAACCAGTCTGGAATTTGAGCTGCAAAAAGCACGAGGATTCCGGCGAGTAAAACAATCCATATGGCTGACTCTGAATCGAAAGAAAACACACCGGAAGAGATCCCTGGGGAGGAGTCGGTGCATATCCCGGAAGACACTTCAAAAAGTGTTGAGGGCAACGTGGATGCAAAAGGTTCCGAGGAATACGGCGCGGCGCAGATCGACAAACTTGAAGGCTTGGAGGCGGTTCGCAAACGCCCGGGGATGTATATCGGTGATCCAAAAACCGAGCAGGGTTTGCATCACTGCGTGTTTGAAGTTTTAGACAACTCGATTGACGAACATCTGGCGGGGTATTGTGAACACATTGAAGTGACGATTCACATGGATGGATCGGTTTCGGTTCTGGACGATGGACGCGGGATTCCCGTTGATCATCATGAAAAATTCAACATGCCGGCGATCGAGTTGGTGCTGACCAATTTGCACGCCGGTGGTAAGTTCGGCCAGGGGGCGTATAAATACTCTGGTGGTCTGCACGGGGTGGGAGCCAAGTGTGTGAACGCTTTGTCGGAGTGGTTCAAGGCGGAAGTTTATCGTGACGGTAAGGTGCATGCGATTTCTTTTGAGCGTGGCGCTACCAAGAAAAAGCTACATGTCATCGGTGAGCTTCCCGAGGGCAGCAAAACCGGAACGCTGGTTACATTTTTGCCAGACTCGACTATTTTTACTACTTCTACCGAGTTCAAATTCGAGCGTCTCACCACTCGTTTACGCGAGTTGGCTTTTTTGAATGCAGGTTTGGAGATTGTGCTTACTGATGAGCGGGCGGAATCGCCGCGTAAGGAGACTTTTTTATATGAAAAGGGGATCGCGGAGTTTGTCCGTCAGATTGGCGAAAACAAAGAGCTGGTGCATATCGAACCGATTTGTCTGGGCGGCAAACGCGAAGTGAAAACCAAGGAGGGCATGGACGAGGTTTATGTCGATCTGGTGATTCAGTATAACGATAGTTATAATGAGCAGATCATGTGTTACGCCAACTCGATTCCCAATGGGGACGGTGGCACTCACTTGACGGGATTGCGCACGGCTTTGACGCGGGCGATCAATACCTACGCCAAATCTAACAATTTACAGAAAGAAAAGGATCCGCCGATCAACGGGGATGACTGTCGTGAAGGAATCGTTTGTGTGTTGAGCGTCAAGCTGCCAAACCCAAGCTTTAGTTCGCAGACCAAGGACAAGCTGGTTAATCGCGAGATCGAAGGCTTGGTGAATTCTTTCGCCTACGAAGGCTTGTCAGCTTATTTTGAAGAAAATCCAGGCATTGCCAAGGATGTGATAGGTAAAGCGATGACAGCATCGCGGGCACGCGAGGCGGCGCGTAAGGCGCGTGAAACGGTTCGTAAGTCGGCGCTTACCGGCGGCGGCCTTCCCGGAAAACTAGCGGACTGTTCTAGTCGTAATCCGGCAGAGAGTGAGCTTTACATAGTGGAGGGTGATTCCGCTGGTGGCTCGGCCAAACAAGGTCGGGATCGACGCACTCAGGCAATTTTGCCACTGCGCGGTAAGGTTATCAATGTCGAAAAAGCGCGCTTGGACAAAGCATTGCAAAATAAGGAGATCCAGACGATGATCACGGCGATTGGAACAGGGATCGGTAGTGGCGAGATGGAGGGCTCGTTTAATTTGGAGAAAGCCCGTTACCACAAAATCATCATTATGACAGATGCTGATGTGGACGGATCTCACATTCGAACTTTGTTGCTGACCTTTTTCTGTCGTCAGATGCTGGATTTGGTACGTGCGGGATACCTCTATATCGCCCAGCCCCCGCTGTATAAAATCACCCGGCGGAAAAAAGAACAGTATGTGCAAGATGACGCGGAGCTGAACCGTATCCTGGTTGAATTAGGTGCAGGAGATGTGAGACTGAGAAATAAGTCTGACGGTAAGGTGTTGGATTCGAGTCACTTGGGCGATATTTTAACGTTAATTGGCAGGTTATCACGATTCAGTGATGTGATCGCCCGAAATGGCGGGGAATTTGAAGATTATCTGTCGGCAGGTGATCCTAAGGCGGGTAAATTGCCTGAATACATGGTGCAGCTCAGGCAGGGCAATGAAGTCCAGCTAGATTTTTTCCTTGATGAACAAGCCTTGCGCGATTTTTCTGAGAAGAACCCCGATTTGCAGTTATTCGGTGCGCCTGCGGTAGAAGCCGAGGATGAGTCGGATGATCAAAGCGATCAAAATGAAACAAGTGAAGAAGCCGAAGATGCGGCTGAAACCCCGAAAAAATCCATCGAAGAGCGGGTGACTCGCAGAGCACGTCTGATCGAAGTGCCCGAGGCGCGATCGATTGGCAAGGTTCTGATGGAATTGGAAGCGCAGGGTTTGCGCATCGATCATTTTTCTGCGCAGGACAGTCCTTTGTTCGAAGTGTTGGAGGGCGAGGGGGATTCGGAAAAAGCGATCCCTGTTTTTTCAGTGCCGGAGATTCTCGATACTATCATGGAGATTGGTCGCCGCGGGATGCAGGTGCAGCGATTCAAAGGGCTGGGTGAGATGAACGCCAAGGAACTGTATTTGACCACCATGGATCCGAGTGCACGTAAATTATTGCAGGTGCAATTTGATGACGAAAACGCGGTCTAAGCTGATCGCATGTTTACGATTCTAATGGGAGATGTGGTGGAGCCTCGGCGCCAATTCATCGAAGATAACGCTCTGAATGTGCAGAATCTGGATATCTAAGCGATCTCGAAGTGAGCTGATTTTTACCAATTTTATATAACTGAAATTTTTTTATTGTGGCCGAAGAAACTGAAAATAATTCACCTCAGGAAGAGTTCATTGAGAGAATCAATGTGGCCGACGAAATGTCGAAGTCCTTTCTGGACTATTCGATGTCGGTGATCATCTCCCGTGCATTACCTGATGTGAGGGATGGTTTGAAACCCTCCCAGCGACGTATTCTTAATGCGATGAATGATCTTGGTCTGGCGCCGGGCAAACATTATCGTAAATGCGCCAAGATTTGTGGTGATACTTCGGGTAACTATCACCCCCATGGTGAAGCGACGATTTATCCAACCTTGGTCAACATGGCGCAGCCGTGGTCGATGCGGGATACGCTGATCGACGGCCAAGGGAACTTCGGTTCGGTGGAGGGTGATCCCCCCGCTGCGATGCGTTACACCGAGGCCCGTCTGACTCATCTCGGCATGTGTCTGATGACGGACATGGACAAGGATACGGTTGATTATGTCCCTAACTATGATGAAACTCAAACCGAGCCGACGGTGTTTCCGGCAGCGATGCCCAACCTGTTGGTCAATGGCGGAACGGGGATTGCTGTGGGCATGGCGACCAATCTGCCTCCGCACAATCTGGGTGAAGTGATCGACGGGATTTGCGCGACGATTGATGATCCTGCGATCACCGACGAGGGGCTGATGCGCTACATCAAGGGGCCTGACTTTCCAACGGGTTGTACTATTCTGGGAATGCGCGGCACCAAGAGCTACATGGCCACGGGGCGCGGTAGTATTAAGGTTCGCGGGTGCACGGAGATCGTTGAAAACAAAGGAGGGCGTGAGCAGATCGTTATCACGGAGATTCCTTATAATGTTAACCGAGCGACTCTGGTTAAACGAGTTGCGGAGTTGGTTAATGAGAAAATACTGCCGGAAATCAGTGCGATTCGTGATGAGTCGGATGAAAACACCCGAGTGGTGATTGACTTGAAACGTGACGCGCGGGCGCAGGTGGTATTGAATAATTTGTTCAAACACACCGCACTTGAATCGAGCTTTTCGGTCAACATGCTGGCGATTGATAACCGACGTCCGCGCCTGTTGTCGGTGAAGGATGCGATTGATTGTTATATCGAACATCGCCGCGAGGTGATCTTGCGACGCACCCGTTACCTTTTGCGCAAAGCGGAAGATCGGGCTGAGGTTTTGGAGGCGTTTTTGTTGGCGCTTGATCACTTGGATGATTTCATCCATATGATCCGCGATTCGAAAAACCGCGACATCGCCAGGGCAAAAATCAAGGCTTACACTTTTGATCCCAAAACCGCAGAGCAGTTGGGGATTTTGATCAGGAATCAGCCAAGCCTCAATATTGAACAGGGCCGTTACGTTTTCACTGATCGCCAGGTCACTGCGATTCTGGAGCTTCGTCTCTATCAGTTGACGGCGATGGAGCAGGACAAGATCAAAAACGAGTATGATGCGGTGCTCGATGACATCAAGGACTTGCTTGATATTCTGGCTCGCGAAGAGCGGGTGTTGCAGATCATCAAAGATGAGCTCAACGAGATCAAACACAAACACGCGACACCTAGGAAGACGAATTTTGGTATCGATGAAGGGGATATGAACATTGTCGATTTGATCGCCAATGAGTCGAATATCATCACGATTTCCCACAAGGGTTACATCAAACGCACGCTTTCCAGCGAATACCGCACCCAGGCACGCGGTGGGAAAGGCTTGAAAGGCATGGTGACCCGTGGAGCGCAGACCGAGGAGGATGAAGATGATTTTGTCGAGCAATTGTTCTCTGCTTCGACCCATGATTATTTGATGTTTTTCACCAATACCGGCCGGGCTTATGTCGAGCGGGTGTACCGCATTCCTGAAATGAGTCGTACCTCGATGGGGCGTTCGATCAAAAACTTCCTCAATTTGCAGTCGGGCGAGACCATTGCTTCGACTTTGCGGATCGAGGGAGATCCGAGTGGTGATTTGGACAAGACCTTTGTGGAGCAGTTTCATATTGTTTTTGCCACGCGCACGGGTCGGGTCAAGAAGACCAACCTGAAAGATTTTCGCCATATCCGTAAAACGGGCATCATTGCGATTAAGATTGAAGAGGAGGATGAGTTGATCGATGTTCGTCTGACTAATGGCGATGATCAGATTATTCTGGTTACCCATGAAGGTTTGAGTTTGCGCTGTCACGAAAAGGGCGTGCGTGACATGGGACGGTCTTCACGAGGGGTGTGGGGAATCCGCCCTAAGGAGAATGATTATGTGGTGACTCTGGCCGTGGTGGATTCGGAAAGCATGTTGCTGGTGGCTTCGGAAAGAGGTATCGGTAAACGCACGGCTTTTGAAGAATACCGTATTCAGACTCGCGGAGGAAAAGGCATCATCACGATGAAGACTACTGAGAAAACCGGCAAAGTGGTCGGTGCCTTGGTGGTGCGTGAAGAAGACGAACTGATGGTGATGACCAGTGCCGGACAGAGTGTGAGGCTCAAGGTTAACGGTGTGCGCCCGACTTCACGTAATACCCAGGGGGTTAAGCTGATGAACCTGAAAGAGGGGGAGATCATCCAGGATGTCGCACGAGTGATCGTCGATGAAGAGGATGAATCTGAAGAGAACAGTGAAGAAGTTGTGGATGTTGAAGGTGGTGAAATTGCGGTCAGCGATGATGGCGCACAGGATTCTCTGGATACGGATAGTGCGAGTGAAGAGGAATAAAATAGCGAGAAGAATCTCTCACTCGGCCTGCTAGGCCTAGGCTTCGGCGCCCAAGGAGGGCGCCGGAGGGTTTAAAGATAATAAGGGGTGTGAGGAAATTGCGCCCTTTCAGGGCTGTGGATTTTATTGCGTTATGATACCCAGGGCTTTGCCGCTGGGCTGTATCATTGGTCACCGTTGGTGCCAGAGGTGATGGGCATTAAAAGGGAAGTTTCGATTTTTTGATTGAGTGTATTATGTCCCGAAGGGACTATATGAGATAGCCCTGTGCGAAGCGCTGGGAAAACATGGTCGGAGTCATAAGCCCTGAAAGGGCGGCATTTTAGGCATCATACCATTTTCACAGTTATATCATCGTAATGGATGTCTATAGGCTTTTGAAAGACGCGCTCCGCGCCAACTGGTAGAAACCGGGATCTTTGCCGTCAAATCAGCGTTCTCGCTCAGTCGTGTAGCCCGCTACACTCCGT
>JAJRVS010000169.1 GCA_024277195.1 Verrucomicrobiota bacterium | reverse complement strand
CCGCAATCATCTCAAGGGGCGACCGAGTGATGCCAAGCTCGACGGGGTGATCAAGTCGATGGAGCTGGGTTTTCGGATGCAGATGACGGCTCCTGACTTGTTGGATTTGAGCAAGGAATCGAAGGCTACTTTGCAGCGTTATCGGGTGGGAATGCAGAAGACCGTAGGCACCTGTAAGGACACCGACTTCGGTCGTCAGTGTTTGCTGGCACGACGTTTTGCCGAGGCCGGGGTGCGCTTCATTGAAGTGAATCATGGCAGTTGGGATCAGCACAAAAATCATCGTCGGGATCTGGAAGCCAACTGCGCCGCAACGGATGCGCCGATCGCGGCACTGCTCGAGGATTTGGATCAACGTGGTATGCTAGAAGAAACGTTGGTGGTGTGGGGTGGTGAGTTTGGACGCCCGGGGCTGACTCCGGGCAATGGAAAAAATGAAACGGGGCACAATGCCAACGGGTTCACTTTTTGGATGGCGGGAGGGGGAGTGAAAGGTGGTTTTGTGCATGGCAAAACCAATGAAACCGGTTCACGTGCGGTGGATGGCAAAATGCATTTCCGTGATTTGCACGCGACCATTTTACATTTGATGGGGCTGTCTTCCAATGAGTTGAAATACACTCATGCGGGGCGGGATCATCGTCTTACTGGAGCTGAAGGTGGCAAGGTGGCACACGAGATCACGATTTGATGGGGGTGAAGTAAGGCAAAATAACTGAATTGCGTATCTTGTGGTGAGGGGGAGAAATCGGTAGCTTTGAATCATGAAAAACATTTTTCTAAGGGTTTTGTTATTTGGCCTGATTACCCAGGCTGCGGTGGCTGATAACTGGCCTCGTTTCCGGGGTTCGAATGGTTCTGGGGTGAGCGAAGGGATGACCATTCCGACTGAGTGGAGTGAGGCGGATTTTCGTTGGAAGATAGACTTGCCCGGGGTAGGGCATGGTTCGCCGGTGGTGTGGGGTGAGCGGGTGTTTTTGCTGGCGGCGAGCGAACCGCCGCCGCGCCCGAAAAAGAAAAAGGGCAAAAAGAAGAAGGCGCTGGCGGTGGTGAAAAAAAAGGTGGCTGCGGTGAAGCCGCAAAACTGGCTGCCGATGTGCGTCAGTAGCAAAGACGGATCGATTTTGTGGAAGCAGGAAATCATCGTGGAGGATGCAAAATACAAGGGGCATCGTTTTAATAGTCCGGCATCGACCACGCCGGCGGTGGATGACAAACGGGTGGTCTTTACTTGGGGCACTCCGGAAAAACTGACCATGGCCGCTTTTTCCCATGATGGCAAAAAGCTGTGGCAGTCCGATTTGGGCCCGGTTTCCGGAGGTCACGGTTTTGCAGCGTCTCCGATTTTATTGGCTGATCTGGTGGTGCTCAATAATGATCAGGAAAAGGGTGGTGGAAATTTGATCGCATTGGATGCCAATACGGGACAAGTGAAATGGACAGTGGAGCGGCGCAGTCAGCGTTTGTCTTACTCGGTGCCCTGCGTGATGGAATCCGAAGGGCGCAAGCTGTTGGTATTTGTGAACTGGCAACATGGCTTCACGGTGGTTGATGCGAAGGACGGGCGGGTGGTGGCGGAAAAAAGTGTGTTTAATACCGATGTCAATGAGCGCGCGATCAGTTCGCCGGTGGTTTATAAGGATTTGATCATAGGCACCTGTGGTTTCACCGCCAATCCGAAACATTGTGTGGCGATGCGCCTGAAGGGGGATCAACTGGAAGAGGTGTGGCGCATCGAGCGCAATGTGCCACATATTCCCAGTTTGATTGTGGTGGGGGATCTGGCTTATTTGTGGGACGATGCGGGCATCGTCACTTGTGTCAAAGCTGCGACAGGCGAGCAGCTGTGGAAGGCTCGGGTGCCGGGTGTGGAGGGCTCCTGTTTTGGATCGCCGGTGAGTGATGGCAAGAGTATTTTTAGCGCCGATGAAAGCGGCAATATCAATGTGATCGCTGTGGCGGATAAATTGAAACACCTGGCAACTAACCGCTTAGATGAGCTCTGTCGAACGACGCCGGCGATTGCTGATGGGGCGATGTTTGTGCGAACGTATAAGAAGTTGATCGCGGTGGAAGGGAAGTGAACCTCAAGCTTCAACGAAGTTTTTCAAAAAACGCAGTCCGAGTTCCTGACTGCGTTCGGGGTGGAACTGGACGGCGCAGACATTGCCTTTGCGGATACCAGAGGCGAAATTTTCACCGTATTCCGTGGTGGCGCTGATCAGGCTTTGATCTTCGGGAGCTGGGTAGTAGGAGTGGACAAAATAAAAGTGGGCATCGTCGGGCATGCCTTTCCATAGCGGGTCTTCGCGGTCACTGAAGGCCACTTGGTTCCATCCCATGTGGGGGATTTTTAATTGCCGATCAGAAGGGAAGCGCCGTACTTGTCCTTTGAGGAACCCGAGGCCTTTGACATCGGGAGCTTCTTCGCTGGATTCGAACAGCACCTGATATCCGATACAGATGCCGAGGAAAGGTTTGTCCGCTTGCAGCCAATCGAGCAGGGGTTGGCGCAAGCCTTGCTCGTCGATATGACGCAGGCTGTCACCAAAAGCGCCCACGCCGGGGAAGATCAATCGCTCAAGCCCAGCAAAATCATCGGCAGAGCTGACGATGCGGGCAGGGATGTTTTGTGATTTCAGGGCGTTGTGAACGCTGAGTAAATTGCCCGCGCCGTAGTCAATGATGCCTGTGCTTTCTAAGCTCATGTTTGGATCTGGTGGTGGTCGCCGCAGAGCAACTACAGCATTTCCTTGGTGCTGGGAATCGTTCCGGCGATGCGCTCATCGATGCGGATCGCCTGATCGACGGAGCGGGCGAGGCCTTTGAAAATTGCTTCAGCCATGTGGTGGGCATCACGGCCGTAGAGCAGTTCGATGTGCAGATTGATCAGGGCATTAAAAGAAAAACCACGCAGAAATTCTTCGACCAGCGTGAAGGGGAAACCGCTGCCGATGGTATCCACTTTTTCGGGCGCCCGGTATTCGAGAAAGGGGCGCCCACTGAAATCGAGTGCGACTCGGCACAGGGTTTCGTCCATTGGCAACAGTGCCGAACCATAACGGAAAATTCCTTTTTTATCACCTAGAGCCTGTTTGATGCATTGGCCGAGCACGATGCCGGTATCTTCGACGGTGTGGTGGAAGTCCACTTCGATGTCGCCTTTGGCATCGACGTTGAGGTCGATGCGGCTGTGGCGTGAGAACAGCGTCAGCATGTGATCGAGAAAGGCAATGCCGGTTTCAATCTTTGATTGGCCAGTGCCATCGAGATCGAGCGAGATAGTGATCTCGGTTTCGGCGGTCTTGCGGTGGATCTTGGCGGTGCGTGGCTGCGTGCTCATGGTTTATCAAGTCAGAATGTGCTGTGGGCACACTGTTACTAGCAACAGTGCCCGACAACAAGGTTTTATGCAGAGACTCGGAAGTGATTAAAAAAGTGTGTTATTCGTCACCACCGCCGCTACCGCCACCAATGCCCATTTTTTTCATCACTACGATGACGATGCCCATGACTGCGATAAAACCAAACAAGAGGTATTGAAAATTAATTCCGCCACCACCGCCATCACTGCTGGCGACCGGTGCGCTGGTTGTTGGTTTTTTCTTAGTGCTTTTAGGTTTTTTAGGGTTGGTTTTGGCGGCAGCTTTCCCCTTTTTTGCGTCGGCTGCTTTTTTCCGGGCAGCCATGGCAGCGGCCATGGCGTCTTCGGCTGACTTTTCTTCAGCGATAGCTTCGGCTCCTTTTTCACCCTCCATTTTAGAGCTTGCGGTGATCGTAGCGGCGACCGCCTTGGCTTGGGCATTGGCTGTGGCGTTCTCGGCGGCAGTTTTAGCGCTTTGGATTTTGGAAGCGATCTTTTTGGAAAGGTCAGCGCTGTAGGTGGATTTTGTTTTGCTGCCTTTACGACCGGATGACTGCCTGTTTCCAGAGGAGATCTTTCCGCCGGCTTCGACCAGGCTTTCCTGGGCTTCTTTGAGTTTGTTCTCGTCGATCAATTCATCTATCCGCACCAAGAGCTTCGCTTGTGCGACAAGTTTGTTGGTATCGATCTTCTGCAAGTGGCTGATTTCTTTTCTGACGGTATCGATCATCGGTTCGATGCTGTCTCTGTTACGTCGATTGACACTTCTCCATTTGATACCGGTTTTTTTCTCCTGTTCGGCCAGGGCTTTGAAACGGTCCTGCTCTTTTTTGTAGGCGGCTTCGGTGCGCGCCTGACTTTCAGGAGGCAACAGTTTGATATCGGCTTCGCGCTTTTTGTTGAGAAATTCGGCATCCTTGAGCTGGCGAGTCAGCAGTTGTCCGTAGGTGGGAAGGATGGCGGCAGCCACTTTTATCGACTCGGGGTAGGCGGGAGTGCCTTTGAATTGCTCTTCGATGATTTGGAAGTCACGCATGGCGCCGGTGTGGTTGCGGCGGGCGGCTTTTTGTTTCATCGAATAGAGACGTATGCGTGAGTTGATCAAAGTTTTGAAGTTTTGACGTCTTTCGGCGCTGATCCATTCGCCTTCGAGTTTGATAGCTCCCCGGTCTACTTTGGCTTTTTCAGCTTTAAGTTCTTCAAGAATTTTTTTGACTTCGGTTTTGTGCAAGCTGTCCGGGTAAGCGGTGAGAAAGGCTTCCGGGCCGGTTTGGATCATGCTCTGATAAGATGACGAGGTCATCAATGACGGAGTGGGCAGGCCTTGTTTGATTTTCGACAAAGCCAGGGCATCCGGTTTGGTTTTGGCGATGGTGGCAATGTCAGAGCGTTTGAGTAATTTGGTTTCCTTGATGCTGCCGGAGCGGGACAGCTCAAGTTTTATGAAATCATCCGCTTCCATGGTGATTTCCCCTTCGAGCTTCTTGCCATCTTTCAAGGTGACGATGTCGCCATAGCTTGATGACAAGGGCAAGGCCAGGGTGGTCAATAAGATCGCAAGGCCAATGCGGAGACGGCGTGATTTTTGGTTCGTCATGATTTCAATTTCGGTAGATGCAAATAGGTAAAACCCATGAGTTTACGAAGAAACTTGCTCGACGACAATCCTTTTCGTTACAAAAAGCAGCGAAAAAGTGAAAGCTTTCTGCCAGAGCGGAAAAATCGGGCTGGTTTTCCCCCGTTTTGTAGTCAATATAATAGAGCCTTTGCCGGAAGCGGGGTTTGAAATATTATCTATTGTGATCACACTCGTCATTGCTAGTCAAAAGGGAGGCGTCGGGAAAACGACGGTGGCGATTAATCTCGCCTACTCTTTGGCGCGTCGTGGTTGGAAAACTCTGTTGATGGATACCGATCCGCAGGGTTCGGTGGGTTTGTCTTTGAGCGAAAAAGCCCGCACCAGTCGTGGTTTTTACGATGTGCTGACCAGTGGCGCCGAGGTGGATTCATTGATTCTGCCTACTCGTTTGCCGGAGTATCGTTTGCTGCCTGCGGGTGGTGGGGATTTGTATTACGAAGGAATGGGGAACGAGGGCACTTTATTTTCTTCCTCACGAGGACGTATCACGGAGTTGTTTCATCGCATCGAGGGTGGCGGTTTTGATTTGACCATCGTTGATACCCCGGCCGGGGTGTATGGGATCACCGGTGAGCTGCTTCGTTTTGCTGATCATGTTTTGTTGCCGCAACAGGTGGAGCCGCTCAGTTTGCGCTCGATTCCGCAGATGCTCAAAGCAGTGGTGGGGATGGAGGGCGCGCGTGGGCAAAAGGCCGGAGCGAGTGTGTTACTGACGATGCTACAGGAGGACGAAACGGACAGCGTTGAGCTGGCGGCAGAGATTCGCGAGTTGTTACCGGATCAACTGATGTGCGATACCCGCATTCCCCGGGCGATTGATTTTTTGAAAGCCAGTCGCGTGGGGGTTCCTTTGGGATTACTTTATAAAAAACCCACGGCTACGGCATTGGTGTTTGATCAATTGGCAGCGGAGATGGAGAACGAACTGGGACTCGAAAGTGAAGAAGAAGAAAACGAATACACTCGACTCATGGATTGACCAGTCCGAGATGCAGCGCTTGGCTGATGCTTTGTTGCCGGCGGAGCCGGAGCTTGCGGGTGAGCCTGAAAGCGGGCGTTCTTTGGCGGAGGATGTGTCCAGTATCGGTTTGCCGAAGCAGGGGCTGGATATCAATCAAGCGGCGGCTTATCGTGCGGCGCCTTTTCCTACTTCTGCCGAGGTTTCACCTTCGCAGTCGGATCCTGTGCCGGAGCAGTCTGAGAAGGTGGCCTCGATATCGTATCGTCCTGAGTCGGTGGCTGAGCCGTCACCGGCATTGGCCACTGCCGCAACGGAAGTGAAAGCCGAGTCGGATGAAGGTCCGGTGTTGCGGGCGGCCCGCGCTTTGGCTGCGGTTCGTTTGCGAGCAGAGGAGAGCGGTTTTCTCAAGCGGCGGCATTTGGTGCCAGCGGATACGGTTTCGCAGGTTACGGCCATCCCTCCGGTTATAGCCGACGAGCAAGTGGGTAAGGATGATCAAAGTCTTGCAGAGGGGCAAGCTGGAGAATCGAGCGGCGGGAGTTTTGAAGTGCCGCAGGGACCGTTGAGAACCCGGCTTGATGCATTTGCATCGTGGGCGATGGGTTTGGCAGAAGCTTCACGTTTGGTGATCGTTGATAGTCAGGGATACACCCTCTTGCACCGGGATCTGGTCGGGGGGGGCAGTGGAGATTCTGCGATGGTGGACTCGGCGATGCGGCTGACCAGTGTGCTTGAGCAAGTGCAGGCGCGAACAGATTTTGCCCGTGATGGGGCGTTGAATTTACCCCTAGAAGAAGGTGGCTGGCTGGGAGTGCTGCGTTGTGAAAGCGCCGGGGGCAGATTGTGTATCGCGGTGGTGACTCCTGCCCCTTTGCAAGTTGAAAAATCAGCGCTGATGAAAGGCGAACTTGTCCGAACAATGGAAGCGGGCAGGGGTGAACGGTAGAAGCTTCAAACTTTCCGTAGTTGTCGAGTCAGGCTGATTTGCAAACAGATCAGGCCGATCAGGGCAAATGCGGCCATGGCCAGGGCGTTGAGTTTGAGGGTGTCGAAGGTGTAGATTTTTTCTCCGCTTCTGCTTGGGAAAGTCAGCCGTTTAGTGGAGCCGAAAAAGACATTGGGTGGGGCGTTCTGGCGGTAATCGAGTTTTTCGACTTCAGCTCGATTGAACAAATCGAGCACTTTGCCATTGAGGTAAATGTCTTCGGCAGAAACCAGTTGGTGACTGGCGGCGAGTTTGGGGTCAGTGGCGTAGTCTTTGGGATCCAGCGTTCCTGCTTTGAGCGCCCGTCGGATGTGTTTCAGTTTGTTTTTTACCTTTTTGGCGCTGGTGGCGGACAAACCATAGACGATGGCCAGGGCCTGTTTGGCTTGGTCGAGTTCCACTTCCTCTTCGGGAGTCAGCTCTTTTTTTGCCATGAAAAAATCCAGTTTGTCCTGGATATCATTAATCAGCGCGCTGGCCGGATTGCGTTCTGCGTGGCCAATAATCACGGCTTCGTAGGACCAGCGCAGCGGCATGACATTACAAATCGCAGGCACTTGCAGGTTGCTTGAAGGCTCGACAGCGGGTTCGTCGTGTTCAGGTCCGAGCCATTTGCTGATGCTGTGGAAAACATCTAGCCCGCTGTTCATCTCTTCGTATTTGATCAAAGCGCCACCGAGGATGATGTTGGGGATTAGGATCAAGGGAATGATGTTGACTGCGGTTTTTGAGGTTTTCACCAGACTGGAGATGAACAGCCCCATGGTGATGCCGACAAATGAGGTGGAGAACATCCAGAATAAATTATGCCAGAACATGTCGCGGATGCCGAGGATGGCGTTGCCGATCAGTAGATAGATCACACATTGTAACAAGGCGAAAAATCCCAAGGAAGCAACCTTGCTGAGAATGTAAGTAGAAACACGGATGCCGTGGTTGCGCTCGCGCTCGAGTAAAATACGGTCACGGATCACTTCTTCAGCACTGTTGGTCAGGCCGAGGAAGAGGCCGATCACCAGGGTCAAAAAGAGGTAGGTGGGGATGTGGAAAGCCGAGGCGAAGTTGTAGTGTCCTTCTTCGGAATAACGCAGCACTGTGGCGACCAGTATAGCTAAGGTAGGAGCTTCGAGCAGGGTAGTGGCAAGATTGGCTTTGTTGCGTAATTTGCTCAGGAAAGCGCGTTTGAATTGATTGGCAAGATGCACCCATTCTTCCGAGATATTGCGTTTGGGGCGGCGCGGGGGGGTAAGGGCGTGGGAGGCCGCAGAAGCATCAGGTTCGATTTGGCGCTGGTGCACTTCCGCTAACAAGCGGTAAGTCTGGAAGCGGTCACGCCAGAAGTCGGGGTTGAAGCGCCGCGCTGGGGCGAGCTGTCCTCGGTCATTGGGTTCGTAGATGACGTCTCCGCTCAAATCGCGTAGGGGAGTTTCAAGGATATCAAAAATAAAATCGGGAGTGAGCGGAATCTGGCGGGCGGTGTGGGCAGGGGTGTGCGGATCAGCTTGAGAGCTTTCCATTGAATGCAGAGAGGCCATGCTGGCATCGGGTTCGGCAAAAGCATTGGGGGCGACCCCTTCCTGGTCGCGGGCTTCGGCGAAGTAAGTCAGCATTTGGGCTGGAGTGCCGAAAAAAGCCAGCTTGCCGCCATTGTCGAGCAGCAGGGCTTTGTCAAAAAGGTGGAACAAACGACTGCTGGGTTGGTGGATACTGACCAGAGTGATTTTGTTATGGGTGAGCCCTCGAATAACTTCCAATACGTGTTCGGAGTCTTTGGATGACAGGCCGGAGGTCGGTTCGTCAAAGAGATAAACATCAGAGATGCCGATCATGTCGAGCCCGGCATTGAGCCGTTTTCTTTGTCCGCCGGAAAGGTGTTTGGTGCTGGCGTCTCCGGCGAGGCGGTGACGCATTTCACTAAGCCCGAGCTCAACGATTTTGGCATCGGCTCGGCGGCGGCGCTCGGCGCGGGTGAAATAAGGTGCGCGGATGGCTGCTGCTGTGTCGAGATTTTCCTCGACTGTGAGCAGAGGGTCGAGCGCCTCTTCGTGGGGGATGTAGGATATATAATAAGTTAGATCAGAGTGGTGATCGTAGAGATCGACACTGTTGAGTAATATCTTGCCGTTATTGGGTTCCAGTTGGCCTGCGAGAGTTTTGAGCAGGGTGCTTTTGCCACAACCACTGGGCCCCATGACACAGATCATTTCACCGCGTTGGACCGCAAAGCTGATGTTGTCGAGAGCGGTGGTTTTTTTGTCGTAGCTGTGGGACAGGTCCCTCGCTTGCAGCGAGCTGATGATGTTATGCTCTTCTTCGATGATGCCGTCACTGAAGTGACAGCGAAGGTATTGGCCCTCGCCGATGGCGATGGTATCCCCGTCGCGCAAATAGGTGGACCCACGAACGGGGACATCGCCAACCATGATCGGGCGATCAGCGGCCAGGATTTCCAGTTCGCCTGACTTTGCGGCGTAGTCACAACGAATGCGTAACAACAATTCGCCGATCGAACCCGAGGACAATAGGATGTCCCCTTCACGCAGCATGTTGGGATTGTTCGAAACCAGGTATTCGGAACGATTGGGAAGCAGATCAAAACGTCCGCCGAGTTCTCGCGCCCGGCGTCTGAGATCCGAAACGGCAATTTCAGTCAGGTCGTCAAAGAAGATCTTATCATTAAGATTAACCTCCATCGTGATGCCTTCATGCAGGCGCACGGTATTGATCGACGCTTCCATGTCCCGCAGCACTTTGACAGTGATGTCGAGACCGAATTTTATTTCCAGATAGCTGAGTTTGGAGCGTGATTTTTCAATGAAATGGCTCTTGTTATTGTGATCAATTGACAAAAAAAGCTGGGTCGAAGAAACGTTTTTCTTGGCGTTGAGATAAAAAACGATGTCGTGATAATCGAGCACCACCTCGGCCAGCAAAATGGCCTGCCCTTCGTAGATGCGGCAGAATTCACCTTGGCGGATGTAACGGCCACGAACGATGACGGGCTCGCTGCCGATGTTTTTTAATAAAATCAGCTCTTGGAAACGGAATGCGGCCAGTGAGCAATGCTCCGACATCGAAGGGATCACTACGTCGGCTGGTTTTCTGCGGCCAATGATCAGGGTTTCCAGCGGTTGACTGCTGCCGTCGGAATCATCGGGGATTTGGGCGTAGGGGTCGCTGGTATTAAGTTGGTAAACCAGCGCGATGGCCTCGGAAGCGACCCCCAGAGTGGTCATGAACTGATAAAAAGAAATCAGGTGCTCCTTCTGAAGGTCGGCGCGGGAGATCAATACATAGAGCTGCACCCCGAGCAGGATTTTGTCTTCGAAGTGCAGGCGCTCGGCGATGTGTTCGGCGATCTCATCGAGATTCTGCCATTCGTGCAGTGCGCGGGCGTAGAGCTCGCGAAGTTCGGAATAGACCGTTTCCGGGTAATCGTAGCGGAGGAAACCGAGGGTTGAATCAATGTCGGCTTCATCCACCCGACCATCCATTTTGCTGAAACCTGCAAAAACCTGGATTAACACCGGCAGCATGCTCTCTTCGGTGCGCGATACCTTACGGCGGGTCAACCGCCGAACGATCCTGCGCCAGATGGACTGGCGACGATGCCCGTATGTAGGCGGCGGCGCTTGTCGCGTCGGTGTGGAGCTAGGTTCTGTCGGTGTGGATGCTTGCATTAAAAGTGGCAATAAAACCCCATGCTGGAACTTCAGATTATCAGCAAAAGGCTAGCCAGTTAAACTGATGAAACATGGCATCGCACGCCGAAAAAACAATGGAAAGAGTCACTGCAGCATTTTTGTCATCCGAGGGCAGCGAGGAATGCAGTTTTCAGGTTTTATTCCGAAGGGTATTCGGCAATCAATCAATCAATGGGAGGGATAGACGCACGGATTTCATTAAGGAGTTTACGCGTGCCGTGTTCGTTTGCCCAATGATGGATGTATTTCCAGTTTAAAGCGGCGTCGCCTTGCACAGTGATCACATCGCGAACATCTGTGGCGTCTTTCCCTCTTTTCCCAATTTTTTCCCAGCGCAGTTTTGTGATAATCACATCTTCTGCAGTAGGAATGAATATCTCTCGATTAACTAGTTCATCAAAAACCGGTAGGCGGCGCGCGAATCTTGATTGATCATGGGGATCCTCACTTAGTTGAAAAATTTAAATTTTGAAAGCTATCGCAGGCAAGTTGAAAATATCCCTTCGCGTTCCGGTAATGCCTTCAAAAGAAGATTGGGGATCGAGGATGAATTCCTCTCCGAGTTCTGCGGCAATCGTCTCAATGGGCTGTGACAGAATAACCACAAAATCGGCATCGCGAGTTGCTCTCGGAATACCGTAGAAATTGGAAGAATAGGAACCTGCAAGGAAAAAATCAATATCGAGGGCACGAAAGGCATCGACCGTGATTGCGGTAGCTTCGTTGCCGCTTTTCATGGGGATTTTGCGGGTTTAAAGATCCCCATTTCCTCGGCACGGGTAAGGCGGTTCAGACGATCTAATAGAATGTTATTAACCTCTTCTTCGTCGGCTTCAGGAAACTGCATGCGGATCCCTGATTTCATTCGCCCACGAACTTCTGCAAACATTTCGGCCCCCCAGCCCATTTTTTTTGAAAGGGGGGCTTCTCTTGCCCGCAACACCTTGGCACGGTAAATCGGGTCGATCAATGCTGCAATTTGTTCTTCCATGAATTTGGATCAAGCTATCAGATATAGAGAAAGTTTCATAGAAATAAGTTTGTGATGCGGTCAAATTTAAAGGGAGACACCCTTAGCAAAAATGTTCTTGTGAGGGGGTGGGGTGAGAGTTGATTGCAAAAAAGCCCTTCTGGTTTTGTTGACCGGAAGGGCTTGGGATTTTGTAGCGACGGAGGTCGCGAATTTTATTTATTTGGCGCTCAGGGTATCGGCTTCGGCTTGCAGTAATCCGCCAGAATTGCTGAGTAGGTCTTGCAAGGAGATATCTCCAGCATCGACTTTTTTCAGCAAAGCGCGCTGCGCTGCGTAATCCTGATTTTGGATGCCGGCTTTACTTTGCAACATGCGCCACGCTTTACGGCGTTCTACGGCGAACAGCACCATTTGACGTGATACGGAGTAGTAACGGAATTTGCCGTCCACTTCTGCTTTGAAATAGACTTCAAAGTCAGGCACGTAACTGCGGTGTCCGGTATCAAACACACGGCGATGCACGACGTCGTCCTGCGAGATGCGGGCTAGAATGTCATCAAAGAAAGTGTAATCGGAAATTTCCTCTTCTTTGATCAATTTCAAGTGACGACGGAAGCGAGCTTCGGTGATCGCCCAATGAGCAACGGTGAAGTTGTATTTGCTTTTGTCACTATAGCTGGCTTCCCACCAATCGCGTTTCAGGCTGGGGTTGCCTTTGAGATCGAAACACTCTTGAGAAAGCTCACCACCTTGCGGGTCGAATACAAACTCGGGCATGCCGCGACAATCGCGAACGAGCTTGGCTTGTTCCGCTGACATGTCGTCACCTACACCGTGTTCAGGTTGGCAAGTGGTATAACATTGGAAGAAGGAGGTGCCGCGATATTCAAGGCCGTCGAGCATGGACTTATAAAGCCGTGCTGAGTTGGCCATCGATACCTGAGCGATGAAAGGCGATCCGTGTCCGGCGGTTAAGATTTCCGAGACATTCTTTTTCTCGATCAACTTACCTTGGGACTGACGTCCAAACTGGTTCATGTCATAACCGCCGAGCATCGTAGATGAATCGGAGTTCTGACCACCGGTATTGGAGTAAACCTGGGTATCGAGCATGATGCCGTTGACGTTGGGACGATTCTGTAGGATCACTTTTGAGAGATTCTGGAAACCAATATCTCCCAAAGCTCCATCTCCACCGACGATCCACACTTTTGGCAACTCGCGGATTTCTTGTTCGGTCATCAGCGTATCGTTGAGGCGGGTGAGATCCCAGTAAGTTTGTTCTGGCATCACGTCTTCACCTGCGGCGGCATCCAGTAAGGAGTCGCACAATCTTTCAGGAGCCACCGAACGGCGGGAGTGCTGAAGGATGAGAGACTCACCGAGCAACCAGGAAACGGTAGAACCGTCTTGGAAGAGTGAGTTCATCCAAGGGTAAGGATGCGGGTTAGATGGTGGAGTGGATCCGTAAACGGTGTTACAGCCGGTGCTGGCTCCCATCGTCATCACTGACATGCCATTGGCGGCACGACCGTCATTGGCTTGCAGGCGTTTGTGGTTGTAAGCGTCTTGGTTCATCACGGCGCACAAGCCGTCGATGACTTCTTGATCGCTGATGTCGCCGTGTTTGGCGATGCGTTGGTCGGTGTCTTCTGTGTTTTCACCACCGAGGCCCATGATCAACTGAGCGAAGGCTCGTTTGTAACGAGTGTATTGCTCTTCGTCTTGAGCTTTTAGCGCTTGAAGTTTGGCGACTCCGTTTGTCAGCAGAACGCCGGCTTTTTCATAAAGGCGATCAGCCTTTTGATGATAGAGAGGTCTCATGTAGGCTTCGGTCACTGAAGCGAGTGCACGGAGGATGCTCTTTTCACCACAACCGGCACAGGCACCGTCTCCGGAGACCAGGGCTTCGTAGTTGCTGCGCACCATCAGGTGATTTCTCAGTGCGGCTGCACGAGAATCTTGTGGGGCTTCGTTGTCGTAGAGACCGAGGTATTTCTGCGGGGTCTCTGGCAACATGCGCGAGAAGATCTGCGAGGTCATCATGTCCTGATTGAGTTCTTCGGTATCAGGCATCATGACGAGGGCGTTGTGGTCGCCGCACTCGGTCACACATTCGCCACAACCTTTACAAAGGTCGGAGACGAAGATCGAGAACAGGCCGCCTTCGCCGTTGTTTTTCTTTTCGACGTTTTTGAAGATGGCTGGCACCTTGCTGTATGCCAGTGGCAATTTGTCGATGATGGCGAGGAATTGATTTTTGCTCTCTGCAGCGACGGCTCCATTGATGCCTTCGATCTCCTTGCGGATGATGTCTTTGAAAGGCAGGCTTTCTTTGGCATTGACGGAAGCGGTCATCACTTCGCGAGCGCGTGATTCGATGCCTGGCAATTCAGCGATCAGCTTTTTGCGCTCAGCGGCGTCGCTCACATAGTTGGTCGCAGCCGTGGTCAGCACGGTGGCGATATTCTGTGAGGTGTTGGGCAGGGCGGTATCGGGACAAGCGGTGATACACTCCATGCACTGGGTGCAATTCTCAGCGATGAAGATTGGTGTCTCACGACGAGCGACATACTTGGATGAAGTCGCTCCAGTGCCTGATGCCATCACTCCCATAGCTGCCAGTGGGCCAGCGGGTTGGTTGTAGGCTAGGCCGCTGCGGTATTCCGAATCAAATTTAGCCATCGTTTTGATGGGATCTTTGACTGGTTGACCTTCGGGTGTGGAGATGGTGCTGATGCTGGAGACGTTGCAACCTGCGGTTGGCAAGATTTCCATATTGCCGATGGGGGCAAGTGGTGCGAGGCGCATGCTCGAAGTATCTGCGTCTTCGAGTTCACCGTAGTTGATCTCTTGCACCCGGGCGAAACCTTCAGTCATCACGGTCATGTTGGAGTCGACCACGGCATCACCAAAGCGACCGAATTTCTTCTGATACTGAGCACGAACGGTTTGCAAGAACTGCTCTTCGCTGATGCTGTATTCACCGAGGAAAGGCGATACTTTGAAGAAAGCTCCGAGGAAGGAGTTGCCTTGCATTCTCATCTGCAAGTCAGGGCGACTGGTTGCTTTTTTAGCAATGTCGAAACCTGGTAGGATGAAAATGCGGATGTTGTTTTCTTTAACAAACTCGCGGTGTTGTTTGGGGATGCGTTGCCATGCTGTAGCAGGGTCGTCATTGGATTCCCAAACTAGGCTACCGCCTTTGTTGATACCCGCCAGTGGGTTGGTGTGGGTGAATGCTTTGGGGTCGCAGCAGAGCACCACGTCCACATGGTTGAGCTCGCAGTTCACGCGCACGCGTTCGGGAGCTACTACCAAGAAGTAGTTGGTGGGCGAACCTTTTTTCTCCGAACCGTATTTGGGGTTCGCCATGATGTTGAGCTTCTCAATCAGCGTGCCACCTTCGTCGTATTCAGGATCGCGATGAGAGATGAAGTCACCAAACTCGCCGATGATCTCACCGAGGTTTTTACCCGTGGTGATCATGCCCCAGCCACCGATCGAGTGAAAGCGCACCGCAATAGCGCCTTGTGGCAGCAGCGATGGAAGCTCTTTTGATTTGACCGCGTAGGGGTGGTCGCAACCGAGCACGAAAAATGATTTACCGTCTTCAGCGCCGAGGCCGTCTTGGCGCTTGGTCTGGCCGATGGCGAATTCATAAGCGCCGAGCATGTGCTCTGGGCGGAAGTCACGAGAGCCTACACCGTAGGAGCCACGGAACATGCGAGGCATTTCGTCCATCGTCATTGCCGCACGAGTGCCGCCGAATTTTGCGGTTTCGAGACCTTTTAACAAAGCGGTGCGGATGTCGCGGCCGAGCGGGTTGTCACCAGCCATGCCTTCATCTGTTCTTTCCAAAACGATGACGTGTTTTTTGCCACGCAGCGCTTCGATGATCGCTGCCTCTGGGAAGGGGCGGATGACATTGATGTGGATCGAGCCGACTTTGGCGCCGCGCTGGTCGCGCAGGTAGTCGCAGGCTTCTTCCAAGTTCTCTGCAGCACAACCGATGGAAACAAAAACCGTTTCCGCGTCGTCCGTTTTGTATTTGGTGATGGGACCATAATAACGACCGGTGAGATCGCCAAATTCTTGGAAAGCGTCTTCGAGGAAGCCCATGATGGGTTCGTTGAAGTTGTTGCGTCGAGCAACGATGCCGTTCATGTGATGCTCTTGGTTCTGCACCGGTCCGAGCAGGACGGGTGCTTTGATGTCGATCATCGCAGGCACGCGGCGACGGGTTTCACCAAAAAGGTCTTTTTGCGCTGGCGTCGGGCATTCGATCTCGTCATCGGGAGCGCCGAGGTACTCACGTAGCAGGTCGGCTTCGGGGGCAAAATAGGTGCGCTCCGAGTG
>JAJRVS010000168.1 GCA_024277195.1 Verrucomicrobiota bacterium | reverse complement strand
CGACATTCAAACCTAATTCAACCCGCGCTTTCAGTGTCAAAATCGTAATTCACAAAACAAAATCCATTTTTATCTCGCGAGTAAGTGCAACTCGCATCAATTTCGACTTTTGAGTTTTCATTAATGAACTTACGCAATTCACGATCATCAAGGTGAGCCACCTCCGAACTTTTGAATACCAGGCTTCTGGCGTAAACGCCCTCCCACCCCCAATATTCGTATCTAACAGGGATGCCATCTAATAGGAATACTTTCTGCTGTAAAATTCTCGTTTCCGGCTCCACTGGCACCTCATCAAACAAACTCTCGCATTCTGCTTGTAACTTTTCCAAACCCAGATCCAGCACCAATTCCATCCCCTCATCCAACTTCTCATTTACCCCCTTCAAGCCTGCGAACACTTTACCTGCCCATTCAAAATAGCATTTGATGTTGAGTGACTGATAATTAAATACTACCACCCGGGATGGGACATAGCCCGAAGGTCTCGGTCGTTACACCGTAATCTTGAAAATCACAAAAAGAGGAAAAAGTTACCGTAGCATTGGAGTTCTTGGTTTTGTAGGAGTCCTAAGTGCCATCCGCAAAAATTCATGGGCGGTCACATTGAACCAAGCACCGTGCACTTCAAAAATGATCTCACCGCTTGCTCACCCTGCGTGCATGCACCTTCGCAATGCCTGTGACACTTCGTTTAGCTACGACTCCCTGCGAAAAAATTTAAGAAAATGGAAACCCATGACACCGTTTCTTTCTCATATAATCGGAACAAGACGCGAACAACAATGCCTGATCCAACATGCTGGTAACTATTTCTGGGAAAACAAATATTCTTCTGATTCAGGCTATCTTGCTCAAACCAATCACTTTCAGGGTTCAGAGGAAGGAGACGATATCAACATGATTTGTGGTGCGGACACAGACTGCGATCGTCTTTACAGGCTTCGATCGCGCTTGAAACGAGGAGGACACAAGAATCTCAAGGACGGTTTCCGCTTGTTGCGTGGCGAGCCCTTGACTTGGGAGTGCACCATTCAACAAATGGTAATGCGCCCGGCAACAGACAGCCTCAATCTACGCGTGCAAGCATAAGAAGGGATCGCGTTTATTACGGCGATGAGGGATTATGCGAAATTTCCCACCTTTATCTTTTTCTCACCGCTTCTACAAATTTCTATTTCCACCTTATTGGGGGGGGGGGAATCAAAACAACGAGTCAACTTGCTTTTGTGTTTGAGCCCCCTGAAAACAGGCTCCCAGATTGACCTATTATTGACCTGGCAACTAGAATAGTAGCCTCTAAAATCTATGTAAATCGTTGATAATCAAGTGGGCCCACCTGGGATCGAACCAGGGACCAAGGGATTATGAGTCCCCTGCTCTAACCGCTGAGCTATAGGCCCGAAAAGCTCATCAACCAACCATAGTTGGGCGACAAGCGTCTCGGCGGCGAATATAGCGGAGCCTTTCCCGCTGGCAAGCGGTGTCCCCATTTTACTGCATTTTTTTCATATTTCACAATTCAGGCCCCCTTGCTGACAAAAGCAGTTGACCTGCGGCCTAAATCAGTCTATTCGTGAACGCCTTTTTCATCGGGGAGCTCAACTGCCTTCAAGCACGGAGAATCCACTCCCTACTGAAAACGCACTTCACCATCATTTTATTTTCCAACTTTTAAAGAACCATGCGCACCCGTAGAAAATACCTGAAAACGCATTTGACCCGCCCGCGTAAAAGTGGTGCAGCCAAAACCCGTCGCCGTCTCGAACAACGCAGACGTTTGGTCGCACTGGGCATGGATGAAGCTACAGTCAATCGCCTCAATACCAGAGAGGTACTAGACAAACTCAAGCGTCCAGCCAAAGTCGCTGCCGAGTTTGCCAGCGCTTAAGCTTTCAACCCTGCTAAGGATTCGCTTCCAGCTTTCCGCTTGACCTTCAATCCATTGAAGGTTTGTATATTTTTTGTGAGGCACAATCGCGTCCACATATAAAAGCCTGTTCTATTGAAACGCGGCAAAAGCCGTTTCCGTATTTTTCTGTTTTTTGATGATGCTGCCTTGGTTTCAAAACGATCAATTTCCACTTTATCTCGCGCCGATGGCCGGGGTCACCGATCTCATTTTCCGTGGATTGTGCAAAGAAATGGGTGCCGACGTCATGACCACCGAATTTGTCTCCGCAGAAGGCATCCTCCAGGCTGACAAACGAACACGCAAATACACCGAATTTGACGAATCACAACGCCCGCTCGGCATCCAACTTTTTGGCGCCGATGGCCAACGCATGGCCGAAGCTGCCCATAAAATCATCGATTGGAAACAGCCCGACTTCATTGACCTGAACTTCGGTTGCCCGGTCAAAAAAGTAGTTTCCCGCAATGGCGGTTCCTCTTTATTAAAAGACTGCCCGCTACTCGCCGAAGTCGCCGGAACCGTAGCCGCCAGTATAGGTCAGCGGGTTCCCGTCACCGCCAAAATCCGCATCGGTTGGGACGCTTCGTCCATCAACGCCCCAGAAGTCTGTCGTATCCTTGAGAATAATGGCATCCAGGCCATCGCCGTGCATGGCCGCACCCGCGCACAAGGTTACTCAGGCGAAGCCGATTGGGACACCATTGATGCCTGCGCCCGCGCAGTGGATATTCCCATCATAGGCAACGGAGACATCAGCAGCCCCGCCGACGCCTTACGCCGCAAAAAAGAAACCGCCATCAGTGCGGTGATGATCGGCCGCGCTGCCATGAGCTCACCATGGATTTTCCGCGAAGTCCGCGCAGCTCTCGACCTACAAAAACAAAATGACGCTAACGATTCTCCGTCAAGCCCAGCCGCCGTCACCCCTACTACCCCGATTTCGCTGAATGATCAGTGGCAGCTCATCCTACGCCACGTAAGCCTCAGCATTGAGTGGGGGCGCTACGGCAACGAATTACAAACCCTGCGATCCATGCGTTCCCGCCTGATGGCCTACTCCAAAGGTTTTCCCGCTGGTAAACCCCTGCGCCAACGTTTCTCCCAAGTCGCCTCCCTGCAAGAACTGCAAGACATCGCCGATAAGCACCTAGAACGGCAGGAAGCCATCCTCCCCACTCAAGCTCACTCCTAATACCATTTTCATCATTGCCACTTACGGCATTGTTCCAACTCAGCTTCCGCTTCTGTCAATCTCGGGTCAGATAATTCAGCAAACGTTTCTTTGCGAAATTTTAAAAACACTAGATTAAAAGGATAACTTTCCCCAAATTCTTCGACCGCTTTCAAACGCTGCTTTGGGGTCAAATGTCGCGATATTTCAACAAGCAATGACAACCTCGCATTTTCAGCCAAACTGATTTGAAAAGAACTTTCCAACAATTCAAACATAGCTCCCCACTGCTCATCATTGATCCCCTTGCCGCTGCTCACAACTCTGCCTAAATGAGTAAAAGCAAGCTCAATACTGGCCAAGCGACACCAGGCTTTTTCATGCATCGTTTGCAGCAACTTCAGACTCATCTCTATAACCTTGCTCCGGTCGCCGATGACATCATAATAAACCAAGTTGAGCGCCCAAAAATCTATTGGCCACTCGCCCTTGATTTTCTCCGCCCGGTCTTCAAATCGCTTGTCACCAGCCTTAGCAAGCGCTCTCAATTCCATGTGAATTTCCAGCCAATTCTGCGGCTGGAAATCCCACTCCTCGAGGAATTTTTCTGGCTGTGACTTTGAGCTCCGTAAAAAATGGTAAAGCTTAAAATCTTCTTCCGTCAACCAGCCGGATTCAGGATCGATAAAAATTCTATCCGGCGTTCTACCTACCGCCATCAAAGTTCCCACCATAGCCCTTCTCATTCGCTTTCTATCCAACACCCCGGTTAAAGGCGGCAATTCCCATTTATGCTGAATTGCCAATATCCAAATGTTATCACTAGGCAATGATTCTTCTGAACTTTTTCTTTTCCCAATCGATCGAGCCAGGGAAAATTCCAAGCGATTATGCCCGTCGGTGTTAATCTCACCATAACTATTGGCAATTTCCTGCATCATTCTATTATTGCCAATGCTGCGACATAATAAACCCTCAGCTGATTGAATTCCCCACGTATACATCAAAGCAGATTTAAAAGGTTCCTCACCCACCCGAGCCCGAATCTTTGCCAAATCCCAGGGTTTTTCGTTTTTTGAACACACAAATATCAAATCGCTTTGCAAAGATTGATAAACCTCCACCCGAGGAAATACCGAGGCCAAAGTTGTAATAATCAAAGACACAGTTTCATTATCTATTTCATAGGCCTGTAACCACTGAGCAAATATCCCTTCCGAGTTCAACCTATCAAACACAGCTCGATAAAATTCTTGAGTATAAAGATTAGCAACTCCGGCACGATGTGGGTTGGATGGTTCTGAAGCAATCAAGTCATAACTCTCACCTTTGACTAAAAGAATTTCACGCGCATCACCAACAATTGGATTAACTTTTGGATTTTTAAGACAATTCCGATTCACTGGACTGAAAGGCTCAATGTGATCGAACAATTTTGGCTCCAATTCTATCACGTCCAGACGCTCCACTGACGGCACCGCTGCAAGCCAACCCGCCGAACTCCCCGTCCCCAAACCCACCACACAAGCTCTCTTTACCTCCCCTGGATGAAGTAAAGCAGGAATCAACGGCAGCATCACCTGAGTTCCCGCATCCTTTAGAGCACTGCCATCACTTTTCCCATTGGTTAACAGGGACAGTCCTCCACCATCCATAATCGCAATAGATGCCTCACGTCCATCAAAAGCAGAAACCACCTGCCTCCTTTTTAGTCGAAACAAGTCAATCTGGGAAGCTTTTGAAGCATTGGAGGGCATCTCAGAGCGACCAAAACCGATTGCTTTTTGCAGCCAATACGATTGCGGCCCAACACTCGTTAATCCGATGTAAGCAATCAGTGCCATGCCAAATAAAAGAACAATCTGCCCCAATTGTCCAAATTGGGCTGCCGGCTCCCTCTTTTTCAACATAGGTAACAACATCAATCCCGCCAACAATAAGGATAAAAGAGCAATCCCTCTCCAAGTTCCAACTAAAGAAAACATCGGGATAAAAACAAATCCGCCGAGTAAAGAACCTAAAATAGCTCCCATTGTATTCCACGCGTAGACATTGCCGATCTGATGAGCGACGCCATGCCCCCCTTTTCCTAAAAGGGATATCAAGGCAGGAAACTGCATACCCGCAAACAATGACGCGGGGAATACCAACGCCATGGTGATCAATGTCCAGGAAATGACCTTGTCCGAAAATGGAAAGCCTAATGTGGCTGACTGAAGCGCAAGAGTGAAATAAGCAAACCAATCACCACAACTAAAAGGCAAAATCAAAAACAAGGCCATTAACAAAGAAATCGCTGCGACCAGAGTGGGGGTCGGTTTTATATACTTCAATAACAAAGCATAGATGAGCCCCCCCGATCCCATCCCCCCCAATACAACCGCAAGAATCAAACCAAAGTTGTATACAGACCCCCCTAACAAAGGAATCGAAACACGATACCACACCAACTCAACCACAAAAAATACAAATCCTGATAAAAAAGCAACGGCGTAAACTAGCCGGGAAGGGATGCCTTCATTTTCAAGCCTTCCAGCATTCAAGGCCTGCTGCTGCTCTTTTTGTTCGTTTTCACCTGTCTCACGCTCGTCTTCATTTTTAGCAATAATGACGATGACCACAATCGCTATTAAAAAATTTAAAACCACAGCAATGATCAAAGTCAGCAAATTTCCAAACAAATAAAGTAACACGAAGTTTGTCAAAAAAGCCCCACATAAAGCTCCCAAAATATTCACTCCATAAAAAACAGACGTTATCACCCTTTTTTCATCTTGATCTGATTGCGCATAACTGAGGGCTGCAGGCAAGGTTCCCCCCATCAAAAAACAAGGTAAGCCAATCACCACCGCAGTAAGCACAATCTGAAGTAAACTACTACCGATTCCGCCAAGCACCATGCTACCTCCCGTAGCGATATAGGCTTTGCGGCACAACAGTAATAATAAGGGAGTCAATAATGTGGTCGCTGCAATACCAAATTCCACCCACCCGTAAAATTGCGCCGGCCTCTTCGATCTTTCAACCTTTCTCCCGAGAATAGCGCCTCCTAATCCGAGCCCACCCATAAAAGTAGCCAATACCGCCGATGCCGCAGGTGTGGATGCCCCAAATAACAAGCGAAACTCTCTTAACCAGACCACCTGATAGGTCAGCGAGCAAAACCCCGAAACGAATAAAACCAAAAGAAGAAGACCTTGGAAATCCCGCCCCTCATTGCCCAACGAAGTGTGACTAACAGGATTGCCAACTTTCATAAATATACATGCAATGTTTCCCGGTGCTTTGAGCTCCTCGCGCTATACGCTCAACTCCAAAAACGGTAGGAACAATAGCGGACATAGAATCTTCTCGATCAAGAGAGCTTTCAATAATCAGCTTACCATAAAAACTAAATACCCCGACCCTAATCATATCCCTGATTAGGGTTATTCTATAACCACAGCCTGCGCGCGTGTAACCTCTATGGTTTACCCACATCCCACAAACCATCATCTGTTCTCCCCGAAGGATCATAAGAACCAGACACCACAGGCGGCATAACGTCCAACTTAATAGTAACCTCCGAACCATCCAGCTTCTCGATGGTTGGAATAGTGCCGTTACCAGTAACCAAATAAGGCGCCAGTTTTGTTGCATCCAATGAAGTCACCGCATCCGTAGGATGATCTGCCAGATAAGTTTTCTGAGCAAGATAAACCACCCGCAAATTTTCTCCTGCTAGTTTTGCTTTTTTCCAGTCCTTCATCCCTGCCATGGAAATGAAAATCATCGTTGCTAACATGAGCAATACTGCCAGCACCACGGTCAACTCAATAATTGTCAATGCCCGGCTATTTTTGTTTATTTTTTCAGTCACAACCATTTCTTTATCCTCCCTATTTTATTTACACTACATACAAATCACAGCTTATCTTATTCACATCCCTCTCAACCTTTGCTCTTTTTTAGCCTGGTCTTGTGCTTTAACCGCATCTTTATCCTGCATAATAATAGATAGAGCGGTTTGAGTGATTCCTGAGAAAAAGAACAATATAGCCATAAAAAATATCCCTATCCAAACTAACAACATCGTCACGCTACGCTGCTCGTTACCCACAAAACGAGCAAACGGCGTGTCTATGGAATCGATTCTAGAGGTGTAAGTGATGTTCTCAGCCAAAAACAAATTGCACACATCTTGAGCTAGTTCCTCAGATCGCGTGGAACAACGATAGCGGTATCGCCCTCCGCCCTCCTCACCCGCCTCAAGTAACTCGAGACCAGCAGGGAGCGACTCTGGCATAGTATTAAAATAAATCCTAATTACGTGCACATATTTTCGGTGCAACCAGTGATCAAATTTCGTCTTTTGCATAGCAAATCAATAGCTCAATCTACATCGACGACGACATCAACTTCGGCCCCATCAAGAATACCGGCAAAAATGCCCCGATAAAGACCACTGAGATCAAAACCCCAGCCATCATCAACACCACAATGTTCACCACCGCGGTAAAAGTCTCAACTGCTGCCGCTGTATCCTCCTCATACATTTCAGTTAACAAGTCTAACTGATCAACCAAAGAGGAAGACTTCTCGCCAATACTGATCATATGCGACACCTGAGGATCACAAGATGTAAACTTTTTGATCGCCTCGGAGAAGGGAATACCTGTCTCCTTATAGCGCTTCCCCGCTTCAATCAATTCATCATATAAAGGCGTATTTTTCACCGATTCAGCCGCCGTCTCGATCGACTTCGCCAAAGTGATCCCATTGGCGTGCAGCATGTTCAAGGAACCCAGAAAATTCATCTGACGCAGCCCCATAATCATGGTGCGTAAAAGGCGCATTTTAGACATCATCAAGGCCAAAATAAAATTTCTAACTGGTCGCATAAACGTCAATATCAAAATAATAATAACCGCGATCGTTACAAAGGAGGGCCACACCTTTCTCGTCACATGACTGATCTGAAACATCAAGGCTGAAAACGCATCCGGTTCCGCATCAAAGTCAGCCAATAGACCTTCGATCTGCGGAGTGACTTTACATTGGGCACCAATGAAGATACCGATCAAAGCCGTGATCACCGCCGCGGGGATGGTGGTTGCTTTCTTGATCTTCCCCATAATGGCTCGCTCAATTTTCAACCGTTGTCCAATAGCAGTGAACGCCTTGTCCAATTGCCCCGAATCACTCCCGGCACGGATCAATCCTATAATCTTATCATCAAAAAGACCCGATTTTTTGAACGCAATGAATGCAGGCGCTCCTGATTCAATCTCTTTGCGAATCGATTCCAACGCTTTTTGCAAGAGCGGATTTGAATGACCCTGGGAATAAAACTTCAAAGCATCTGAAGTGGTTAAACGCGCCCTGAGCATCGAAGCCATCCCGCGACAAAAACGAATAAGCTCCTTCGGCCTCATCCGGCTCGCTTTTTTTGGCTTGGCTTTACTATCGGCTGCGGAAGCCGCAGTACTTGATAATCTGGACGATTTGTTTAGAGGTTTGGTTGCAGAAGCACTCATCGTTTCCTTTATACTCTTTATTCGGATAACATATCAATAACTTTTCTCAATGCATCGAAATCAGTTCGCCCTTCCTCCACCAACCCCAACCCACTTGTCTTTAATGACGGTAAAACCCCCTGCTTCCTTACAGCTATCTCAAGCTCATAGGGACTCATAGTCCCCTTAGAAAGAGCATCCGACCATTCTGCCGTAATAGGTATAATTTCTAGAATAGCGGTTCGTCCCGAATACCCACGCCCCCCGCATTCCGCGCAACCGTCTTGAGCTTTTATATACAACTCCCGGTTCAACCACTCCTCCCCCACATTGTAAATACTACGTTCACGTTCAGTGATCCCTTCTTTCTTGATTTTACAATACGGACAAAGTGTTTTCACCAACCTTTGCGCACAAGCGGCTTTCAAAGTCTGAGCGATTTTCCAGCGCTCAATACCAATCTGTTCAAAACGCTCAAGAATCTGGGAGGCACGAGGGCAATGAATCGTTGTTAATACTTTATGCCCAGTGATTGCCGCCTCAATAGCCAATTCGGCCGAGTCGTAATCTCGAACCTCCCCCATCAAAATAATATCGGGGTCACTACGCATGAAACTTGCAATCATCGGCTTGAACTCAGTTGGGCTCTTCAAGTCACAATGCATCACTCCTGCGATTTCATCCTCAACAGGGTTTTCCAAGGTCAAAATATTATCCTCAGGGCGATTCAACTCTCGAAGGATCGCATTCAAGGTAGTCGATTTTCCAGATCCCGTCGGGCCAGACATCACAATGATCCCAGCAGGAACCGCCATCACTTTATCCAATTCAAAAATAGTGTTCTCATCAAACGCCAACGAACCCATGCCGATTTTTGCCTCGAAGTGACTCTTATCAAGAATACGCATCGTTACATGGTAACCGCGGTAAGTCCGGTGACGCTCAAATCGAATATCAATCGGTCGGCGCAAATAAACGAGAGTGAAACGCCCGGAAATCCCGACTCTTTTAGATCGCTCCTCCGGCGCCAAGCCCATCAAGTTCAGCAAAAAAGCATCCAGACGATCCTTCAATTTTACCGGGATGTCATGTTTCTCCTGCATGTCTCCATCAACACGGTAGCTGTAATGAATACGATCTTTCTCACATTTGATGTGCACATCCGAAGCCAGCTGTCTCACCGCTTCAGACATCATCTGAGCCACAAACTGGGCCAAAGGCTCTTCATGCTTGATGCTGACATTAAAGTCCTCTATCTCCTCACCTATTTCATCCACCTCAATCGAGTCGAGATCCGATTTTTCCGGCCCCCCTCTCCTTGCCACGGATTCCAAAATCTTATTGATCTCAGCCACCGGCGCTAGCACCTTGACTATTTCAACATGGGGGTATTTTTGAGCACAAACATCCTCTGGCGTAGGATCCCAAGGATTAGCCACAGCAATCATCAACTGGAATTCATCCATTTGCAGAGGAATAAACATTCCTCGCCCCATGACCTGCGGATCACTTTGCTCTAAAAGGGTGCGATCCACTAGGGATTTAATATCCAAAAAAACAGGAATTCCCAACAAACTGCCCATGCCAGCGAGAATACGTGCCGATGAACAACGGCGTGTCACATCTTCGGCGGGCCTCTCTTTTAATACCGCATCATATTCCCTAATCCGATTCACGATCGAATTCGTGATGGTATCATTCAAAGTAATGCCGATTTCTAGATTCATGCTTCAATTCCAAATTGCTTGGCACACAGTGCTGACCATGCCGTAGCGCTCATGGTTAATACAAAAGTAACGGGCCTCACCCCTTCTCTTTCCATAATATACTCCAGTAATAAACCCACCGTTGCTGCCGTGATAGGATTAACCGATGCCACACTAACAAAATCGCGTTCATGTGCCTGCACAATTGGGCACATCAGGGTGGAGCAGATTTTTTCAGCCAAGGGAAACTTTTCATACAACTCCGTAGGTGTTTCGCTGGTATGCGGAAACACACAATGGGTAATGCCTGATTCAACCGCTGAAGACAGATTTGCAGTTAATGCCCGGATCTCTTTTTCAGCCCGCTCATCTTTAGTATCCAATTTCACCCAAATATGAAAAGCCAAAATATCGAGGATGTTTTTGCTATCCCCCACATCATCCACGTAATCCCCATAAGACTCCAAAATAGACTGCGCCTCACCACCCGTCACTACCCCGGCTTGGGTGAGATACTGCAAAGTCAACTCCCCGCAACAGGCCGCTTGCTCACGAATGCAGTTAGAAATCGAGTCATGGTCTTCGCGCTCACGAATCGCTTTCAGTAAATCCTCCTCTATCCCCAAAGCGGCACACCTCTGCGCTTGGGTCTGCGCAACAACAACTGCTCTTTTTTTGTTAACAGGAACTGCCGAAACCTCATCTTGGGCAGAATCCTGATCTCCGGCCGCAGCTTTATTCTCCCCGATTTTTTTCCCAGCTACCTGATCATCTGTGGCGAAGAGTGCTTTACGAGCCATGATTGATCAGGAGCTTAGGAATGAAATTCGAGAGTTTTATTTTTTACCAAATCCAAAAATCCTAATTAATGGATTGCGCGGCTTGCGGTGATTTGCGGGAGGCTGCTGCGCCTCTGCTGCAGATGTGACCTCCTCGTTGATAGGATGTTCGGCAGCAAGCGGATTCCATTCAGGCACTTCAGGATAAAGCTTCAATGCATTACCCAAGGTTCTTCCCAAATTAGCTTCATGATTGAAGCCTGGATTTTTACGATCAGGCCAGTTGTGATCAAATGGCAGCACCTGACGATCATGTAGCTGCTTAGTCATCTCCATCGTTCTTTTGGGTGATTCCGCATCGTAAGCTGTCGGGGTCACTACGAATACCAAGCTGGTAATTCTTTTCTCTTTATTCGAGTATTTAAAGAAAAAATTAACCCAGGGAATATCTCCCAAAATAGGGACCTTAGTTTCAGAGTTTATGTTAGCTTGTTCATAAAAACCACCTATCAACAGGCTCGACCCATCTGGGACGCGAGCAATGGTATCGATCGTAGATTCAGCCACACGGGGATATTGATTACCCGTCTGCCCCGTAATGAATTCAACTATCTGTGCCGAACGAGGGCGCATCACCATGCGAATGGTGCCATCCGGGAGGATGGTGGGAGTGATCGACATGGTCACTCCGATCTCACGGGTATTAGCTGGATCATCCACTGGATCATCAATATCCACCCGATAACGAACCTCCTCGGTAATATTTGAACCTGAATTATTGTTATTAACTGTCGCCACAATGATAGGCACACGATCAATGATCGAAATAATCCCCTGTTCATTGTCTTCAGTGATCAAGGTCGGACTTGATTCCTGCTCTGCCAAGTTACCCTGGTTAAGCGCACGCATCACAGCATTCAAAGCCACCGCATCAAGCACCAGTCCACTTCCCGTGCTGGTTATATTTCTAGTCGTAAGCGAATCGTTAGCCTGATTGGTCTCTGTCAGGGTATTTCGAGTACCTGCGGTTGTGATCAGACCATCACTAGTCAAAGTATCAGTGACATCTGACAATTGATCAAAACTACTGTTGTCAGTCAAAGTGATCAACTGCGTCGCCGTATCCGTATCCGGCAAATTAAACAAATTGTTCAAAGCCGTGTTGGCCCCCAGAGCAATGCCTTCATCCCCTAAAACTGAAGACCAATCCACCCCGATCCGGTTTTGCGATGCACTGGTCACACGTAGGATCCGCATTTCAATCGCCACCTGACGCTTAGGCACATCCAGCTCTTTCAAAATCTCCTGCAACGCCGCCACTTTCTGCTCATTATCAATAACAATCAAAGTATTTGTTTTGGTCTCATAGTCCACCGTGCCTCGTCCAGGCGTAAGCACCGGTTGTAGAATAGCTTTAATTTGGTCTATGTCACCGGGACGCAAATATTTCAATTGATACATAAAGGGCTTGGTCGGCAACTGCGCCAACTGTCCTTCCGTCATTGCATAGACCGTGGTGCCTTTTTTATGAATGGTGATGCCATACATCAAACCCAACTCCTCCATTTGCTGAAGAGGCTCACCGTCCTGCAAATGCCCCGTCACTACATAACTAGGTGCAGCCAACTCAGCATTGTGAAAATAATTCAAACCCCCGCTCTTAGCCAAAAACTGGAACACATCATTGAGCTGGGCTTCACGAATGAAAAAACCATCATCGGCATTGCCGTCTATCGCTTCCATAGGATCTCCAGCTACAACCGTAGCTGGCGCCCCTTCCCCTGCCGCTACAGCTGGCTCGGTTCCTCCGACCAAGTCAGCAATAGATGACTCCGTCTTATTCAATAAATTCACCGCTTTGGTTTTAGCCGCGGGAGGAGTAGCGACGGCATCTGTTTTTACAGCTGGCACAGCTGGTTTTTTCACCTCTTCGACGACCGCTGATTCCTCAGCCGCACCATCCGTTTTTGCTTCAGCACCCGTTACCGCTGCTTGAGCTAATTCAGCAATCGACCCAGAGCCAGTAGAAACTCCATTGTCTGTGCTCGCATCCACCACCTCCCAAGCCAATGGGTCGTCATTTGAATCGTTTGGACCCGCTTGAGTAGCAAAACCCGAGTCACTTCCAGAATTTCCTTCAGCTTGCATCAAGCGCGCTGCATCAAGTGAATTGCTCTCCCATGCAAAACCCAAGTCTTTACCATCACCGACTTTGTTGAAAATTTCAGACTGATAGGCATCTGCCTGGTAAGAAGCTCCACCAAAAACCTCTTGGTCTTTTGGAGTAGCTGTCGGAAACAACGTCACCGTCAACGCCGTAGTTAGAGTATATAGCACCTGAGTTTTCATTCTTTAGTTTTTTCGGAAAGATTAGGACGTATTTAATGAACTTTTGCGAAACAAGTCAATCGCTTTTTTGGCTTTTCCCTCTCAAATATGAGAATACCTGCACTTATTTAATTTTAAAATAACCTTACTTATTAATTTGCCACCAATCTCCTTGTAAATCACTTTCAGAAACATCACCAAGAGAGACACCCTGCCGAAAAATTCATCCTGGTAATACGCTTACGAAGCTTCCAACCATGCGGCCAGCGGAATTTTTCGCGAAGATCGGACCTTCATGGCCGCCCCTAGTGAAAATTAGCGGAAAAGTCACAAATTTGGGCAGATTCACCCCAGCGTCAGCCCACTATTTGTGAAGCTTTTAGTCCGCTCTGAACAGGGTGATAGCTGCAAAAACTCCTTGAATATGAATAAAAAACTGCCCCCTACTTTAACCGATCTGCGGCAACTTAAACTTATTCGATCTTCAAAGGAGAGTCCTTTCCGATGACATTTTTCTTCAAGGGATTGCTCTTCCCCCCCCCTCCACTGCCTAAACCGCTATAGACCCCTAATCGCACACTTGCCGTTTCTTGATTCGCTGTATTGATAAAAATCACCTCACTGGTAGTGATTTTTTCTATTCTCAACTTAAACAGCAAGCCCAAATGTTTAATTTCTACCAGATCACCACGATGCAATGAGCGGAAACCAACCATCACAATCTGCTTTTTGGCATTCACACCGTTTACTTGGAATTTGTTTACCACCGACTGCAAAGGAATCTTTTTTTTCACTATTTTCACCACCTTTTGCTCTTTCTTAACCTCCTCTGGCACAATCACGACCTCTTTCACCAATGCTGGATCCATAGTCGCACCAAAAGGATCCTTTTGACGCTTTCTAGCCGCCAATCTCTTTTCCAATTTCTCTCCCCGCGCATCAGCTTGCTCAATGAAATGCTCTGCATCGCGATTGCGCCCTCGTTCAGATTGATCATCCAACGCAAAAGACTCAGCAGAGTATTTGCATAGCAAAAACACCAGCATAAACATCTGAATATAAAATTGTCCGTTTTTTTTCTTCATCACTAGCTCAAAAATACTGTTTTCCGATAGGTTAACTTAAGGTCACGTCAAAAATAAAATGCCCCAAACTACTCACCTTTCTGATATCCCTCTGCGTTCAAATCACCTCAAATAGCTCGCTATTATCACTAACTCCACCTTGATGAAAATCAAAATTTCTATGCATTTTGAGGCATATACTAATTGCCGAACCCCTTATTCCTTTGACCATGCTGAATAAATCACAATAAATGTCAATCCTTTTTCGTCTCCTCTCCCTGTAGGTTTACCCACACTGATATTGATGCTATCTAACACCAATTGTGGAATTCGGCTTTCAAGCTCAGCCATCAATGACTGCATCGGGCCGAACCCCCCCTCAAAAGTTAACATAATGGAAGAGGCGTCAGCTTCTGTCCCCTTAGCCAACCCGGCTTGCCCCCCTCTGCCAATTTCTACTAACCTCAATTGGATAGGGTCAAATTTCTCCATAGAAGTCGTCAATCGTTCATTCATTACCTGAACAAACCCCTGACGCATACTTTGGCTCCAGTAATCCATTTTCCCACTGCGAGCAGCCAACTTTTCTTGTGCGAGCCTACGTCCGCTGACTGTCATTTGATAAGATTGATAAGCCTCCGCCTTAGTCTGGCTTTTCTTCTCCAAATTATTCACACTGCTCACCAGCACCAGTAAAGCAATTAACAAACCGCCTCCAGGAATAGCTATCCCAAATATAATAATCGATTTTGTATACATGTTTTATCCAAACGTTAAAATTATTTCTTTTTAGGAATCGTTAAATCATCCCCTGTATTAAATATCTGGGTAATGTTCATATCAAAAGCAATCGTATATTTTGCCGCTTCGGCAGTCGACAGAGCTCCCGATACCGGATAGGTTCCTTGTTTACGCTGAAGGTTGGCATTGAGTGTACGGGTCGGTTTTGTCATATCAAATTCCTCGGCCTCCGTGTCTTCAGCAAATTCGTTGAAAAACTGTTTCACCACCTTTGTTGTACCTAAATCATTCAAATAAGAAATAGCAGCAGGCTTGGCATATCCTTGGAAATCCCATCGCCTTTCCACACCCACTTCCTTGCTTTTCCCCCCCCCTAAAACTAAATTGCCAATCGTATATTTACAGGAAGTTATCACCACCCCCTTGTCCTGCGGAAACAATTTTAACAACAGCTCCATATTGGACCACCCCTCGGATCGGGTTCTCATAATTTTTTCCCAATAATCTATTTCTTCTTTGTTTTTATTTAGCTTAGCTGATTGGGTCGTAACAGCCAAAGAATCCTCTTCGGTTAAACTCCAGGCAGGAGTAGACGTTGCCGCTTTATAAGTGATCCCCCCCCAAACAATGCCCCCCACACACGCCAGCAACAAGACGACCTTCACCATTCCAAACCATTTACGCAGCTGCAAATCCCTCCAAGAAGGGTAAACTTCCTGAACCTCCAATGGCAAAGGAGCAAAGTCCTGCAATGCCCACCCCCCTTCATGCAAATTAGAAAAACTTACATTTTGTGACAACGCGGTCTTTTTCAACCCCTCACCAACTGCAGCGGAATCTCCAAACAACAGCTCGATCCTGGAGGCAGGAATCCCCTCCACCACTTTCAATTGATCCAATTCAATAAACCCAATATCCATAGGCTCTTTGCCAATAAAAAAACGGGTTAACTCTGCGGTTAAAGACTCTACGCCAGAGCCTTTAACCATCGGAAAAATGTGCACTACAGGCTCATCCATTCCCAACAAAGCTTTGGTATTTAATAACACTTCTCCCAAATTTGACACATGCTCAACGCCATCTCTATGCTGAACCGAGCGTAATAAAATCAACTCCCCTTGCGAATCCAGCCCCACCAAGGCGCTAAAACCTCTATACTGCAAAACCACAATACTACCCCGCTGCAAATCTTCTTCCTCCAAACAAAGAGGGATCAGAGCCATGGTTTCCAACGGAGCTGAAGCCGCCATTGTTACGATAGCAATATTTTGTTCCTCCCCATAGTTTCTAACAACAGAAAGAAATTCCTCTGGAGTTCTCAAAGTCTGAATCACCACACTCCTCCGCCCCCCATCCAGGACCCCCCAATAGGGCATCAATTTCCACGAGTGCGTTAAAGGGTCTGAAGACGCATCTCCCAAAACCAGTTGAGGATCGGCTTGCAAAGAATTTTGCACTTCTTCGAAATCAACTATCCCGGAATAATCCCGCGAAAGATCCAAAACAGCAAATTCATCAGCGACATGCCATACCACTCCAAGCGACTTAACCTTGCCCCCCAATTCCCTAGAGCGCAAAACATCTGCCAATGCAGCGTTAATCGCTTCACCACGCTCCCTTCCACTTTCCACTTCCTCAATATCACCATCATCGCCCAGCAGCCACGAAACGTCCGGCCCATCTATCCAGCGTCCGGCCTTTTTATCAAAAACCGCGCTGACCACCTCTCCCTCCCCTATCCACAAATGCCACTGACGCTGGATCTCGACAGGTATCACATACCAGTCTGGATTTTTTGCTCGACTTGTTTTTTGGGCAATGCGACTCGCCTGTTGATAAATCTGGTAAGGATTAAGTTGCGAAGGATGCTTGAACTCTATCATAAGTAAGAGTTGTAATTTTACCCGATCTCAGAGAGGATGGAAATGCTTTTTTTAGGAATATTCAAAAAGAACCCCACCCTCTCTTTAGAGGGTCAATCCAACTTCAATCAGTTCACCAACCCGAGTACAACTTAGGAACGTGCTTCTCTGTAGCTGTCGCCAGCGAACAAGATAAATACAGTTCGGTAGCAGCAACTCCCGCAGCCTTGGCTGGCACGGTAGCCTGGAAGGTGTAAACTCCGGAATCCGGGCAAGTTGGAGCCCTTGCCAACATCTTATTCGCACCTGCAATGTCACCGATCAGCAAGTTGTCGCCGATCGCCAACTGGCTCAAGTTGGCATACGATCTTGCCACTTTTTGAACTGAGGTGATGTTAATGATGCATTTAGCTCGGTCCGTGCCTTTTTTATAAGCAGCGACACCAAGGAACAACACCGCGATCAAGCTTAACAAAATCGCGATTACCAAAGTAATCTCAATCAAGGTCATTCCTGGCGGTGCTTTTGTTTTTTGTAGTCTTATTTTCATTTTTCTATCTATTTTATTTTATAATCTGGATAACTCAGACAATTTTCAATGCCAAAGCTCCTCCAGATTAATTAGTTAAAGCAAAAAATCACCCCCTCCGCGATAAAAAAATGTTTCCCTCACGACTGTTTATATAACTTTAATTTAAATTTAGAGCTATGGGCACTAAATCCCCGCTAATTAACGGCAATAATTTTCTAGTAAAAAAGCAGCAGAACTCCTTAACCACCGCTGATCAGCGGTATCTAAAGCACAAAAAAAGCCACCTTCTTTTCAGAAGGCGGCTTGTTATAATTTGAGCTATTAAGGTAACTAGCAAGATGGCTGCAGCAGCCACCCTCTAATCAAACTTAGTTCTACCAACCCACAGCATTTTTGGGTTTGTGATCATCGGATGCGTTCAGGCTGCAAACCATGAACAGATCTGCGTCACTGGTCGAAGCTGCTGGAACGGTAGCACTTGGATACGAATACACACCTGTTGCCGGGCAAGTAGGCACCACTGCCAACATTTTAGCAGGAACTCCCGCACCTGCGATCGTTGCGATCACAAAAGCATCTCCAATTTCCACCTCATTCAAATTGCAATAAGAACGCATGGTTTTTTGCACTGTGGTGATATTCAGAATGCATTTCGCTCTGTCTGCACCTCTTTTATAAGCAGCAACACCGAGGAACAACACCGCGATCAAGCTCAGGAGAATAGCGATCACCAAGGTGATTTCGATCAGAGTCATACCTGCATTTTTCTTTCTTTGTGGGACTTTCATTTTTTTATTTATTCTTGTTTTTTGTTTTTGTTTTCCGAATTCTTCAGACAACACCCATTGCCCGAATAGCCCGGATATTAATTTCAACCAAATGCAGCGTCATCCTCAATGAACAGATTGGAATCTGCATCATCAGGGTTCATCATATTCAGTTGAAAAGTCTCAAAATCTATCTTGCCTTGGTCATAAAGGTTCTTTAAATTGGCATCCCACTCAACATTACCACTTTGGCGAATCACATCTTCCAATGATTTCGCTCCACCATCGTAGGAAGCAATGCCCGAGCGCACCGACGACTCGGTATTTTGTAAAAATTCGTAATTTAACACCCTTCCATCACGCCCCTTCATCAACCCCTGAGAAAGAATGAACATCAGTATTTCACTCAAGCGCCCCAAAATCGAACGGTGCTGATCGCGAGGGAAAAATTCCAAGATACGGGAAATGGTCTTCACCGCTCCATTGGTATGCAAGGTAGTGATCACCACATGGCCTGTCTGTGCGGCCTCAATCACGGTATCCATCGTCTCACGATCACGAACCTCCCCCAGCAAAATCACATGCGGCGCTTTACGCAAAACATCTTTTAAGCCCTGATGATAAGACATCACATGTTTGCCGACCTCCTGCTGAGTCACCAGCCCTGGAGGCACCCTGTCCTGATCCTCTGGAGGCGATCCCGTCATGTCATGCGGATATCGATATTCAATCGGGTCTTCTACCGTCACAATGTGCCGATCACAATTCCGTCGCACCCAGTCAATCAAAGCCGCCAAAGTCGTGGACTTACCCGACCCCGTCTGTCCCGTCACCAGCCCCATACCTTGACGTCTTTGCAAAAACCCCCTTAAAGCCTCTGTGGTATCCGATCCCAAGCCCAAAACGTCGAGATCAGGGATATCATCCGCCAAAATACGGCAAGTCACGCCCAAACCAGAACTGCTCAAATGAGCCTGCACACGCATCCGCCCACTCAATTCGCCATTCGGCATTAGTTGCCCATTACAACTAAAATCCGCCACCTTATATTCCTGCAAACGATTCATCACCCCCATCTGCCCCACCAACTGGTTATCCTTACTGGCGTATTTATCAACATCCTGCCCAGCGTAAAGCATCTCAATCACATTCAACACCACTGATTCAGGAAGTTGCCCCAAAGAGTGAATCACCATCAAACCCTTTTTGGTGTGGATATAGGGAATACGGTCAGAGCGTAACTGAATGTCTGATATATCATATTCCCCAGCGTGAGTAAATACTTCGCTTAATACATGTAGGGCATGAGTGAAATCGGACATCTGCTACGAGTGAAAACAAAATAAAACGAAAAGGGAAGCTTTTTCTTAAACAATCTTATTATTTTTTCTTAAATACCCCTCAATCCACCCATTCCCGTGCTACAACGTACCTATTGCCGCTTCATTTCAGTGTTTTTTCCGAACGCTTCAGAATTGCGTCAAATTGCTCATACATTTTGCCCGCCGTGAAAGCCCTATCATCCGCTTCATCCCGTCTATCTTTGGAAATAGTCGACCACCACCCCTCTTTAATCGCTTTCTCCTTCAGCTTACCATACTGATCCAAGCAACGGGCCATTCGATCCCGGTAACGGATCAAGTCATCCGCAGGCAACTGTATCGCTGAGGATTTCTTTTTCACCAACTCTGGATTCGCCCGCCACAGATCTTGCTGAGCCAGCAAAAACTGATTAAGCACCGCCTCTGCCGCCGTCAACCAGGGCATCGGGCTATCCGTCTCCCTCAGAGCTAGTCGAAAAGTGTGCTCTGAAATAGCATCCGCATGCTTTCGTGCTTCCGGAGTCCCTCTCATTTCATGCCAAACTAAAAAATGAAAATAAGAATTATAAACTCCATAGTCCGTCGGGTCCATGTTATAGCTGCGTAATAATAACTTCTCGATATCAAGAGCTATCGCCCTTCGATGCTCTTCACTGAGAGAAAAAAGACTGGTTCTACGGAAACGCTGCGCATCCAAATCCACCAAAAACTCCAAAGCTCCTTCTATTTTTTCCGTCCCGCCGCCTCCCTTCTGGTCACCATGATCGTCGTCCCCCTCAACATGATCGTGTTCATCCTCATTTTCTTCATGGAGTTTGCCACCCTTGCCTTCTTTGTCTAAACCCTTCTGATCACCATGATCGTCCCCCTCCTTGTGCTCATGCTTGGATAGTTCACCGGCCACCGCGCCATTATGCCATGCCCGGTCGAGATTCTTCTGCCCTAGCCGTGCCAACAACGTGCCATAACCGCTTAATTTCAACGCAAACGCGTTGTTATGATATCTTGCTTTCCCAGATTCCTTAAGATCATGCAAAGCCCACACAGCAAGAACTGCGCCTATCACCAAAGCCAATCCTGCCATCCAATATTTCATTTTTTCTCTCTGAACAGGCCCGCGGCCACACTTATCAGCACCAAGCCAAACCAAATAGATAAGCTGCTATTTTGGCAAAAGTCACCGTTTCCAAAGGCCCCATTTTGTAAAGCAATCGAGTGGTCAAATCCGCCAGATGATAGTGGGGAGATATCACATAAATCGCATCCACCACCGGATTACCTGATTGAGAAAGGAAAAAATCCAAATACCCAATGCCATACAAACCGTATAGCGCCATACCCGCAGTGACCACATAGGCGGCCGTCGCATTGATTCGCGTACCAAGTGCCATGGCGAAAAAAAACAGCGGAGCCACCACTAACAAATACAAGCTCGCATATTGTAAATTGGTAACCACCCACATGCGAGCTTCTTCAGGATCCCCCGGCATCGCAAACAATAAACTAACCCCCACTACCAAGACCACGCAAATCACACACCACAACAAACTGTTAGCCCACAATTGCAGCATTTGAGATCGACGACTGACCCCGATAGTCTTGAAATATTCAAGCACTCCTTGAGAAGCTCCCTCATGTCCGATCACTGCCGCCTGGTAGAATAACCAAATAACACTAATGATCCAAAGCAAACTCCAGGCCGTCTGGGCACGAGCCGGTTGCAACAGCGACGGTTTCTCTTCCCAAGGCGTCAGATAAGGCAACACCAAAGGCAGCACAGCAAGAACCAGAATGAATATCAAATAGGTATTTCTGGCAATTGTAGTTTTTAAAGTGAGCTTAAAAAGCGACATAATATCTAAAAATACGATAACTTCCCGATGATTGAAATTTTCATTAACTTAAGCTTTTTCGCGTTTCAAACCAATCCAATTGCCCCCCGACTACCTCCATTGAAGCAATTTTTTCATCACTAATAATCAATGCGCTCTCCGCTCGCAACGTCGGCTCATCCGGATGCACACAAACCAGACGTAACACTCCGTTTTTATTTTCATTCCAAATAGAATCGACCACATCCCTCACATAAAAATCCAAGCCTGAAAAAGGTTCGTCGAGCAGCAAAATTTGTGCCCCCCCCCTCATCGCTTGAACTTCAGCTATTATTAGAACAACTTTCTGCCGGTTGCCCTTGGACAACTTCCCGTAAGGTTTTTTAATATCTAATTCAAGTCGACCTGCCATCTCCATCGCTGATGCCCTGAACTCTTTTTTAAAAAAAGCTTTAAAGATTTTTTCCGGACTCAGAACTGGATCAAAACGCAACTCCTCATCAATAAATTGCACTTGCCCCTCCACGGAAAATTCACCGCTAAAAGTCGGCAGCAAGCCCGCAAGCGTTTTAAGCAAGGTAGTCTTTCCTCTCCCATTTCTAGCTAGTAACAAATGCCGCCCAGCCGTCAACGTCACTTCCGTCGCTGCAGAGGCCAATTTCAAATCAGGAACCATGGGGTTTCGCCAATTTGATCGATAACCGATACTCATTTTTTGCTTGATAACAATGCGAGGCTCCATTGGGGATATTTACTTAAAAAGTGAATATGGTATCAAATTTCGAGCTATTGTAAAGCTTGACATCCAAAGATTTCCCTACCTCATGAAACCACCCATCATCATCCTGTTCAAGACCCAGCTCGGGCAAAATATCGGCATGTGCGCCCGCGCCATGCTCAACTGCGGCCTCGACCAACTGCGCTTGGTCGCTCCACGCGATGGTTGGCCCAACCCCGCTGCAACGGCCACCGCCGCTGATGCTGACCGGGTATTGCAACAAACCCAGTGTTTTGAAACCCTCGACGAGGCCATCGCCGATTGCCACCGACTCTATGCCACCACCGCCCGGCCCCGCTCCCAGTCCATCCCTTGCCTGCCGGTGATGCAAGCCGTCGAGGAAATCTTCGCTACAACCTCGTCCACCGATTCTACACCGGCACAACAGTCCGCCATCCTCTTTGGTCCCGAAGCCTCGGGCCTCGACAACACCTCCCTCTCCCGTGCCGATGCCCTGATCCACTTTCCCACCAACCCGGACTTCAGTTCACTCAATCTTGCCCAAGCGGTATTGCTTTTCGCTTGGGAATGGCGGCGGGGCGAAACCAGTAGTCACTCCCTGCCCCCAGCCTCAAGTCCCACCACAAAAAAAGAGCTCGCCAACTTCCTCGACCGGCTTGAAAATGAACTCGATCAACGCGGTTTTTTCCTCACCCCCGAACTGCGTCCGGAAACCCTGCGCAACCTACGCACCATCTTCACCCGCTCCCAACCCAACGAACAAGAACTCAACATGCTGCACGGAGTTATCACCGCATTGAAAAAAGCATAACTCTGTCGATATTCCTTGTTCAATATTCGATATCCCCCCCTCACTTGTCTTGGCGCAGAAGTTTCCGCGCCACCAACCACATCACCACCGGCAAAGCCGCGCTGAGCGCCATCGCAAAACCCGGAGTCTCCTTCCCTGCCGCCCCAACGGCAGCAAAAACAAAACCCATAGGCAAGCTGCCGCACAACAATGCGATCAGAAAAACCCGGAAGGGCATCCGGGTGAGCCCCGCCATGCAGGCCACCACTTCAGGCAATACCGGTAGCCAACGGGACAAAACCACCACCCAGCCCCCGCCTTGACGAAAAAAGCGCTCCGCTTTTTTCAAATCCTGCTCCCCTGCCAACCACAAAGCCGCTCGATGCCCCAGTGCACGACAAAGAGCATAAGCCAGCAGCCCCCCCAATACCGAACCCAGCGAGCTGTATAACCCGCCCCACCAAGGGCCGTAAACATACCCCATCGCCGACATCACCACCGTCCCGGGCACCGGCAGAAATAAATCGCCAATCAACAGAGCCATACCCGCCCAAGCCCCATACAGCCGCAACCACTGCACGCTGCCCTCACTGGAAAAAAACTGCGTGAAAGAAT
>JAJRVS010000167.1 GCA_024277195.1 Verrucomicrobiota bacterium | reverse complement strand
CAGAGGCTGATCAGGATGGTGACTCCGATGAGTCCTCTGAAAATGTGTTCGAACATTATGACGTGCAGGCTTGGTGAGGGCTGTGAATTATTTCAGCAGCGGGATCAATGAGTCAATCAGTTTTTTTCCTGTGTTAATTGCGTCCGAAGGGTTGCTAAGTATTTTTTTGGCGGCATCGGTGGCTTGGGCAGGAGCGTCATTGACCAGGGTTTCGATTGCGGCGCCGGTGAGTCTGGCGGTGAGATCTTCTTTAGGTTGGTCGAGGCTGCCGCTGATCACCAGTGGGGTCCATAAAAATCCGTCTTGAGCCTGGGTGAACACTTTTTGTTCGGCACCGGGGATCCAGCGCAAGGTGCCGGGTGTCACACCTAGACGGAATTTACCATTGCTGATTTGGCGGTTTTCGAGGGTGAAAGATCCCTCTAAGCGGGTGAGGCCATCGGATTGCAGGATCAGCTTGCTGATCTCGATGCGATCGCCTTTTTTTACAAAATCAGCACTGGCCTGATGCAGGGCGAGGCGTTTGAATCGCTGCATCTTGGTATAAGTGGCGATCAGTTCGAGCATGGGCAGTCCTTCAATGACTCCGTTTTTTAGCTGAAGTTCACCTTTGCTGATAAGACTGCTTCTTTTGCCTGGTTCGCCCTTGATGGTGAAATCTCCGTGCAGGGTGCCGGTAATTTTTTTCTTCCAATCGGCGGAGAGCAGGTTTGCCGTGTCGAGATTGCTGAGTTTCAAATCGAGGTTCAACTCAGGGCGGGAGCCAAGCAGAATGTCACCACTGCCGCTGATTTCGGCGCTGTCATAAAAAACGAGTTCAGCCTGGTTGATGAAAATGTCATTGTGGTTCCAGCGGGTTTCAAACTTGCGGATGGAGAGGGTGGGGAAGTTGGCTAATGAGAGTTGACCATTGCGCGCTTGGATCTCCCAGGAACCGGGACTGCTCATTGGTTTGGATTGAGTTTCCACAGAGGTGAGGGCGAGTTGTTGGGTGCCCTGTTCATCTCGAAAGGTCAGGTTGGTGGCTCCGACGTGAATGATTCCGGTTTCGACTCTGTTGGGGACCCAGTTTTTCAACCAGGAGGGAATGGGAGATGAACTTGTTTTTGTGTCGCCGCTTGGGGCATTGACTTCAGTTGAGGGGGCGCCTGCTCGTTTTTGTTTGGAAAACTCCAGGGAAACTTGATTGATGCGGATCTCGGGAATCTGCAAGGCTGCGTCCTCCACCCCATCGAGAGTGGCTCGCATGCCATCCATTTCTATTTTAGAAAAGGCGGCATCCGCATGGCCTTGCGCGCGCCAAGTATCGGCGTAAACGGTGGAGCCTTCCCAGCGCAGTTGTTGCAGATCAATATCTGCGTGCAACTTTTCTTCCATTGCGGTGATTATATAATCACGAAAGGAATCACTTTTGAGAAAGTTGATCGCAAAATTTTTGATCACAAAAATACCGATAAAAACAACGACAGCCAACAAACCACAGGTAACGAGCAGCCATTTTAAGGCTGTGGAGGACTGTTGTTTGCTCTTTTTTCTATTCTTACGTGATTTCGTGCCCATTTTTTCCTAGCTTTAATTCGTCATTGCCGAACATTATTGTCAGTCTTGTGTCTAAAACCCCACGTTAAACGAACTTCAACATAACTCACGCTGTGCTCGAACTAAAAGATATTTATTTCTCGATTGAGAAAGATGACGAAGAAGTGCATCTCATTGATGATGCCACTTTGAAGATCCATCCCGGTCATTTTATGGCGATCGTTGGCCCATCGGGCTGCGGTAAAACCACTTTGTTAAAGGTGATCGCGGGTTTGAATGTGGAGAGTAAAGGCAATCTTTATTGGAATGGAAGGGACTTGTCAGAGGAAGGGGACCTCGAACCTTCCGAGATTGGTTATGTTCCCCAGTTCAGTATTGCTTACGAATTGCTGACCGTGGAAGAGAGTATCAGGGGGGCGATCCGCTTGAGGGTTCGAACCCGCGGTCGGGCAGCTTTTCATGACTTGCTCGAAAAAGTGATGGAGGATACGGGTCTGACTGCTATCAGGGGGCGGCCGGTCAGAGTGCTTTCCGGGGGGCAGCGTCGACGCTTGTCCCTTGCCTTGGAGCTGGTGACCAATCCCGTATTACTGCTCTGCGATGAGGTGACCAGTGGTTTGGATCCCAAATCCGAGCAGGAGGTGGTGAAGCTTTTACATCAATTGTCGCGGGAATCCGGACGTATAGTGATCAACGTGACGCACAGTTTGGCGAATCTCGATCTTTATGATTCGGTATTGGTGCTGCATGAAGGTAAGGTGGTTTATCACGGGCAACCACGTGCTTTAGAGCATTATTTCAGTGTGACGATAGCCGAGGATGTCTATCCACGACTGGCGAAACGAGAGAGCGACGATTGGGCGCAGTCATGGAAAAAACACCGGGCCAATTATTACGAAGCTTTGGATTCTGCCGCCCAGGTCGCTCCACAGAAGAATGAGGGGGTTCCCGTGGATGGCACGATCACTTTGTCAGCGGCAATGCCTGGTTTTTTTGTCCAGTTTCTGACGCTACTGTTTCGTCGTTGGAAACTTTTTCTTCGTGATGGTGGGCAGCTTTTTCTTCAGATTGCCATTCTGATTGGCTTTCCTGTGCTGGTGGTGATTTTTGCCTTGGATGGCATCGAACCGATCAAAAGTTTGTCGGACAGCATCGCGGCGAACCCGATAGAGGAAGCGAATCAACAGGCGGAGATTTTTAAAAACCACCTGAAAACCGGCGGTTTGATCTCCGGTTTGATCATGTTCCAGGTTATTCTGCTGACCTTGATGGCATCCAATAACTCTGCGCGGGAAATTGCTGGTGAAAGGCAGATTTACGAGAAAGAGCGTTTTGGGGGGCTGAATCCGCTGAGTTACCTTGCTAGCAAAGTGGCATTTCTTGGTGTGTTGGTGGTGGTGCAATCGTTTTGGATGGCTATTTTTGTACAGAATATTTGTCATTTGCCGACGGCCAATTTTAGCATGCATCTGGCTTTGTTATTGGCGGTCAATGCCGCGATGACGGCGATTTGTCTGGGCATATCTGCGATGAGTAAGTCGGCGGAACAGTCATCCCTGCTGAGTGTTTATCTGGTAGGATTCCAGCTGCCGTTGTCAGGCGCAGTGTTGGCTCTGCCGAGTTTTGCCGAGTGGCTGAGTCGTCCGTTTATTTCGGCATACTGGGCTTGGTCGGGCGGAGTTTCTTCGCTGGATAGCAAAACATTGGGTGCAGTTGACAGTGTGATCGATACATCCTTGCAAGCTTCCTGGTTGTGTTTACTGGTATTGACGATCCATTTTGCGGTGGGCATGTTTGTCGCTTATGTGGGGGTGAAGAAAAACCGCTGTTTGTAGCGGGGAATAGGGGGGCGGAGTCAGGATTTAGAAGTTAAATTAATGATGGGAATGATGAACAGTAGACGGTTGTTGGTGATAGGGGTTCTTTTGTTATGGGTTGCGGGTGACGACGCACACGCGGCTAAGATCAAGGTGGATGGCAAGGATTATGAGAACGCCGAGCTTTTTGAGATTGGGGTAAAGGGGCCTTTTTATAAAGTAGCTGAGGGTGAAGTGGTGGTGGTGCCGTGGGCGGAGGTGGATAAATTCGAAGCGGCGGCGATTCGCCAACGTTTTGCCGGGGCTTTGGTTAATTTGCAAAGGAAGGCTTATTGGGTGAAAGGCACGGTGTTTGAAAAAAAAGAAGAAGGAGTGGTGATCCATACAGGCTCCAGTCATGACGATGAGGGCTCTAGTGATAAGGGGGGAACCCGCAAGGAAAAACAGGAAAAGGCGGAGCAAGAGAAGTTGATACGCCAAATGGCCAACGAGGGAGAAGCGGTTTTTAAGAATGGGGCGGAAGTGGTAAGTGGCTTGGTGATTTTGAAGGATTTGCCGAGAACCCAGTATGACGTGGGATCGGATGTCGAATTTCTGGTTTATCGTGTGGGGCAGGTGGCTTACGAAATGGGCTTGGGGATGAAGAAGGATTTGATGCTTTGCAATATTGCCAAGCCTGAATGGGTAGGTGTTCGAAAGTGGAAAAATAGTGCAGGCAAGGACATGGAGGCGGAGTTGATTGCAGTGAAAGGAGGCAAGTGCTTGTTCCAACGCAATGGCAAAAATTTTGTTTATGATCTAGACCAGCTCAGCGAGTCGGACCAAAAACTGGTCGCAGATTTTCAGAAAAACAGCCGAGAGCTGCCATTGAAGAAAGATCAGTAGATCTTTTCTAAAGAAACGCTTCATTTTTTATTATTTTAAAGGGTATTTTAAAGGGAGGATCCCCATGCAATAAAGTTCTTGTGTGAGGTGGATGTTGCTGTATTATGAGGGGTGGGGGGTATGCAAAAAGGAGATCAAATATGAGGAAGATACGGGAGTTTTTGTTGGGGCCGGAGGGGCAGACGAATTATTATCATGTGGTGAGTCGGACGACGGGGCGGGATATTTTGTTTGAGGATGATGAGAAGGAAGCTTTTCGTATTTTGATGCTTAAGCAGCTGAAATTCAGTGGGCTGCGGGCACTGGCTTGGTGTTTTATGGGTAATCACTTTCACTTGTTGTTGGAGGTGCCGGATAGGGAGTTGGCGACAGAGGGGTGGACGGATGAGGATTATATCAAGCGGTTGGAGGTGTTTAAGAGCGAGTGGTCGAGTAAGCTGGTGTTGGATGAGGTGGAGATGTTTCGGAAAAACGGAGCGGATGAAAAGGTGCGTGAAATTGCGGAATCAGTGAAGCTGAGGATGTTTGATCTGTCGATGTTTATGAAGGAGTTAAAGCTGAAAATGACGCTGGCTTATAATAAAAAGCATGGTCGAGTGGGGACTTTGTGGGAAGGGCCGTTTAAGAGCGTGCTTTTGCAACCTCCTTCGCCATTCTCCTGCGCTAAAGCTACGGCGAACAAGAGGCTTCGGCGGTCAGGAGGGCCAGATTGTGAGAGTGGGGAGAGCAGCGCAGCGCTGCGCATGGTGGCGGCTTACATTGATCTGAACCCGATTCGGGCGGGGCTGGCGCAGGAGCCGGAGGGTTACCGTTGGTGCTCTTACGCGGCAGCGGTGGCCGGAGTGCGAGAGGCGCGTCAGGGGTTGTGTTATGCGGTGATGGGGCGCAGTCGCGTGGCGTGGAAGAAGGTGGCGCAGGAGTATCGCGGTTTGCTGTATGCCAAAGGAGAAGAGGTGAGGGCTGATCAATCGGTGGATGGTTACAGCAAGGGCAAGGGAGGGTTTAGCCGAGCGGAGATCAAAGATGTATTAGAATCGGGTGGGAGGTTGCACGTGGCGGAGGCTTTGAGGTGTCGGGTTAGGTATTTTACCGATGGCGCGGTGTTGGGGAGTCAGAGATATGTGGATGACTTTTTTGAGAGCAAGAGGGATCAGTTTGGAGTGAGGAGGCAAAATGGGGGAAGGAAGTTGCGTGGAGGGCAGTGGGGAGATTTGCGCGTACTGCGGGATCTGAAAGTAGACGTGCTAAGGGGTAGATGATGGGTATTTACGAAAGCAGGGTCATCTAGGAAATGTTAGGAAGAATAGGATGGAAAAGGTTAGAAATACTGGGATATAGAGGTGATCTATACATCAGCTCAGTGAACGGAATTGGCTTTCCAAGGCGAATTGAGAGCGGACTTCTTCTTCACCCTCTTTGGCTTTGCGGAAACGGTTGGAGAGGGTTTTGTTCAGGATGCGGGCTTTGACATTGTCGCTCCATTGCAGTTCGAAAAAGTCGATGAGCTGTTTTTTTAACTTGTTATCGAGGATGGGGAAGACGGTTTCGATCCGTCCGTCAAAATTACGTGGGAGAAAGTCGGCGGAAGAAAGGTAAATCAAGGGGGTGTCGCCATTTTGAAAAATAAACAAGCGGGAATGTTCGAGGTATTTATCGACGATACCAATCGCTTCGATGCTAGGGGCCGGGCTGTCGGGGCCGGTGATCATCGAAAACATTCCGCGAACGATCAATCGTACTTTGACTCCGGCGTTGGCGGCATCATAAAGCAGGTTGATGGTTTCCAAGTCAGATAGGTTGTTGACTTTGATCGAGATAGCTGCCGGGATTCCTTGCTCGGCGTTTTTGATTTCGGTTTGAATGCGTTTTCTGATGAAATCACGCAGATGAAAAGGAGCGGCAATCAGTTGTTTGAGCTTGGGGGCTTTGTAAGTGCGTTCAAAAAACTCAAAGATGGCGCTGGCGTCATCACCGATTTCCCGATTTGCAGTGAGCAATAGGTGGTCGGAAAACACCTTGGCACTCAGCTCGTTGAAGTTACCGGTTCCGAGAGCGGTATAGCGGCGCATGGTGCCGTGTTCGCGGCGACTGATGAGGCAGAGTTTCGAGTGAACTTTCAACCCTGCTACTCCGAGGATCACTCGCACGCCGTTGCGTTGGTATTCGTTGGCCCAGGCGATGTTAGCGCCTTCGTCGAATCGGGCCTGAGGTTCTACTAAAATAGTGACATCCTTGCCATTATGAGCGGCCGCGATCAGGGCACGGGCCACAAAGGAATTTTTGGCCAGGCGGTATTGGGTGACTTGGATGCTTTGAACCAGAGGGTCCATCGAGGCTTCACGCAGAAAATCGATGAAAATGAGGAAGCTGTGGTAGGGGATGTGTAATAACAGATCCTTTTTTTTCAGCGCGGAAAAGAAACCTTCTTTGATGATGCGTTTGAGCCTCTTGGGAGTCGATTTTACTCGCGGCGCATAGAGCAGGTCGTTACGGCCGAGTTGTGGGAAGTTGATCAAGTCCTTGCGATTGTGATAGCGGGCACCGGGATAGAGGTTGTCTGATCCGGTCAGGTTGAGCTTTTTAGTCAATAGACGCAGGAACTGCGGAGGAATGGTGGAGTCATAATTGGCTCGTACTGGGAACCCTCCCTCGCGGGCTAGCAAACCTTCGGCGACTTTGTCATAAACGGAATCGGTGAAGTCGTCATCAAATTCGAGTTCGGAGTCGCGAGTGAACTTGATCGCGTAGGACTCAAAGTGATCGTAGGGCAGATGCAGGAAAATTTCAGAGAGTCCATAACGGATGATATCATCGAGATACATGATGAGGGTGGATTTGCCGGACTTGGGCAAAACCACAAAACGGGGCAAATCACCGGGGATCTCGATAATGGAATGGGAGGGTCGGCCGACACCGTTTTTTTTGCCGAGCCTTACCGCTAAATACATTGGATTATCCTTGAGCTGTGGCAATTTGGCACTCGATTTAAGCATGATCGGCATCAGGCGCGGAGCTACATTATCATGGAAGTAGGCCTGTAGCCATGCCTGGTGCTGGGAGGGTACGTTTCGGTTATCAATCACTTGGATATGCTGCTCCGCCAGATCTTTCATGACCTGGGTGTAAGCTCGGTTGAAAGACTGGTTCTCCCGAGCGACGATGGTATTGATCTGCTTGAGCGTTTCAATTGGATTGGGGATGTTGAGTTCCTGGTAACGATCTCCCAAAGTGGCCAGTCGTTTCAAGGTGGCGACACGGACACGAAAAAATTCATCAAGGTTGGATGAGTAGATGCCGAGGAATTTGACTCGTTCGAGCAGCGGGACTTCAATATTTGCGGCTTCTTGCAGAACTCGTTCATTAAAGGAAAGCCAACTGATCTCTTTACTGCGGAAATGGGTGAGCATGTGAATGGTTTGGGGAACGAGGGTGTAGTGGACTCTAAGGGAAATAACGAGGGAATCGAGATTTTTATTGCAGGAAAATTATAAATTTTAAACAAAAAAAATCCCGGTGTTTGCACACCGAGATTTTGTGAAGTTCTTACTTCGTAGCCTAGAAGTTGATTTTGGCTCCGATACGAATGAACTGGTAGTCTTCGGTGTTAGCTTTTCTGCCACCGCCACTTGGGAAGGTGTAGATCCAGTCGGAGAAGATGCCAAATGCTGGAGTGAAGCGCATGTCGATTCCTGCACCTGCACGACCCAGAATAGAGGTGTCATCTTCTACGATCACGCCGATGCCAGCGAGGGCGTAAGGAGCGATGTGCAGAGATTCAAAAGGAATACGGAAAACAACATCAGTCACGTAGTTGTGCCAGATTTCGTCGGTGCCGGGATCCACCCAAGTTCCAGATGCTGCAAGTCCAAGCATAGAGGTGAAGAAGTATTCACCGCCAATACCACCACCCCAAGTATCTTCAGCTAAGTTGCCGTCGGGTTTCAAATAGGCTGCGAAAGCGCTAGCGCTCCATCCAGGGCTGAACAGATCGGCCGATGGCGCAGGAGTGTTGTTGTATTGCACCGGAGGCCCGGCGTGTGAGACTCCAGTGAACAGCAGGCCAATGGCCAGACTTGCTAATGTGGTTTTGATTTTCATAATAGATTAAATAGGTAAACAGGCAGATTATATACTGATAATGATTATATTACCAGTAATAATCATCAATTTTATAAAATCTATAAAATATGTCTGGAGATGATTGCAATTTGTGAGCACAAAAAAAGCCCGGCGTGAACCGGGCCTTTTTAGATTTTTAGTCTACCTAGATGGGATTTATACGTCACCGTAGATTGATTTTCCGCTTGAGAGCAGATCGTCACAGGCTTGGGCGATGCGGGTCGCCATGTTTTCTTCGCCTTTTTTGAGGTAGCTGCGTGGGTCGTAAACTTTTTTATTGCCAACTTCGCCGTCGATCATGAATACGCCTTCGCAGTTTTGCATCATGTGGCTGGCGATAGGGCGGGTGAACCAGTATTGGGTGTCGGTATCGACATTCATTTTGATCACTCCATATCCCAGAGTTTCGCGGATATCCTCTAGGGTAGATCCTGATCCACCGTGGAAAACGAGGTCAAAAGCGGCTTCTTCACCGTATTTGGCGATCACTGCGTCTTGGCCTTTTTTCAGGATACTTGGATCGAGTTTGACCGAGCCGGGTTTGTAGATGCCGTGAACATTGCCAAAGGTTGCGGCAAAAGTGTAACGACCGATTGGCGACAGGGCTTCGTGTACAGCGATCATGTCCTCTGTAGTGGTGTAGAGTTTTTCTGCTGGAGTGTCTTCGGTGCCGGCGGCTCCGTCTTCTTCTCCACCGACCACGCCGGCTTCCACTTCAAGGATGATTTCGTTTTCGACACATTTGGCGAGGTATTCCTTCGAGATCGCCATATTTTCGTCCAATGGCAGTCCCGACGCATCGAGCATGTGATTCTGGAAAAGGTTGTTTTCACCACGGGCGCGACGGGCGGCGGTGGCTTCGATCAGTGGATCGAGGAAGTCAGGTGCGACATGCGGTTGGCAGTGGTCGGTGTTCAGGGCGACCAATACGTCGTATTGCTCGGCCAGGCGGTGGGCGGCTTCGGCCAGCACGATGGTTCCCAAT
>JAJRVS010000166.1 GCA_024277195.1 Verrucomicrobiota bacterium | reverse complement strand
TCGCAAAAACCGCACTCTTCAGCGATCTCAGCGATTTGCTGTTCAGTTCGGACAAGAGCGGCGGCGGCTTGCGACAATCGCAAGCGTTTCAAGAACTGCATTGGTGAAATTTGTAAATGACGGCGGAAGCTACGCTCAAAAGCACTGACCGATAAACCCGAGTGACGAGCCAACTCACCATTTGTCCACGCGAGTGATGGTTTTTGTTGCATGGCAGACAGGGCTGAGCGTAATCTTGGAATTGGGAAATCCGCGGCCAACAGACCGGGCAACAATTGAGTGACACCCGTAGTTGCTACGATTTCCCTCTGCTTGTTATGTACGGGCAGTTTTGAAGTGCGGAACCAGCGGGTGCTCATATCAAAGCCCCCCACCAATTCAATCCGGTTAATCACCCGCTTACCTTGAAGCACCCGTTGATCATCCGCCCGAAAATCTTCCGCCAACCATGGCGGTGATATATCAAAATCATCCAAACCCACCGCATCTTCAACCGATGCTAGCGAATAATTGATCTGAAAAGCCCGGTTCACCTTGAGGTAATACCCGTGTTTATCCTTTATCCAGAACTGCGTATCATCGAGGTAATCAAATAAGGATTCTACATCTTTCTTATACAAAACAAAATCCTTCATCTCAGTATAAATTATTCGTTACCCAATGATGTCGTGCAAAATGCTAGCATGCACACCGCTCAAACAAACATCACGTCCGGCCTAGTGGCAAGTTAGGTTTTCAGAGAGAGGCTCATTACTTGAAATCAAGGAATTTATTGAGTTTCCCGCTCAATTTCGATGCCGTTTTTCGTTCATCCATTCTCGCAACCAGTCACGCAGCATTCCAAGTTCGCGGAATGCCCGTGCCCGGTTCTTGTTTCCGTGCTCGAAATTCCATGGACCGCGAAACCCGGCGTCCCAGCCGATCTCAAAACATTTTTTCAAATCATAAGAACGATGTTCACCGTTCTCACTCATCGTTTTTGCTTTGAAATCACAGGTCACCGCATGAGGAAAGGTTTTTGCCAGCCCGGCGTAGCGAACTTTGTCATCAGACCAATTTCCTGTGTCCGGTCCGATCGCAACTTGATCCCAGCCGATTTCATCAGCCAATTTCACCACGGAATCCGGATCGTTCATCATCCAGCCAAAATTCTCAATTAAAAGTGTGATACCCTTTTCGCCCGCGTAATCGATGAGCTCCTTATAGGCTGAAATATGCTGGGTGCGAATGGGCGTCTCTGATCGCGGAAGGGGACGAACCCAATGAACTCCAAGTATCTGCGCCACGTCGATTGTTTTCTTGTAAACCCGCATGGCTTCGACCCGCTCTTCCAGATGGGAGCTGTCCATATTCACTTTCTGATTCATTTTCAGATTGGTCGCTATACATCCGGCCTCCCTTACTGCGTCACGAAGCTTCTCAATATAGTTTTTTTCAAAAGAAGGGAAATTTGTCGTATTGAAGTCGATGATTTCGAGATCAAGCTCATTTTTCAATACCCGAGGCAACTCCAGCAAGGTGAATTTTCCTTTGCTAGACTTCGCCGACATCTGGGGCCCAAGAGTCGCTGTGATCACTCCGAGTTTCCCTGCGAGCCCGGGGATCTGTTTAACTCTTGGCTGAAATACTTCGGCTACGGGTTTTGAATAACCAATAAACGTGGAAGAAGCTGCCAATGCTACCAGTGTTTGCAGTGAGCTTCTTCGAGTAATCATCTGTCTGGAGAATAAAGCAAAGCTTGCTTGTAGAGAACGCTTTACTCAATTCAAGACTGCGCCGGTGCGCAGGTGACTAGACCTACGAGCAGGTAATAGCTGATCAAGCCAGTTGACGAACGGGATGTTCCCGAATTAAATTTACAGGAATGCAATACGGAGAAAACTTTAGAGCATCACTTTTTCTTTTCTGCCTGACGGCTTGAAAAAGGAAGAAGGAGGCCGTCCTTGAATTAGAGAATTATCAGAATAAATGTGGCATGGTTTCAAGTGAACAGCATCACTCCGCTGCCCCGGCTTGGTATTAGCGGGTGGAAATCAGAGTAATTCGGAAGCCAATACTGGAGTTCCGGGAGGACGGCGCGCCCCTGGATCGGTATGCGTTCCGACAGGCGTAGTAAGGGAAATTCCAGTAGCCTCCACGATGGATGCGATTGATGCCACTTGTTGGACCTGTAGGATTCTCCCCTCCCGACATTTTGTCACTAATCCAATCCAAACACCACTCTCGCACATTCCCATGTGCATCGTGCAACCCCCATGCATTTGCCTTCTTTTCGCCCACTTCGTGAGTCTTGCCACGGCTGTTATTTTTGTACCATCCCACTTCATCTAATGCCCCACCCGAATACGGCCCTCTTTCTCCCGCTCGGCAGGCATACTCCCACTGAGCCTCGGTGGGCAGAGTGTAGGTCCAGCCCTCTGGCAACTTGCCGCTTTTCCGTTCCAGTTCGGTCAATTTTTTGCAAAATACTAAACAGTCATTCCAACTCACCTGTTCCACGGGTGCATTTCTTCCCACATCAATAAACTTGGCGGGGTTGCTTCCCACTACCTTCTCATATTCTTTTTGAGTCACTTCATATTTCCCCATCCAGAATCCACGGGTCAGCTCAACTTCCACTTGAGCTTCTTTTTCTGCGTCCCTCTCGGGTTCGCTCTTCGGACTGCCCATGGTGAATTTCCCCGCCGGTATCCAGCAGAGTTTCATCTGAATACCGTTTTTCATCTCATCGCCCGCATTTTTCCCTGCGAAAAATTTTCCAGTTCTCAGGGCTGGCCCTGATGCCACCGACCGACCTGCGTTAGCTGCCAGTTCAGCATTTTTTTCCATGGCCGCAAAACGTTTTGATTCTGCCAGCGCGAGCTTCGCCTCGGTGATCTTTCCCTCCTTCGTCCATTCCACCGATAAATCGCTAGATTTTTTTCTGTAGCTTTGAATCAGAACCAGTTTTTTATCAGGCAACGCAGACTTATCCTCCAACGCTGCCCATTGCTTCCTGTAAATTTCCTGTAAACGTTTTAGATCCGGAAACGACGACAATGAGGACCCCTTAGATGGGTTTTCTTCGACGGGTTTGCCTTTAAGCCATTTGAGTTCCTCATCCACCGCGAGCATTGCTTCCAGCTGCCCTGAATTCTTGTGGTTTTGCTTTTGCTTCTCCAAATGCTCGCCGTATTTCTCGTCCAGCTCGCGCAGAGGCTTAATCATTTCAGCAAGTTTCACCTGAAAGTCGAAGCGCAGTCCTCTGAGCCTCTGAGCCTCGTCTGCTTGGGCTAAGCCAATCAAAAACAGGGAAACCGCGGCAAATAACAAAGGTAGCTGATATTGTTTCATAACTGTAATGAAGGTGAAAGGCTGGCGGATTCAAATATTTAAATTTACTTCACCATTTTAATTTCACTCGGACGCCATATTTTTTAATCCACGGCTCCAATGAGCCATAGAGACGAAGCGCTGAGAACCATGATTTACCGGGAATGGTTCCGAGCCAATTGTTTTCATAACCTTCGAGGGGGGCTCAGCCCTTGAAATCAAGGGCTTTATTTAATTTCCCTCTCATTTTTCTATGCTGTTTTGTTTCGTTCCTCATAGTTTTCTTAACCGCTACCGTCACGCTTGAAGGATGGCCCATCTGCAATCGTTTTGCAATCCAAGCAATACGGACATTTGCCTTTCTGTGAACCAACCTAGCGATCACTCCTTTCTCGACAGCACTCTTTTTCATCGAAACAAGTTTCGACTCATCGACGCCCAAAATTCCCAGAAGAAGGAGTCAGTCCTTGATTTCAAAAATTATTGGAATCACAGAACTCCACCTCCATCATTTTCTTCAACTGCCCCCTCTGCCTCTGCTGACCTCTGTTACCAGCCCGCGTACGGTTTGTGGCCAGTGCCGACCAACGGGAGACCGCCGGAGGCAACTACTGGCTAGGTCTTCTCTGCGGGACTCTTTCATTCCTTATTCCAGGCCGGTTTATCCCGCGCTTTCACAGACCCCTATTCCTCTGATTACCCCTCTGACATCCTTCTCTATTGAAACCAGAAAAATAAGCGCCATAATAAAAATAAAATGAGCGCTGATATACCAATACAAGAGTTTAAATTTAAAAAATCTGCTGTGATAAAATTTTACCTTGGCGCCTTTATGGGCATCATTTCTATATTTTTATACCTTTCAATTAAACACAGCGTTTTCACACTTTTAATTGGAACTAGTATATTTCTTCTTATTATGCTGTATCTTTTTTTATACAACAAAACAATTATAGTAGATACAAGCAGCCGGAAGATATTTTGCACTACTGATATCTTAGGTATTATCACATCCAAAAACACGGCATCTATTCCTCAGGGTGCTACTCTGCACCTATACGACAAATACCAAACAGCTCAGCGGGGAGCTGCTTGCTGGCTACACGCCGACATTAAAGACAATCAAGGAGTGAATGTTCTTCCTCTTAACTTACAAAAAAGACTTAGTGAAAGCTCTCCTTATAACCGCAAAATATTGCTCAATATAGTTAAATTTATATCGCGTAATATGAATTTACCTATAGATGATAAAAGATCTGTACGCTATAGAGATTAAGCTTTCAGATGGTTCGACCCTTGAATTCGATAATTATTTGATTCAGAAAATTCTACCTTCACCAATTCTTCTTCCCGTATAGGGATTCTTTGTTTTCAAGGACTGCCCCCTCTTCTAGCCCGTTAGCGGCTCAAACAGACATTCCACGATTGAATGCGCTGCTAAAATAAACCAGAGTAACTGCTGCTAACTCGAAGCCAGCTGCTTCAATCCCTTGCCCAGTGCATTCAGGCCGCCAATTAACACATCTTCGGAGCAGGCAAAACCAAGCCTGATATGGCCTTCCATATTAAAATACTTGCCGGGATTGACCATAACACCGTGATCATCAAGCAACTTGTTGCAAAGTTCTATCGACGGCATATTCACCCGGTATCTCGGAAAACACATGACACCACCGCTGGGGCGAACCCATTCCATGACATCCTGGTTAGCCGCCATCCATGCGTTAAGTATCTCAAAATTCGACGTTGAATGTTTCAGAAATCTCTCCACAAGGAGATTTCTGGCGTTACGCAGTGCGTAAGCAGTCATCAGCTCTCCGACATAGGAAGAAGATCCATTGGTATGAGATTTGGCACGCTGACAATTGGCTGCAATTTCTGC
>JAJRVS010000165.1 GCA_024277195.1 Verrucomicrobiota bacterium | reverse complement strand
TCGTGGTGATGGGGCACTCGAAGTGTGGAGCTATTACTTCCACGATCAACTTGGTCGCGGAGAAAACCAATGCTCTACAGTTCACCGGTTGTGATAATCTCGATAGTATTGTTAAGCCTATTGCAGAAATTGTGGATTTTGAAATAGCAGACGGGAAGAGATCTGAGTTTTCGGATGAGGATTTCGCTGACCATATTTCCAAGTTGAATGTTCTTAAAACCATGCAGAGAATTCGCTCGAATAGTAATAAAATCGAAGAACTGATCAAAGCGGGGCGAGTCAAGTTGGTGGGAGGATTTTATGATGTGTCAACCGGGCGGGTCACTTTCTTTGATGAGCTGAAGTCGAATGGGGGGTGATTTATGCCAAAAGCGAATAGCTAAATGGGTTCAAGTTTAGTTGCCATGCTTTGCCCAGTGACTGCTGGATGGCAGTGGCCAGGCGCGGGTAACTATGTTGGAATGATCAAAGTTTTGATCGGAAATAGTGGGGAGTTTTTGGGGAGTAGTCAATTTTTTCATCGGGGGAATTCTGAAAAATGTAAATTGGGTAGGTCATGAACAAAAAAAGCCCTGTAGTTCGACGAACTACAGGGCTTTGAAATGGTTGCGGGAGCCGGATTTGAACCGACGACCTTCAGGTTATGAGCCTGACGAGCTACCAGACTGCTCCATCCCGCACGCCGACTATGCGTGGGATATGGCAAGTCGCAAGTTCTTTTTACGAGGATGTTTGAAAAGCGGGGGAACTTGGTTATGGTGTGACGCTTTCCGCTTGCGGCGAACTTGATCGGGTTTGATCATGGTCAGGATGTGGTTTTTTGATAACTTTGTGAATTGATTTTTAGTGATATGAAAAAAATTGTGGTGGCTTACTCCGGTGGACTTGATACGTCGGTTCTTTTGAAATGGTTGAGGGATGAGTATGATGCCGAGATGATCGCTTATTGTGCGGATGTCGGCCAGGAGGAGGAGTTGGACGGCTTGGAGGAGAAGGCGCTGGCAACGGGGGCGTCCAAATGTATCATCGATGATCTCAAGGACGATTTCGCGGAGAATTATATTTACCCGATGTTCCAAGCGGGGGCGATCTATGAGGGGCAGTATTTACTCGGCACCAGTATTGCGCGTCCGTGTATTGCGGCAGGAATGGTGCGAGTCGCTCGTGAAGAGGGGGCGTTTGCGGTGGCTCACGGAGCAACGGGCAAAGGCAATGACCAGGTGCGATTTGAACTGAGTGCGGCTTCGCTGATGCCGGAGTTGGAGATTATCGCACCATGGAGAACGCAGAAATTCCGTGATGATTTTCCGGGTCGGGCGGAGATGATTGATTACGCTAAAAGAGAAAATATCCCCGTGCAGGCTTCAGCGGCAAAGTCTTACAGCATGGATAGAAATTTACTGCACATCAGTTTTGAGAGCGGAGTTCTAGAGGATCCTTGGTTTGATGCTACGGCGGATGAATCGCGTGACATGTATGTATTGAGTGTGTCGCCTGAGCAGACACCGGATGTGTCGGAGTATGTGCAGTGCTTGTTTGAGAAGGGCAATTGCATTGGTTTGAAATTGGAGGGTCTGGCAGATTTACTGGGGCAATATGGACTTCCCGCCCAAGGGGAATCGGACGGTTACACGTTGCTTTCGCCATACGCAGTGATGAAGATTTTGAACTCGCTCGGGGGCAAACACGGAATTGGCCGTATCGACATGGTTGAAAATCGTTTTGTGGGGATGAAAAGTCGCGGGGTTTATGAAACTCCGGGCGGCTCGATTCTTTTTCAGGCTCATCGCCAGATGGAAAGTCTGACGATGGATCGTGAAGTGATGTTGCTACGTGATTCCTTGATTTCGAAATACGCACAGTTGGTTTACAACGGTTTCTGGTTTGCGCCTGAGCGTGAAACTTTGCAAGCTCTGGTGACAGATAGTCAACAGCGAGTGAGTGGAGAGGTGAAGATGAAACTCTACAAGGGCAATGTGATGGCTGCCGGGGTGCGCTCGCCGCTGAGTTTGTATGACGAGAACGTTGCGACGATGGAAGCCGATGCGACTGAATCCTACAATCAGGACGACGCGACTGGATTTATCAAGCTCAATGCGTTGAGGCTGAAGCAGGTGGCGAAGGTGAAATAAGGCCAGGGGCTAGAATTTGAATGTAATTGCCTTTTAGGTCTGAAGTTGGGACAGTCCCCAAATTAGTTTTGTGCTTGCGGGGTGTGGTGGGGGTGGTAGGGTGTTTTTATGAGGAAGATCAGAGCGTTTTTGTTGGGGCCGGTGGGGGAGACGAATTATTATCATGTGGTGAGTCGGGTGGTGGGCAGGCAGCGCTTGCTGACGGATGAGGATAAGGAGCGCTTTCGGGGGATTTTGGTGAGACAGTTGGAGTTCAGTGGGCTGCGGGCGCTGGCTTGGTGTTTTATGGATAACCATTTTCATCTGTTGCTGGAGGTGCCGGATAAGGAGCTGGCAATGCAGGGATGGAAGGAGGAGGATTATTTGAAGCGGTTGCAGATTTTTCGTCGGGAGTGGAGCACGCAGCAGGTGCTGGGGCAGGTGGAGATGTATCGGGAGAATGGCTGCGATAAGGGGATTAGTGAGATTTCACAGCGGGTGAGGGAGCGGCTGTTTGATCTGTCGATGTTCATGAAGGAACTGAAATTGAAGATGACGCTGAGCTACAATAATGCGCATGACCGTGAGGGGGCTTTGTGGCAGGGGAGGTTTAAAAGTGTGTTGCTGGAAGGAGGGGATGCGGTGCGCATGGTGGCGGCGTATATTGATCTGAACCCGATTAGGGCAGGCATGGTGAAGGAGCCGGAGGATTATCGTTGGTGCAGTTATGCGGCGGCGGTGGCCGGGATGAAGGGGGCGCGTCAGGGGCTGACTTTTGCGGTGATGGGGCGTCAACGGGTGGCGTGGAGGAAGGTGGCGGAGGAATACCGGAGGCTGTTGTACTGTAAGGGGGAAGAGCGCTTGGGAGGGGCTACTCCCGACGGAGTGGATCGGCGTAAGGGTGGGTTCACGCAGGAGCAGATTGAGCAGGTGTGGCAGGAGGGAGGCAAGTTGCCGTTGGCGGTGGCTTTGAGGTGTCGGGTGCGGTATTTCACCGAAGGAGCAGTGCTGGGGGGGCAGACTTATGTGGATGAGTTTTTTGAGCTGCGCAGAGAATACTTTGGTGATCGCCGTAAGGATGGTGGACGGAAGATGCGCGGGGCGCAGTGGGGGGAGATGAGGTCGTTGCGGGATTTGCGCGAGGACGTGATTCGTGGAAGGTGAGCAGATTGGGGAAGCTATAAATTGTCGAGTCCCTTAGCGTTGAACATTTTTTAACTATGGCCAAATTTGATCCATTTGAGACTTTGATGTCGGTGGTTTCATCTCTGATCGGGAGAATGATGCTGTTCGCTTGCTCTGGTATGCTGGGACTGGCTCTTGGTTGGGGAGCCCGGGGGTTCCAACAATGGAATGATTTGAGCCATCCGTTGCAGGTGATTCTCAATAGGGTGGACGGGGTTAATTCGGGAGAAGTTCTGATGTGGCTGTTTTTGTGGCCGATCGTGTCTTTTGGAACCATGCAGCACCCGTGGTTTTTTCTGTTGTTTGTTTTGACGGCGGGTTTTGTTTTTGTATGGGTCGTTTATCTTGAGATGGAGGCTCCTACGCGTTGGTGCCTGTTGTTGGTCGTGATGACTTCTTTGCTGCCGGTGATGTCTGACTCTGAGCCGTGGGGAGCGAGTGCCTGGTTGGTATTAGCAGCAGGGTGGTTGGGGGTGGGGGCGGTAGTTTATGTCTTCTGGCGGATTGGATCAACTGGTGGTGGAGGGGCGACGGGGTTAGATGAAGGTGATGAAGATGTGCTAACTGACTAAACAGTGCTTTCGAGGTTGGTTTTTTTATCAGAATACGGTATGCATGCAGCAGTGTATTTTGTATTAATGATATTATGAACCGTTCGTTAAAGCTTGGAGTGAATATTGATCACGTGGCGACACTGCGCCAGGCCCGTTATGCGACGATGTTGGATTCTCCCAATGCGGAGCCTTCATTGTTATTCGCAGCCGAGGAATGTGAGCGGGCAGGGGCGGATTCGATCACTATTCACTTACGAGCAGATCGACGTCACATACAGGACCGTGACGTGTTTGAGGTGAGGGAAAACATTAAGACTAAGTTGAATCTGGAGTTAGGGGATACCTTGGAGATCGTTGAGATTGCGCTGCAGGCAAAACCGGATTTTGTTTGTTTGGTGCCGGAGAGCCGCGAGGAAATTACCACTGAGGGCGGATTGGATGTGCTCGGGGGTTATGAGAGCTTGAAAAGGACGACGGCTAGGTTTCAAGAGGCAGGGATCCTGGTGAGTTTATTTGTTGATCCTGACGAGGCTCAGATCAAAGCCTGCGCTGATGTGGGGGCGGACATGATAGAGTTGCATACGGGGGCTTTTGCCAATGCGGAAGTGACTGGAGGTGACCGGGAACTGGTGGCTTTGATCGCGTCTGCTCAATTAGCTGAAGAGCTTAAACTGCAGGTGAATGCCGGGCATGGCATTACGATGAAAAACATTGAGAAGGTTTTGAGGGTGCCGCATTTGGCTGAATTGAATGTGGGGCATCACTTGGTATCGCAAAGTGTGTTTGTGGGATTGCACCAAATGGTTAGTGATATGTTGGTGGCGATGGAAGGGTATTCTGCTTAGAGTGCGGGTTTTATGAAAAAGCAATTTGGTGAGTATCAACGTTTGGCCAAGGGCGTTTTTTCTTGCTCCAGCTTATGGCAGGGGGAGGATCATTTGTTGTATGTCAGGGGAAACGGTTTTTTGATTCCTTTCAGTGAAGAGTATTTGCGTTTTCGTTATAAGGATATTCAAGCGTTGGTGATTGTCGGAACTTCAGGCCGTTGGGTATCAGCGATTCTCTACGCTCTGGGCACCTTGTTGTTCGCAGGTCTCTGTGTATTGATTTTGAGTATGGGAGAAGGTGAGGATGTGGGGGCTTTGGTCGTTACTTTGCTGTTTCCTTTTCCGCTAACGATGGTGTTTTTGTTATTGTTGGTGAGAACCTTATTGTTAGGGCAGCGCTGTAAGGTCGAGGTGCAGACTTCATTAAAAAAAGAACGCTTTCGCATGCTCACTCGCTTGCCGCTGGCGCGGAGAGTGGTGGAATCTCTGGATGAGTTGATTCAGGAGTCCCAGAAAGACTTAATCGTAGCTGGGGATACGGGGCAGGAATTTTCCGGGAGCAAAGAGCCGCTAGAGCCCTCCGGCGGGCTGTCGATTCCGCTATCCGCAGCACCAGCCTTTGCCGTTTCTGCGGTTATGGGGGCGTTGATGCTGGTTCAGCTCCACGTCCAGAGTGTGGTGACTGCCTGGGTGACCCAGGCGATGGGATTGTTTCTGGTTCCGTTGCTTTTAGTTGCGCTCGCCGCTTCGGTGCGTCGTTTGACTTCTGACGGGATTCGTTTTCCTCTATGGGGTTTGCTGGGCAGTTTGCTGGCGGTGGGCGGTGGAGGTTTGATTTTTTTGGTCAATGCGGCGATGGTGGATCCTGCGGTTACGGTTTCGCCTATCGTTTATATAGAGGCCTTTTCCACTGTGAACAGGATCGATGATCTGGGTTTTTATTTGTATTTTTTGATAGTGGCTTTGGCGATATTGACTCTTGGTGCAGCGGGTTTGTTGAATGTGATGTTGCAGAAGGGAGTGGGTAAAAAATAATCATGGCGGATCTGATTGCCAAAACCATTTGTTTGATCCACCCGAGTCGTGCAGCGGCGGCGCGCTGTCCAGAGTGCCGGCGTTTTTTCTGTGGAGAGTGTATAACCGAACATGATGGTCGTTTGACTTGTGCCCAGTGTTTGCGGGATGAAGAGAGCGGCAGTCGGGTTGAGGTAAAACCCAATCGATTGTTTGCTATGGCGGCACCCACTTTACAGTTGCTCATTGGAGTGATTTTGATATGGGCTTTGTTT
>JAJRVS010000164.1 GCA_024277195.1 Verrucomicrobiota bacterium | reverse complement strand
TGACCGGCTACTGGCATGACCAGATCCTCACCCCGACGGCGGCACTTTTTCTTGCTGACGGTCACACGCTTTTAGTCAGCCACTACCAACAAGCGGATGCCCCCGCTGCAGATGAGCTCATTTCTTATCAACCGCAAAAACTCTGCACTCTGGTTGAAAATCTCGACCAAGCCCTGTGCCTGCCACTGATCCCCCACCTCAACAAGCTGAAAAGACTCGGAGTTGACGGCTCTGCCCGTCCCTGGATCGCCGCTAAGGCGGAGTGGGTGGACATCACCACTGACTTCCAATACCTGCGTCGCCAAAAAGACGAAGACGAAATAACCGCCATCCGTTACACCATCCAAGCCGCGGATGCAGTGTATCACAAAGCACGGGAGATCCTGCAACCCGGCATTTCCGAGATCGAGCTCTACGCCACGCTGCAAGCAAGTGCGATCGAAGCCGCAGGCGATTTGCTCTCCGGTTGGGGCAACGACTTTCAAAGTGGCACTCCGGGCGGACTTGCCCGTCAACGGGCAGCCCAGCCTGGTGAGTTAGTGCCTTTCGACATCGGAGTCGGAGTGCGCGGCTACCGCAGCGACTTGTGCCGCACCTTCAGCGTCGATGGCAAACCCAGCGAGCTGCAATTGGAGGCTCATCAGCGGGTGGTCGGGATGCTCGAACAAGTAGAGCTCAGCATTCGCCCCGGCGAGAGCTGCCGTGCCCTGTTTGAAAAAATCGAATCCCAGCTCGATGATTGGAAAGGCTATCAATTCAAACACCACCTTGGCCATGGCATTGGCCTGGATCCGCATGAAGTGCCTCGCCTCAATCCTTGTTATGACGACACCTTTAAAGTGGGTGACGTGGTGGCGGTCGAACCGGGGCTCTATGGTAAAGAGCTCAATGCCGGCATCCGCTTGGAACAGAACTACCTGGTGACGGAATCAGGGGTTGAGCGTTTGTCCTCTTTCCCCCTCGATCTATAAAAATCGCGAACTGCTAACCCCTTCTTTACTAAACGATGATCGAGCTACAGAGCACCACTATTAAAGGCTCCGCAGACGGGCCTCACCTACTGATCACCGCAGGTGTGCACGGCGATGAATTCGAGGGGATTTTTGCCATCTATCAACTCATTCAACAAATAAAATCCGCCGAATTACGTGGCACCCTGACCCTCATTCCCATCGCCAATCAATCAGCAGTGGATCTGCATCAACGCTGCGGAGCTGATGGTAAAAATCTTGCCCGCACCTTTCCCGGCGACATCAACGGCAGCCCGACCGAGCAAGTGGCCGCCGCAGTGAATGAATTCATAAATGCAGCAGATCTCTATATTGATCTGCACACCGGCGGCAGAATCATGGACGTCTATCCGCTGTGCGGTTACGGATTGATTGCAGACCAGAATATCTTGGAAACCCAACGCCGCATGGCCCGGGCGATGGCATTGCCGCTGATCTGGGGAACATCCGCCGATTTGAACGGACGCTCCATGTCCGCTGCCCGTGATGCCGGTGTGCCTGCGGTTTACACCGAATACCGGGGGCCGACTCCCTGTAAAGACAAAGGCGTTCAAGCCTACGTCGATGGATGCCTTTCCGTGATGGCAGAATTTGACATGCTGGAACAAAACCCGATCACCCCGACCGTCGCTGCCACCATCGTCGAAGATGGACGCCCCAGCTCCGGTCACATGCAAATCTGCAACCCTTCCCCGATCAAAGGGCTGTTTATCAACTCTGTCCAATTGGGACAAAATATTACCTGCGGAGACCTGCTGGGAAAAGTGATCGATCCCCTTACTGGTGCTAAACATGAAATTCGCTCAAAACAATCCGGTGCAATCATTGTGATTCGCAGCTATCCTCAGGTTGACGAAGGCGATGCTTTGGCCGTCATTCTGGAAAATCACAACGATACTTCCCCACCCTTTCAATTAATACCATGTTAGACAAAAAAGTCGCTTTTGTAACCGGAGCCGCTCGCGGCATAGGAGCCGCCGTTTCCCATGAATTTGCCTCATCGGGTTATGCCGTGGCCATGATTGATAAAATGACCGACGATCTGCAAAAAACCGCACAAGCCGTTTCCGAAAAAGGAGTGCCCGTTTACCCGATCTCAGCCGACCTTTCCGATCTCGACGCCGCCCAACAAGCTGTGGCAAAAGTAGGTAAAAAATGGGGCCGCATTGATGCTCTCATCAACAACGCTGCGGTGCATGATTTTCGCACGATTCGTAAAATGACTCCAGAATCCTGGGATCGCATCATGCACCTCAACCTGAAAATCCCTGCTTTTCTTGCCCCATACAGCACTCCCTTTCTTGAAGCCTGCGGCGAAGGTGTCATCATCAACATCGCCAGTATCGACGCCCACTTTTGCAAAGGCGTGGCCCCGGCCTACGTGGCCTCCAAAGGAGGGCTGATCAGCCTCACCTTCGACATGGCCGCCTCACTTTCCGGAGCAGGGATTCGCGCCGTCGCGGTCAGTCCGGGAGCAGTGGACAGTGCTCTGCGCTCTAATTTAAAAAGTGAAAAGGGCTCGGATTTGACCAATGACTTCCGCTCGGCCAGTGAAGACTTCATCCCTCTAGGGCGATGGGCCAGTCCGGACGAAATCGCCAAAGTCATCCGCTGGCTCTCCAGCTCGGATGCGAGTTACATCAACGGCACCGAGATCGCCATTGATGGCGGCATCTCCCACAACAATCTGTCCAATACTCTGAAAAAGAGAATGTATCCGGACGAGTTCAAATGAGCATTTGGCGATTCGCAGATCGCCTGCCCGCGATCCCTGAAAAATTTCGCATCACCCTCGGCGAAGGTGATACCCCCTTGCTTCGCTCAGTCAAAATTGGTCCCGCCCTGGGACTCAAGCAGCTCTATTTTAAAGTCGAAAGCGCAAACCCCACCGGCTCCTACAAAGACCGTTTTGCCGCCTGCGCCGTTTCCCACCTGGTGAAAAATAAAAACCAGCTCTGTCTGGGCACCTCAAGCGGAAATACCGGCGCAGCCCTGGCCGCCTACTCAGCAATCGCCGGTCTACCCTGTGTACTCGCCATCGTTGATACCGCCCCGCAAGACAAATTACAGCAAATGCTCGCTTATGGCGCGCAACTGGTCAAAATACGCGGCTTCGGCACTGACGCACGTATCACCAAAGAGATCTCACAAGGCCTGCTCAATCTCGCCCTCCAACTCAAAACCCAGGTGCAAATAAGTGCTTTTAAATATTCCCCAGCAGGCATGGCCGGGGTGCAAAGCATCAGCTGGGAACTGGCTGAGCAATTACCCGATGGAATCGACCACCTGTTTTCACCTTCCGGTGGAGGGGGGCTCACTTTGGCAGTCGCTCGTGGTTTTGAATCCACTGACACTCATTCCCCGGCGGTCCATTGTGTGCAACCCATCGGCAACAATACCATCGCGGGTCCACTCAACGAAGGCCGTGACCGTGCCCAAAGTTGCGGCGAATGCACCTCCCACATCAGCGGCCTGCAAGTGGCGGGCGTCATCGACGGCCACGACACTCTCACCGCCTGTCGCCAATCCGGCGGCAGTGGTCACCTGGTCACTGACAACGCCGTCTTTGCCTTACAAAAACGTCTGGCGCGGGAAGAAGCCGTCTTCACCGAACCTGCTGGTGCCGTCGCTTTAACCGGAGCCCTGCAGGCCATCCAAAAAGGAGTGATCAACAAAACAGATAAAATCGTCTGTCTGGTCACCGGCTCAGGCTTCAAAGACAATGTGGCCCTGCAAAAAATGACCAATAACCTCAACTGCCCCACCGTAGATTCCATGGAAGATTTCAAAAAAATCATCACCTCCTAACTCCCTCCCTCCCTCCTACCCTCCTAAACTCCTTCTACCTCCCCCCCATGCGCGTCGGAATTCTAGCTCTGCTCCACGAATCCAATACCTTCATTGAGGGTAAAACCACGCTCGAACATTTTCGCCAGGACGTCTTATTAAGCGGTGAGGATATTCGTCAGCACTTTAAAGACGCCCCCCACGAAATCAGCGGATTTTTCAAAGGATTAAAAAAAGAGGGAATCGAAGCGGTGCCCATTTTTGCCGCCCGCGCCTACCCCAACGGCACCATCGCAGCAGACAGCTTCGATCAGCTGATCGAGCTGATGATGACGGAACTGGCCGCCGCCGGCCCACTTGACGGCATCCTCGCCGCTCCCCATGGAGCCACCGTGGCTGAAAACCACCGCGACGCCGATGGTTACTGGCTCGAAAAAGTGCGCCAATTCATCGGCCCGGACAAACCCTTGATCGCCACCCTCGACCTGCACGCCAATCTTTCCCGCCAAATGGTCGACTCCACCGACGCCCTGATCGCCTACCGCAGCAATCCCCACCTCGACCAACTCGAGACAGGGATGCGCGCGGCAGACCTGATGTCCCGGACTTTGCAAGGATCCATCTACCCCTGCCAAGCCGCTGCTTTCCCCTCACTGGCGATCAATATCCAAAGCCAGAACACCGACCAATACCCAATGTCAGCGTTTTACGATCAAGTCGATGCCGCCAGTAACGGCCCGGATGTGATCAGTCACAGCATTTTACTGGGTTTCCCCTACTCCGATGTCGCCGAGATGGGCTCATCGGCCATCATTGTCACCGACGACCAAGCCGAGCAGGCGCAGGAACTTGCCTGGGCGATCGAGCGCAAATTCATCGCCGAAAAAGACGAATTCGAGCCCGACTTCATTTCTGTCGAAATGGCAATGGAAAAAATCAGTGCCGCCCCGAAAACCCGTTTCACCCTGCTCGACATGGGAGACAACGTCGGTGGCGGATCACCCGCCGACAGCACTTTTTTGCTCCATGCCCTGCATCAGCAAAAAATCGCCGATGCCTTCATCTGCATCTTTGATCCGGTAGCCGTAGAAACAGCAAGCGCAGCAAAACCCGGTGAGCTTTTGAAGCTTTCCCTCGGTGGCCACAGCGGCCTCCATCATGGCCAACCGTTAAACTGCGAGGTGAAGCTGATCTCCCTGCATCAGGGCCGCTTCAGCGAAAGTCAGGCCCGCCATGGAGGATTCACCGAGTTTGACCAGGGGGCAACCGCCATTGTTGAATTGGATTGCGGCATCACCATCATGCTCACCTCAAAAAGAATCCCGCCCTTCAGTCTGGCTCAACTCACCTCCTGCGATCTCAATCCGCAAGACTTCCGCATCTTCATCGCCAAAGGCGTCATCGCACCACAAGCCGCCTACCGCGAAGTCTGTGATCAGTTCATCCAAGTCAATACCCCCGGCTCCACCTGCGCCGACATGAAACAACTCGATTTTAAAAACCGCCGCCGCCCTATGTTCCCCTTCGAAGAATAAAGCGAGAGCAGTGGTAGGAGCGAGCTTTATGAGTGACGAACAACGCTGAGATACCCTAAAAAATCCCAGCTACCCCGCTAAAGGCAATAGCGTTTTTGTACTGTGAAAATGGTATTATTGATCAAACCACTCTCTGGCTGCAGATATCCGGTTTTCCACACCCAGTTTTTCATAAACATGCTCACAATGTTTTTCTATCGTTCGCATGGTCACATTCAACAAAGTGGCTATTTCCGATGTGGTTTTCCCCTCCGCCAACCAACG
>JAJRVS010000163.1 GCA_024277195.1 Verrucomicrobiota bacterium | reverse complement strand
GGAAATTAGGGGTCAGGCAACAATTCTTGACAAACGCGTATTTCCAGGAAAAATCGTGCTAGAGATAGGCGAAGCAGCTTGCCCAATAATTCAACATTCCCATCACTCCTTCACCCGGTCAATCCTCGCTCCCAGATCGATCAGTTTTTCATCAATATGCTCGTAACCGCGGTCGATATGATACACCCGGTTGATCTCGGTCACTCCTTTGGCAGTCAAACCCGCAAGCACCAGAGCAGCTGACGCCCGCAAGTCACTGGCCATCACTGGAGCCGCACTCAGACTCTCCACACCCTTGATTATAGCCGTCGCGCCTTCAAGTTCGATGTCCGCCCCCATGCGTTTCAACTCAGGAACGTGCATGAAGCGTTGAGGGAAAATCGTTTCAGTCACCACACTCAGCCCTTTCATAGTAGCAAACATCGCACAAAATTGTGCCTGCATGTCTGTAGGAAACCCTGAGTAAGGTTCAGTAGTCACATTACAGCCCACTTTTTCCGCGCCATTGTGGAGATGAATCGTATCCTCACCCACCTCGATGGTGAATCCGCACTGCTGCAATACGTCAATCACAGCCGTCAAATGCTCGGCATTCACTCGTTTCAAAGTCACCCCTTTGGGTCCACCCGCCATCGCAGCGGCAACCAGAAAAGTCCCCGCTTCGATACGGTCAGGGATCACCCGGTGTTCAGTGCCATGCAACTCCTTCACCCCTTCGATCACAATCCGTCGTGTGCCCGCACCCTCAATCTTGGCACCCATTTTATTTAAAAAATCAGCCAAATCCGTCACCTCAGGCTCACAAGCAGCACCTTCAATCACCGTGGTGCCTTCAGCCAAAGTTGCCGCCATCATCAAATTATCCGTCCCCAGCACCGTCGACCCATGACGGCCACGCAAAGGAATCTCCGCTCCTTGCAGGTCTCCCTCACACTTCACCAGAATATCCCCTCCCTCCATCTGGACTTCGGCCCCGAGCCCTTCCAACCCCTTCAAATGTAAATCCACCGGACGGTCTCCTATCACACATCCTCCGGGCATCGACACACTGGCCTCTTTCAACCGTGCCAACAAAGGACCCATCACACAAATCGACGCACGCATCTTACGCACCAATTCATAAGGCGCTTCAGATTTTATATTCTCAGCTTTAACGATCACCGTGCCGCTCGCGCGCTCCACCTCGGCACCGAGGTTTTGCAAAATCTGGATCATATAATTGGTATCGCTGACATCAGGAACCCGGCGAATCACACAGGTTCCTTTGGTCAATAAAGTCGCCGCTAAAATCGGCAGCGATGAATTTTTCGATCCGCTGATCGCCACACTGCCCTCTAACTGAGCTCCTCCATGTACTAAAAGTTTGTCCATATCCGTTTAAGCTAAAATCATTCTCAATTAACATTACGAGCAAAAAGAAAACGCTCATGCCCGCTGTCATCACTCACTATTACTACATCCTGCAATCCCACTTCAAGCGCCAGAGCCTTGAGAACTTTGGCTTGTTGATAACCAAACTCCATCGCCACCACCGCCCCGTCATTCAGATAACTGCGACACTCGCGCAAAAAACGCTCCATCAACTCAGTGCCGACCACCCCACCAGCCAATGCCAATTCAGGATCGCACTGCACCTCGCGGCTGAGCTTCTGCATATCACTTTGCGAAATGTAAGGCAAATTAGCCACGATCAAATCAAAGCTGCTGGTGATCGAAGCAAACAAATCCGACTGCAGCGAAGTCACCCCGTCCGCCCCCAAGTTCAAGTTATCACGATTCTCTTCCGCCAAAACCAAAGCCTTGGGAGAAAAATCCGCCAATACCACCTGCGCATCTACCTTATCTCCTAACTTTCCAGCCAAAGTCAATCCAATCACTCCTGAACCCGTTCCCATATCAAGAATACGCATCCCCTGGGGCCATTCTTTCGCTAAAATCAATTCAACCAGTTCTTCCGTTTCAGGACGGGGAACCAGGCCACGCTCATCACACTTGAATTCATAATCACTGAACTCAACACTGCCCACCAAATGCTGAACAGGAACCCCCTGCGCACGACGTTTCACCAAGTCCCGCAACAACTGCAAACTCTCTTCATTCATTGGCCGGTCGAAGTCCAAGTAGAGTTGCATGCGCTCACACTTCAAGGCAAAAGCCAGCAGATGCTGCATATTCAATCGCCCATCCTCAACACCGTGACGCTCCAGATAAGCCTCGCCTTTTTGCAGAGTATCAAGAATCGTGGTCATTTTTCAGAAGAAAGAAGTCAGAATTCAGGATCCAGTAGTAATAAAATAAAAGAGTCGATTCAAAGATCAGGTCAGTTCAGCTTCCAGTTCGTGCAGGCGTTCTTCCATTTCTGAAACCCGCAGCTTGTCAAAAACTTCTTCCAACTGCCCTTCCATCACCTGATCCAGGTTGTAACCGGTATAACCAACCCGGTGATCTGTCAGTCGGTTCCGGGGGAAATTATAAGTGCGTATTTTTTCCTCACGCCCACCCGAGCCAATCAAACTACGACGATGAGAAGAATATTTCTCCTCCTCTTCACGCTTTTTGCGCTCCAGCAATTTAGCGCGTAAAATCTGCAAAGCTTTTTCCTTGTTTTTGCCCTGACTGCGACCGTCCTGACATTTCACCATCAAGCCCGTTGGCAAGTGAGTCACCTGCACCGCCGAGTCCGTGGTATTCACATGCTGCCCACCAGGCCCACCTGAGCGGGTGGCTTGAATGTGCAACTCATCCGGTTTGAGAACCACATCAATCTCACGAGCCTCCGGCATCATCGCCACCGTAGCTGTCGAAGTATGAATGCGCCCCTGGGTTTCGGTATCCGGCACCCGCTGCACCCGATGCACCCCGCTTTCATATTTCAATATATTATACACCTCTTCCCCCGATGCCTTGAACACCACCTCCTTGAATCCCCCCACTTCCGACGCACTCGCTTCGAGCATTTCGATCTTCCATCCCCCCTTTTCCGCCAATCGCGAATACATACGGTACAAATCCCCCGCAAACAGCGAAGCCTCATCGCCGCCCGTGCCCGCACGAATTTCGACAATAACATCCCGCTCCTCCGCCGGATCCGGTGGCAGCAAGGCAATCGTGATCTCTTGCTCCAAGCGCGGAATCTTTTCCTCCAATTCAGGAATTTCCTCCGCCGCCAATTCTGCCATTTCCGCATCGTCGGATTTGGCCAATTCCTTGTTTTCGATCAAACCCTTTTTTGCCTGGGCGAATTCCTCCCACAATTTCAGCAGTTTGCCCGTCCGGGTATATTCCCGGGTAATCGTTGCCGCTTTATCCGCGTCATCATAAAAACCCGGAGCCGCCATCGCTTCTTCAAGCCCGGCCAACTGGTTCTTTTTTTTCTCAATTAGAGGCTCAAAATCCATAAGCTCAAAACATGGGGTGATTAATATCAAGACAGCAGATGCTTCCGCCATCTTTTTCCATAAAACGAAAAAACGGTGAAAACGAACGCTTCACGCGTCGTCATCACCGTTTTAACAAGATTCGTATCTAAGCAGATGCTTCGGTCGCCGCTTCAGCAGCCACCTCTTCTTTTGCGGGAGCCTCTTTTACAGGCGCTTCTTTCGCAGGTTCAACTGCAGCAGGCTTGGGTGCCACCCGACGTGCTTTTGCACTACCATAACGCTGGGTGAACTTGTCCACACGACCTGCAGTATCTACAAAACGTTGCTCACCCGTAAAAAACGGGTGGCACGACGAGCAAATGCCCACGCGCATATCAGGAGAAGTTGAGCGAGTCTGGATCACAGCGCCACAAGAGCACTGGATAACTGATTCTTTGTATTCGGGATGAAAATCTGCCTTCATCAGAGTGTAAATTCGTAAAAAATTAATTAATTAAGTTTGATTGTTTGACCGCTCAAACAAGACGAGGCGCACTTTAGAACACACTTTGCCCATCAGCAAGTGGAAATTCGCCCGAAAAACACCCCTTTTCACCCCCATCTCCCTCGTAGCTGTTCCATTTAGCACCATAACAACCGAAACTTTGTCCGGTCGGACAAAGTTTCGGTTGTTATGGCAAAGCTATTTTCAACAGATTACCAAACAAAACCACCACAAACAAAGCTCTCAAACAATAACAGGCTGGGATGGATACGGTCTTAACAGGGGTCTTAGTTTGCTGAAAATCAGACCTCATCCCTCAGACAAAAGGGAGAGCCGAAGGTCGGAATTGAACCGACGACCTATTCATTACGAGTGAATTGCTCTACCCCTGAGCTACTCCGGCATCGTGTGCCTGATGGTAACTATAAAAACCGCTCTGTCAACCATCACAGAACGGACATTTTCCTCAATTGCATCAGAATACTTGAATTACCGCCTTTCTTCGATTTAGTCTAGCCTACTTGTAGACAGGCTTTCCGACTTGAACATAGCTTCTGCCTTCCACCATCCATCCTGAGCCATCCCGACAGTGAAACCCAATCTCGCCCACTCCCTGGCAAGTCGCCTCAAGCAATGGTGGCATAACCACAAGCGCAATGACGCTGCGATCATTATTTTTCTGTTCACAGTGTTACTGACGGCCAGCTCCTACTTGATGTGGGGCGACGACCCCTGGCGCAAACAACTGCCACAAAAATTACTCGCCGGTGAACATATCGACAACCGTGGAGGCATCGTGCTCGGTTTATGGTTCGCCGCCGCCGCAAATGCCCTGATCGCCACCACCTTGTTGCTCAGCTCCCGTTGGTGGCCGCAAAGAGACGGCTCCCCCCCACCAAAAACATCCACACCTACCAGCCCTACCTCGATCTGGTCACGACGCCTTTTCCTGACTGGCCTAGGTGCAGCCCTCTTAACCGCCGCCTGGATCCGCGCGCCACGACTCGAACACAGCTTCTGGAACGATGAGGAAATGGCTTTCCGAAAATTCCTCTGGGGAGAAAACGTGATCAGCGACTCAGGAGAACTCAAGCACAAAGATGTCGACTGGCAATACACCCTGTTTTACACGGCAAACGGCAACAACCATGTAACCCAGACCGTGAGCTCCCGTATCAGTCACGAAATCTGGAAACGGTTTTTTTATAAAGCTGGGGATCGCCCTTTTCATGAATCAGTGATCCGGCTACCTCCATTCATCAGCGGATTACTGGGAATAGCAGCACTCGCATTTTTATTACGTTTGACAGGGTATCCCCAGGCAGGTGTCACCGCCGCCTGGTTGTTAGCCCTTAACCCCTGGCATCTACGTTACAGTGTCGAAGCCCGTGGTTACGCCGATCTGATGCTGTTGATCCCACTCACCTTCATCGCTCTCATTTTTGCACTACGATCCGGCAAATGGCGTTGGTGGCTACTTTACGGACTTTTGCAAAGTCTCTACTTACTGGCTTTTGCCGGAGCCTTATACCTCGCCGCCGCTCAGAACCTGATCGTTTTGGCGCTCTTGATCAAGCGAGGCCAAAGCGGATCAATAAGGAAATGGGGTGTATCCACCACCATAGGTGCCATGTTATTCATCCAGATCATGACCCCGATGGCGATCCGCGTGATCGAATACAACAAGACCCATCAACAGGCTACGGTTAAAGTCACCCTAGGCCATCTGCAGGATCTTTGGGCTCACCTCGTTATTGGAGATCCATGGAGAACCATGGCCGATCCTACTTTGGATAATGGTTTCAGCGTGCAAATGTATCAAGCCGAACACCCTGGTGTTTTTATGTTGATGACCTTTTTCATTCCCTTCCTCTTACTCGTTGGTTTGTTCACGGCACTCATAAAAGGTACCGAGCTACGGCTTTTTATCGGCTCCACCTTGGGTGCCCTCGCCCTGATTGCCCTTCACAACACTCTGGTGGAAACCATTTTCCTCATTTGGTATGTGATCTACACCGTTCTGATTTTTGCCACCGCATTAGCCTTTATCCCTGAACTTATTACCACTTACGGACGCCGCTTCGGAACAAAGCTAAAACAACAAAAATGGCAATGTTTTTCACTCACCTGCACCCTGCTTTTAATCGCCTCTTACGGACTTTTCACAAGCCCGTCGCTAAGTCGCCTACGCCAATTCGAACGTGAACCCATGCGGGATGCAGTGATATCCGTTCGAGCAAAAGCCCCCGCGCTGAATCCTGACAACAAAAATCAACTCACCTGCTCAATCGGATCTGGAGCCGCTCAAATACGCAGCTATGATCCTTGGGTTCATGCGGTAAAAAAACAAGCTGATTTCGACAGCGTACTAAAAGAAGCCCACGACAGCGGCAAGCCTCTTTCTATCTACGTTTGCAGCCCACTACGGGTCGAACGTGAATTCCCTGATGCATGGAAAACCCTCGAAAATCCGCAGGTTTTTGAAAAAACCGCTAATTTAAAAGGGCTCGAAGAATTCTGGAGCTACCAGATCTATCGTTTGAAAACCCCATGACGTGATCGCGGCCTTGTATTTCACCAACACGGGCGATTAACTAAACGCTCACACCCATTTTTATATGCAAAAATCCGTTCTTCACTCTGCTCGACGCCTCGCCCACATCCTTCTCACCATAGCGCTGCTATCCCCCCTGCTACTGAACACTCCCGTCACTGCCGCTGATAAAAAACCCAACATCGTGCTGGTTATGGCCGATGACCAGGGCTGGGGAGAGATGGGCTACATTGGTCACCCCAAGCTCAAAACCCCTAACTTTGACTCGATGGCAAAAGACGGATTGCGTTTTGACCGCTTCTATGCCGCCGCCCCCGTATGCTCACCCACCCGTGGCAGTGTGTTGACCGGTCGCCATCCTAATCGTTTTGGATGTTTCAAGTGGGGCAATACCCTGCGTCCGCAAGAAGTCACGATTGCCGAAGCGCTGAAAACCGCCGGATACACCACCGGACATTTTGGCAAATGGCATTTGGGTTCCGTCATTAACGGCAGCCCGGTCACCCCCGGAGCCAGCGGCTTTGATGAATGGGTTTCGGCGCCTAACTTTTTCGACAACGATCCTATCCTCAGCGACCAGGGAAAAGCCGTTGCCTTTAAAGGTGAAAGCTCCGAGGTGACGGTTGATGCCGCGCTCAAGTTCATCAGCAAAAACGCCAAAGAAGAAAAACCCTTTTTTGCCGTGGTTTGGTTTGGTTCACCACACGTCCCTCACATCGCCGCCAAAGAGGATTTTGAACTCTATAAAGACGCACCAAAAAATTGCAAAACCTCTATGGTGAAATCACCGGAATGGATCGTGCTTTTGGCAAACTGAGAAGCTCGCTCAACGACCTGGGAGTGAAAGACAATACCGTCCTGTGGTATTGCTCCGACAACGGGGCCATTCAAAAAATCGGGGATACCGGTGGTTTTCGCGGATGGAAAGGAATGATTTACGAAGGCGGTTTGTTGGTACCTGCGATCATGGAATGGCCCGCCAAAATCTCTAAAGCCCGCATCAGCATGAGCCGTTGCAACACGGTTGACATCTACCCGACACTGCTCGAAATCGCGGGAATCAAGGTCAGTCATTCCCACCCGCTCGACGGCATCAGCCTACTGCCTTTGATCGAAGGCGAAGAGCGCCAGCGGAGCAAAGCTATGGGCTTCTGGGATACCAATACCAAAGGCGTAGGCACTCCTAGTAAAGGCTGGATGACAGACTTACTGGCCAAACAAAAAGCCGAGCAACAAGAAGAAGACCCACTGCGCCTGCGTATGGACGCAGGAGAAATCAAAAAACAATACCACATCGACGAATTGGGCGGTCACGCCGCGTGGATCGATGGCGACTGGAAACTGCACCGAATTATTAACAAAATAAGCAATAAGCTCAGTTACGAATTGTATAATCTCGATAAAGACAAATTTGAAAAACACGACGTGATCGCTGAAGAAAACGAGCGGGCCGAAAAAATGAAAGCCGCGCTCAACAGCTGGCAGAATTCTGTTATCGACAGCCTGAACGGAAAGGACTATTCTGCTAAATAGTATTTTATCCCTATCCCCTATAAAAATGAAACTGCAAAAACTCACAATGCCCTCTTTCACCCGCAAACTGCTTCTGCTGATTGTCGGCATCGCCTGCAGCGCCACCTTCACCACCGTACAGTCTGCGGAAAAAACAGAGAAAAAAAGCAAAGCCGCCGAGTGCGCTGAATCTGTCAAATGTGGCAATTGTAAATTATCCCAAGACAAAAAAAACGCCCATAAAAGTTCCTCAAAATGTGACTCGAACAAAACCTGCGCGCATCATGCAAAAAGAAGTCAGCCCAAGGGGCGCCCCCCCGGCCCTCCCCATGCCGCACCGGGCAACGAGCGCAAAGGCCTGCCACCCGAAGCGCAAAAATTCAGCGAACGCATTCGTGATTTCCATCAGCAAATCGGCAATTTATACCGTGAGGGCAAAAAAGATGAAGCCCGGAAAGTCACCGATAACTTGCGTAAATTCATTCAGGACCATGCCGAGCTAGCCCGCAAAATGGGGCCTCCCATGCATGGCCGTGGGCCTGCCCACCACTCTGGCCATCATCCACCCGCGCCAAAAGCAGCAGGACGTCCCGGACGACCTGAATCGCCCAAGACTCCTAGCGAAGAAATAGAGCGCCGCATGCGCCACATCCTCCAAGCCGCAGAAAACCTCGAGCAAGCCGGGATGGAAAAAGAATCCAAAAAACTCCGCCAACAGGCAGAACACATGGAGCGTGAACTTCAGAAACACCGTCAGCAGAATGAGGGCCGTGCCCATGGGAAAAAAATCGAAAGAGAAATGCGCGAACTCCGCGAACTAGTCGGCCAACTGAAAAAAGAAATTGACCAGTTGAAACGAGCGCAAAAAGGACGCTGAAAACCAGACGCCCGAGCTGCGCAAAAATTGCCATCTTCTTTTTTGCGTCTTAGCACATTTCAGATTCGTTGTTATCTTATGATATGACCACGAAAGACAATCCCACCCTGCAAAAAGTAGACGCCCTCATTAAAGATGGCGGCGAGAGCGCCCTAGCTGAAGTCCTCGACATCATATTGGATCACTTTGGTTGCGTTACCGGCACGGTTCATGTTCTGAACTGTGTGACCGGTTTGCTCGACTTGAAAGCGCAGCGCGGCATACCTGACTCGATCCTTGAAACGATCAGCGCGATCCCTGTTGGTAAGGGAATGGCAGGGCTTGCTGCCAAACGCCACGCCGCCGTGCAAGTATGCAACCTGCAAACTGACGAATCAGGCAAAGCCAAACCAGCGGCAAAAGACACCAAGATGGAAGGCTGCATCGCGGCCCCCATGTTTCTCAAAGCGGGGCCGCATGATGATCTGTTCGGCATTCTAGGGGTTGCCATGCCCACCTCCCACGACTACAGCGAAGAAGAAATCGCCGACCTGGATGACTTCGGCCGAGTGATCGCCGTTGGCTTGACTGAGTCCTGACTTATGGGCCGCGGCAATTAATAGATACCCCAAAACCTTCACTCGGCTTCGCGAAAGGCGTAAACCACGCCGTCCTCTCCACTGATCACCAGAGTCCCGCGGGAAATCGCCGGCGATGCGGTGAGCTTGGCACCAATTTCGTATGACCACAGCTCCTCTCCACTTGCCGGATCGACAGCATACAGCCTGCCATCCATGCCTCCCACGTAGAGCGCGCTGTCACACACCACCGTCGAACTATCGACATTTTTACGCGTAGCAAAACGCCACATCTCCTTGCCGCTGACCCGGTCCAGACAACGCAGCAGCTTGTCCCGCCCTCCCACGTAAACCCGATCCTTGCTCACCGCCGGTGAAGCGTAAAGTTCCACCCCATTGCCCGCCGTGACCTTCCACACCTCTTCGCCCGCGGCTACATCGTAAGCTCCGATCTCACCACCAAAATGAGCCACATAAGCAATACCGTCGCGCACCCCGGCCGAGTTCGGGATGTAGGCCCCCACATCAAAATTGCGGATCTCCTTACCACTCTGCGCCGAGATCACATGTAACAATCCATCGCAGCCACCCACAATCACGGCTGCCTCATCCCCCTCGACTACAGAGGGCGTGCCTACCAGGTAATTGTCCGTCTCATACTTCCAAATCAACTTCCCGGTCGCAGCATCCACTGCATACAAGTGATTGTCATAACTGCCAAAAAACAAGCGCGTCTGGAGTTTGCCCGTCGCCGAGTCTTTCACCTGCAAAACATTCACCCCTCCTTCAATTTTATCATCCGTTTCAAAGCGCCATTTTTCCTCCCCTGTTTCCCTGTCCAAAGCATAAAGAAAACCATACTGACAACCAAAAAAGACCTTATCCCCAATCACGGCGGCCGGCCCGGTGATCGACCCCTCTGATTGATACTGCCATTTTTTCTTGCCGTCTTTCAGGTCGAGACAAAAAAAGCGCGACTGCTCGGTGCCCAGATACACCATCGCGTCCACGATCACTGCGGTCGCTTTAATCGGATAAGCCCGTTTGCGTTTTTTTACCTCGGCACCCTCTTCCTTATTAGCCTCGTCTTCCGCATGAAACTCCCAAACCAACTCGAGCGGGGCTTTCAAATTCTCCTTCGATACCCCCTGCATTTGTGCATCCCTCCGAAACAAAGGCCAATCCTGCTGCACCTTTTTCGTCCCCGCCCCATCACTTGCCGTATCTGCCGCAGCTCCTGTTTTTATTTTACCTCCGTCACAGGCTACCGAGAAAAACACCACGATAGCTAGCAAAACAGCCAGCTCCCTAATTTGAACACTTATTTTCATCAACAATAAACTAGCACAAATTTCTATACCGGAGATATAATTCAAGCCACTATTAACTAACTTGCCCAAAACAAATGATTTCCAAATTGCCAACGCTGCTCGTAAGCACTGCACTTTCTGTGTTGCTGCTGCTGGTTGCTTGCAATCGCAATGAAAAAAACAAAAGCTCCAAGCCCCAGAGCACTCAGCTGGAACGGGAATATCTGCTGCTGCAAAAAAAATACCAAGAGCTGCAATCCAGAGTCATTAAGTTGCAACAGGAAACCGACGCTTTCAAAGCAGACAAAAGTGCCATCACCGATCAGGAAAATCAAATCGTCAGTCGTTTGACCCAGCCCCAGCAAAAACTCAATCACCTGCAACGCGAATACCAAACCCTGCAAAAAGACTACGCCGGGCTCGAAAAATCCATCGCACCACTAGCAGCTCAACTCAAATCCACCGTAGCGGCTCACCGCAAGGAATTGATCGGAACCGAACTGGGTAACCTCACCTTGGCCAATGGCCGTCAACTGCAACAAGCCAAGGTCACGGATATCACCGATCAACATTTACGCCTTAAATTCGCCTCAGGTTGGGTAAATGTTCCCTACGACGACCTTCCGACAGCTATTCAAAAACGCTTTTTCATCAAAGGCTCCCTGGTTTCATCTGAGGCCCTGCTAGGTAAGACTCCGCAAAACAAAACGCCCCCCCCAGCACCCAAGTCAACCAACGGAAAAACAAAAAACTCGTCCCCAATGGAAGAAGCCTTTGCTGAGCGCCACCGGCGCGAACTCAAACAATACCGGCTTTCCATCCAACCCAGAATCACTTCACTTCAAAACAAACTTTCGGCCGCCAAACAGAAAATTTTAAACCTAGGCAAAGAACGAATCAAAACATCTCAATTTTATTCCCGTCGCAGCGGCAGTATCAAGCGCTCTCCGGTGGACCGCGACAACGCACTCAAAAAAATCGACGATGAAGTGCAACGATTGGAACTCGCCATCCAGGTAGCGGAAGGGCAAATAAAAAGCTGGCAAAAAGAATTGAAACCTGCGACAGGCAATGACAAATAAACACGCAGCCAAACCTTTCCCGTTTCTCACTCACCGATGAAAAAACAGCCAGCGCCCTTGCTGAAATTTGCGACCAAAGCCGCGCCCTTACACAAACGTCTGGGCAACGCGCAAAAAGCAGGCTTCCATCATGCCGAATTATTCCTAACTAGCACGCTCTTGGAAAACTGGAAAGACGTGGCTGACATCGCTGGGGATCACGACCTGAGCTACGGCCTGCATTTCCCCAATCGCGCGCCACTCACCCGCAAACATTTAAAAAAGGCCGTCAAACTCTACCACCGGCTCAATTGTGAGTCCATGGTCATCCATCGGCCTATGTTCCGTCTTTATGCCCCGGATTTGCTCAACTTGGATCCCAAACTTTGTCTCGCAGTGGAAAACCACCGCCTCAATCCTCAAAACTTTTGGCACTGGGCCGAAAATTATCAGTGGCTGACCCTGGATGTCGAACACTTATGGAAATACACCCTCAAACAAGCCCCTCTGCCTACTTTGTTATTCACTTTGAAAAAATTCCTCAAGCGCCACGGCCACCAGGTTCGTCGTGTTCATCTTCCTGGTTATGAGCCTGGATCAAAAGAGCACCGCCCCATCCACAGCAACCCCCGCTTGGGCCGCAAAGTTTTCACCGCTCTAGCAAAAATCAATTACCAAGGGCTGGTGGTTTCCGAAACCCGGCCGGCTCTGCAAACTCCGGAATTATTGCGTAAAGATGTTATATTTTTCCAAAACTGGCAGAAAAAACGCCTGGCTAAAATCAAAAAATAAGAGCCTGTTTATAACTTATTTCTTTTTCCGCAACAAACGACGGCGCATTTTTTCCCAATCCTCATTGGGTAAAGCTTGCCAAACATTCAAGTCTTTGAACTCTGCCGACTCTCCAGCCACCGTGAATCCCAACTTGGCTTTTTCAGTTCCAATCAGTTCATCCGACCCAAAACCAATTTCTTCCCCGATTTGTCCTAACATCTCATCACCGAGAATCTCAATACGCGCGGTGTGCCATACTCCCGCTTCGAGCTCAAGCTCACGTCGTTCAAACCTCACCCCTTTGTCGGGCCCCTCATGGTCATGATCATCTTTTTGCACCGTGAAGCCACTGGCGTTGATGCTCATACGACAAACATGTTCTTTTTCATCATCAATGCTCAGGCTGATCCCCTTGGCTCCATCCAACTTAAATGAGAATTCGATGATCGCATTTTTAAACGGCAAGGAACGTTTGAAAACAGCCCCATGGTCATCAGCAACCAACTCAGCACCTTTTAGCGAACCGTCCTTGGCTTGCCAGGCACCCATCGGATGACGCCAGTCGGCGGCCATGGTAGAAAAATCATCACTGAACAACAATTTGCCAGCTTTAGTCATCAGCGGTGAAGTCGCAGGTTTGGGCTGCTCTGCTACTTTTTCCATTTCGGCTCTTTCCGCCTCCCATTGCTTCACATATTCCGCGTCCGCTTTGCTCACTTCAAACAACTTGAGCTGATACTCACGCCCGTTCTTCATAGCCAGAGTGATTTTGCCATCGGCGCTGTTCAGCAAAGACGCCTCGATTTTTTTTCCCTGCTGATTAGTCCACGTCCGGTATTCCACTTGATCAGCAGCCTCGGTGCTCAACCCTGCCGCCAGAAACACCGCCAATGCACTTATTATCAAGCCCCTACGGATGTTATTTGTTTTTTTCATACTTGCTCTTTTTGCTGTTATCGGAAAAATGTAACTGAATTCACCGTCCTCAACCAGATGCAATTCAGCTTTTTTTCTGCGTATATTGTCATTTTTAGAGACAGAAAGCTTCCCATGTGGCGCTTTTTTTACTAGAAAGGCAGTATTAGCAGAGAAGATCCCCGAATAATGGCAAAAATCAGCTCATGGAACGATTGGATACGGACTCACTGTCCGAAACTTATGCTGTACTCCCGTCAGCAAACCCGCAGCGAAGCTGACGCTGAAGATGTTTTGCAAAAAGCCCTGGTCAAAACCTGGAAAACCGTCGGTGAGCAACCGGAGGATAAAATCCTAGGCTTGGTTTACACCAATGTGCGCCGTTGCGCCATTGATCAAGGGCGTAGCCAGGATCGCCGCACTCGAAGGGAAGAATTTTTTGTCGCTGAAACCGGCGATCCGGTGTCATGGTTCGAGCTGCCCGAAGATGATGAAAGCCGGGCACTGCAAGTGGCACTCTCCTCCATTCCGGAAAAATACCGTGAAGTCATCACCCTCAAAATCTGGGGAGACCTGACCTTTGACCAAATCGGCAAAACTCTTGAAATTTCACCTAATACCGCAGCTTCCCGTTATCGCTACGGAATCGGAGCACTGCGCACCCGGCTCGCTCGCGAAGCTGAGTATTTGCTGAATTAGCTACTTGCCTGGGAGAAGCTGAAGCATAATGTAAGTCTTCAACATCCCCCATGAAAATCCTGCTGTATTTGTCACTCGTTCTGCTTGCCTGCTGCCCCGCCTCCCTAGCTGCTGCAGAGCGCCCCAGTATTCTGCTCATCATGGTCGATGACATGGGTTGGTCTGATCTGGGCTGTTATGGTGGAGAAATCGACACCCCTCACATCGACTCCCTGGCCAGGGATGGTTTGCGCTTCACCCAGTTTTACAACAACTCCGTCTGCGGTGCGACTCGCGCTTCACTGCTCTCCGGCCTCTACAGCCAACAGACCGGACACCGTGGTGACCGCTGGAACGAGCCGAAGGATTTTTCCAAATGTGTGCTGATCCCCGAAGTTCTGCAAGCCAATGGGTACCACACCGCCATGGTCGGCAAGTGGCAAGGTCGGGATCTAGCGGTGAAACGTGGTTTTGATCGTTTTTTCGGCCCCAACTGCCAAGGCAAAATCAGCTATTGGAACGCGGTGAAAAACAACGACTTCTACCTCGATGATCAAGCCTGGGAATTCCCCAAGGATTTTTTCATGACCGAAGCCTTTAACGATCATGCTGAAAAATTTCTCCAGGATGCAGTGAAAAAAGAACAGCCCTTTTTCCTCTACGCAGCCTACATAGCCCCGCACTGGCCCTTGCACGCACGGGAACAGGACATCGAGCCTTACCGCAAACGCTACTTGGAACAGGGATGGGACGAATGGACCCAAAAGCGACAGCACCGGCAGCGCGAACTGGGTTTGCTTCCCACCCAGTGGAGCCCTGCACCAAAAGACCCAAGCATTCCAGCTTGGCAGCAAGACAAAAACAAAAACTGGCAAGCCGAACGCATGGCGGTGTATGCCGCACAGATCAGCAAAGTGGATCAAGGGGTGGGCCGTCTGTTGAAAGTATTAAAAGAGTCCGGCGCGGATAAAAACACCCTGGTTCTTTTTCTCTCCGACAACGGCGCGGCCAGCGACGGAGCGTTCATTCCATCCAAAAGCGGCTTTGGCTTCCCTTTAAAAAAAAGCAGCCCTGCGTGGCGTAACGACGGAAAAAAAATCAAAGGCGGCAGTGGCCCCGACCACATGCCCGGCCCAGCTGATACCTTTTCCGGGTATGGTAAAGCCTGGGCAGGCACCAGCAGCGTCCCTTTCCGCAGCTACAAACAATCGGCTTATGAAGGTGGCATCCGCACTCCACTGATCGCACGGTGGCCAGAGTTGATCAAACAAAGCGGACAGCTCACCGACCAACCGGGACATGTGATGGACTTCATGGCAACCTTCCTCGACTTGGCGGGCATCGAATACCCGGCCGAATTCCAGGGCCGCCACCCCGTCGCGATGGAAGGGCGCAGCCTGGTTCCGATTTTTCGCGGCGAACAACGCGAGCCACATCCACTGCTCGCTTGGAATTGCGCCCGTGGCCGCGCTATCATCATGGGAGACTGGAAACTGGTCAAACCCAAAGGCCGCGCTCATGCCAATGCCCCATGGGAACTCTACAATCTGAAACAAGATGGTGGAGAAACCCATAACCTGGCCTCCGAACAAAGCGAACGAGTCCAACAAATGGAGCAGGCTTATCTGAATTGGAAAAAGCGGGTAGGAGCCCAATAAACCAGCAAATCCCCTGCTATTTTTTTTCACCTTGCTGAACGGGTATTTTTAATTTCACTTGAGCGCCCGTATCCATGTCGTGAACTTCAGGAAAAGCACCCTTGCGATTACAAACCAGCAAGAGCCTCTTACCTGCATTTTCACTGAGCGTGACTTCCACATGTCTTGCCCCTTTTTCTAATTTAAATTCGGCGCTCACCAGAATGCAACCCACCGGAACCCCGGAAACAAAGGACTTCTTCCTGATGATGTCGGGCTCAGTAAAATGCAGCTTGCTGCTCAGATCCATGGCTTCGCCGTCATCCACCTTGAATGTAAATTTTTCCGCTACAAACTTGCGCCCTCTTTCAAACAAAGTTTCAAACTGCTCATCCGAACGACTGCGCAGCCATTGGGCATCAAAAATCTCCGCCCCGGCTTTTTCAAAACCCACCAACAGCTCCGGTGCGTGAATGGTGAAATACAATCGCACCTTGCCGTTTTCCGCCGTTTCCGTGAAATTCACTTCCACATTGTGATACAACTCCAGATGCGCCGAGACCTGCTCTACCCAGACCTGTAAGAGCACCAGGATTGCCGCCGCGTAGGCCAACGTTCCGAGGTGGTTTTTCGAGTGCAGATGAGGAAAAAACATGATTGAAGGAATCGGACACTATACCATAGTATCGTAAACAATTTCTATCATGAATCTAGGACTTATCGGATGTGGCAAAATGGGCAGAGCTTTGCTGGAAGGCATCCTCAATAAAAAAATCGTCGAAGCTGGGCAAGTGCGGGTTTTCGACACCTATCAAGACGCCGTCAAGCTGATGGCCGATGACTTGGGCGTGCAACCCGCCAGCAGCAATGACGAAGTGCTTGCCAACTCGGACACCGTCCTGTTGTGCATCAAACCCCAGGGCTTTCTGACAATGCTCGAAGCCCTCGACGAACACCCCCAGCGCTTACTCATTTCCATCGCTGCCGGCATCCGCATCAGTAACATTGAAACGGCAGCAAAAAACCAACATCGCATCATCCGCGTGATGCCCAACACCCCGGCACTGGTAGGCAAAGGCGCATCGGCTTTTTCGCTCGGCAGCAAAGCCACTGCCGATGACGCAGAAAGCGCCCGCCGCCTGCTTGCCGCAGTAGGCTACGTCAGCGAAGTCACAGAAGACCTGCTCGATCCGGTCACCGCTCTCAGCGGAAGTGGCCCGGCCTACATCTTCGCCATGATCGAATCGATGGTGGCAGCCGCAGTGAAACTAGGCCTCGATCAACAGACCGCACTGGACCTGGCCACCCACACCGTCGCCGGTGCAGCCGAAATGGTTCTACAAACGGGCGACTCCCCCACCCAACTGCGGGAAAATGTCACCAGTCCCAACGGCACCACCTTCGCCGCCCTGGAATCTTTAAGACACAATCAATTTGCTTCCATCATCCACGACGCTTTGAAAGCCGCCTGCGACCGCTCCATCGAACTAGGCTCTTGATTCTCCAGTCTCAATTTTCATTCCTCCCCCCCATGATTCACCCTCGCCATCTTTTTGATCAACACGGTCAAGGTCAAGTGTTCCGTTTTTTTGACGACCTGCCCGCCGACAAACAAGATGCCCTCACCCGGCAAGCCGCTTCCATTGATCTCGATGAAATTGATCAACTGGTCAAAACTCTGGTCAAAAAAAATGCCCCGACCGAAAGTCACGGCGCGGATCCAGAACCCGCTGACTACATCCCTATTTTATCAAAAAATCAAAATAGCGAAGCTTGGCAAAAAGCCACCGAAATGGGTGAACAGGCACTTCGCAATGGTCGGGTAGCCGCATTCACCGTAGCCGGAGGCCAAGGCACCCGACTGGGTTTTGATGGCCCCAAGGGAACCTTTCCCATCTCACCGGTCAGTGAAAAATCCTTATTCCAGATATTTGCCGAGAAAATAAAAAGCAGTGGCGAAAGGTATCAATGCTCGATCCCCTGGTTCATCATGACCTCGCTGCAAAACCACGATGAAACTTCTGCTTTTTTCCGTAAGCATTCGTTCTTCGGACTGGATCCCGAAAGTCTTCATCTGTTCCCCCAGGGAACCATCCCTATTGTTGATCAAGAAGGGAAAATCCTATTGAATGACAAACACAACATCGCCATGAGCCCGGATGGGCACGGAGGATCCCTACGCGCGCTGGCACGCTCGGGTGCGACCCGGTGGATGGAGGAAAAAGGCATCGACCTGCTGTCCTGTTTTCAAGTGGATAACCCTCTGGTAAAATGTATTGACCCGACTTTCATTGGATTTCATCTGAATGAAGATTCCCAACTCTCTAGTAAAATCATCGTCAAAAAAGACCCCAATGAAAAAGTAGGTGTATTCTGTAAAAAAGGAGAGCTTACCCAAGTGATCGAATATTCAGATCTGGCGCAAGAGCTACAACAACAAACCGATCCCGACGGAGCGCTGCGCTTTCGTGCCGGCTCCATTGCTGTTCATATTTTCCACCGTGAACTGGTCGAAAAGCTTGGTGGAAACAGTGGCGAAGGAAATCTACCCTTCCACATCGCCCACAAAAAAAACAGCTCGCTCGACGAGGGTGGCCAGCTCATCGAAGCACCGGCGATCAAGTTTGAAATGTTTATTTTTGATGCGCTGCCTTTCGCTGAAAACCCATTAATCCTGGAGGCACTGCGTGAATCCGAATTCAGCCCGGTAAAAAATGCCCAGGGTTCGGATTCCCCGGAAAGCTCACGCAGCGACCAACTGCGCCAGTTTGCCCGTTGGTTCAAAGCGAGCGGGATCAACTTGAACACAGACAGTGATGGCATCCCTGAGATAAAAATAGAAGTCTCCCCACAATTTGCCGACACCAAAGAGCGTTTTGTCGAGGCTTGGAAATCCTTATCCCCACAACCGGAAATTAAAAACGGCCTGGTAGTGGAATGAAAAATTCACCTTTTCTTTTTTGTCCGGCGGATTAGCCTGTATCACTTGCCTATTTTATCATGAAGCCCATCCATACTCTTTCATTAGTCATTGCCACTGCACTCGCTGTCAGCTCGTGCTCAAAGGATACCCCTGCAGATGTCGAGCACAGCAGTAAATCTCAGGATTCAGCCACAACTTCTGCCGATTCCGTGAAAACCATCATTGATGGAATCGAAAAAGAAAAAGTAGCTAAACTCACCGCCTACTTGCAAAACAATCCCGATTCCAAAGACCGGCTCGAAGGGATTTCTTTCCTGATCAGTGCCTATTTGAATCTTGAAGAAAACGACAAGGCTATTCCCGTATTAAAAGAAAAATACCAACTTCTCACTGAAGTGGAGGAAATGACAGATATTGACTTAAATATCCTGTTGCCCGGCACCGTGCAACCCATGATTCTTTCAATGACCACAACTGGAGGGCGGGAGGAAGCCAAGGCTTTCATCGACAAAGTGAAAACGGATTTAAGCGCTCATCCAATGGCCCAGCAAATCACTCAATTTCTGGACCAGCTCACTGCCCAAATTAATGCGCCGAGCAAAGGAGACGTGCTGGAAATTGCGTTCACTTCTTTAGATGGGAAAAAGGTGGATCTTGCTGCGATGGAAGGCAAAGTCGTGCTGGTCGACTTCTGGGCCACTTGGTGTGGCCCCTGTGTGGCAGAATTACCCAATGTCCTTGATACTTACAAAAAACACCACGACAAAGGTTTTGAAATCATCGGCATCTCTCTGGATCAGGATAAAGCGGCATTAAGTAGTTTCATCAAAGAAAACAACATGCCGTGGGTTCAATATTTTGATGGCAAAGGCTGGGAGAACTCGATTGCCCAGAAATACAGCATCACCTCCATCCCCGCGACTTTTCTAATTGGTAAAGATGGTAAAGTAGTGAGTAGCAATCTGCGCGGAGCTCAACTAGAAGAAGCCGTGGCTCAACAGTTGTCCGCCAAATAATACCAGCTTACAGCTCACACCGCCAAGTGCAGGTTTAAAAAGTTAGCTTAGCCCACCTCAACATCATTGCGCCCTTTTAGGGCTGGCAATAAAACCGATTTAACCCCAGCACCACCTGTCTCCCCGTAAAACAAATTTCCATATTTGTTTTCCCTGTAACTATTATGACTATCAACTTTCGATAAATTAAGTTTTTTAGAGCCTCCCCTTCACATCGTCCGTCGCCCTTCCAAAGCACGGAACAAGGTCAATTCATCCGCGGACTCAAGCCCACCTCCTGCCGGCAGTCCCTGCGCCAGTCGGGATATCTTCACCCCAAGAGGAGCCATCAAATCCACCAGATAATTGGCAGTGGCCTCCCCTTCCACATCCGAGCTGAGAGCAAGGATCACCTCAGCGAAAGCGCCGCTTTTCAACCGCTTGATCAAACAATCTATCCGCAGATCACTCGGCGAAACATTCTCCAACGGGGAAATACGTCCTCGCAGGCTGTGATAATAACCACGGAAAGCACCACTCTTTTCCAAGGGCAATATGTCCGTCGCTTGTTCGACCACGCACAAAACCGATTCATCCCTCCCACTGCGGTCACAAATCCCGCACCCTTCGTTGGTGGAGAAAAAACCGCAGGTCTCACACTCACCGATCTCCTGCTCTGCCGTGGTCAGGGATTTGGCGATCGCCGTCATCATCGAATCCCCGCGATCCTGCAGCAACCACACCGTGATACGCTCAGCACTCTTCGGACCAATACCCGGCAGTCTTTTCAACTGCAGGATCAACTGCTTCACTGGAGCTGGATAATCTACCTGGTTCACGGATTCCTATAATGTGTTTAACCAACGTGCGTGCCCTTGATTGATCTCATGCGAATCACTTGCCCCGGATTCGTTACCCATACGGGTCAAACGATCCTGAGTCAGTCCAATGAAAAACTCCAGAGGTTGATCCTCCGTTATATCTCCATCACCAACCGATTGACTGAATTTCTCCAGCGCTTTTTCATAGTTCTTTTCCCGGTAAAAAATCATCGCTTCCCAAAAAGCGTCCCTTTTTTCACCAGCTTCATCATCAAAATCCTCTGTAGCGGCCATCAATTCATACACCTCGGTCATCACTTTACTCTCAGGATCGTAGATCATCTCCATCGGCCTAACCTCGATGTCATCTCCAGCCAATTGCAAGGTGCGTGCACTGAGCAATACATCCGAACTGTAAACCCGGTTCATCGCACAAATCCTTCTCGAAAAATCCGTCACCAGCCCCACCCCGCTGAAATAAAGATGCCGCGCCGAACCGTAAACTCCCACGGTCACCTGCCCCGAACTGATCGCCACCCCATGATGGGGACGGTGAAACCACCTATTCTCACACTCGGTGTCGAGATTGATCAAACGCTGTTTCAATTCAAGTGCTGCCCGGCACGCTTTTTTGGCATGATCTTCCTCAGGTGATAATAAACCAAAAAACACCCTCACACAATCCGGACTGGATTCGTCAAGGTAAGCCCCGTGCGACATCAAAAAATCAGCTGTATTCCGCAGGAAACGGTTTGTCAGCGCCACCAGATCCGCTGCTTTCATTTCACCTTTCAACTCAGAGTGATTAAACAAACGACAGGTCAACACCGTGACTTCATAAGTCCCACCCTCCAGCGAGATCATTTGCGGGGCATTGATCAGATCCGAAAAATGCTCTTTTGAAACTCGCGAACCCAATACATTTTGCAAAATGCGTTTGCGCATCCCTTGTTCGGTCCCGGCATAAACAATGCCCATCATCATGCTACCCGTTGCCGCGGTCAGAGTAGCAAAAGGAGGGAACGTCACGCCATACAAAGCCAGGGTGAACGACAAACCACAGACCACAATGACCAAGCTCAAAAATACCAACATTTTCTGCCCCACTTGCGGTATATCAATCACGCACCAAGCCACACCAAAAGCACTACCTGCCAACAAAACCCATTCCAATACCACCCACTGGGAAGCCGGAGCCTCCGCTTGCACGTGAGGGAAAATGCGAGCGGCGACGTAAAAATGCTCGAGCCAATTTGTCAGCATTTGAAACACCCCGACAGAGGACAAAAAAATCACCCCAAACAAAGCCGTTAAGCCAATCAATATCGAAGCTAGCAGGTAACGTTGCATCTACTCCTCACTATCAGAATCTGAATCAGAATCCAACCCCGAATCACCTTCTTCAGGGGCGGAGCCCACGTCCTTCGCTTTTGCCGTCGAATCGTTGTGCTGATAATCAGGGTAAGAATCCACCACCAAGGCACTGAGATAAGCGTCCGGATTCTCTACTGCCTCCCGCGCCAACTTGAATACTTTCTCCCCGGTATTGTTCTGTATCAACTTCACCCCGTATTGGAAATCACGGAACAAATCCGAGCACAACTTCATCACGCTCATGTTTCGCTGTTGACTCAACTCCTCCAGAGCTTTCATCGCATCCTGCTCAAACACCAACTCCACCCCATGCTGCTCACTGAACTGGCGGCGGAAAGAATTCAACTCCGAGACGATCTTGGAACCAGAGAAACCATCGTCCAACTCTTTGAATTTCAACAAAGCTTCTGCCGGATTATCTATCAGGTCCCGGGTGATGTCGATCTCGGTCAGAGAAGTGCCGGGAAGCTCAAATTTAAAGTCCCGCAAAATCCTCTCACACACCGTCATCAAACCCCGCGCACCGGTCTTTTCTTTGGCCGCACGCTCGGCAATCATTTCCAAAGCATCCTGCTTGAAAGTTGCGTTGATCCCATAAGCCTGGAACTCCCTTTCATACTGTCGAATCAAACTGCCCTCCGAGCTCTGCATGATCTCAAGCAAATCCTCTTTTTCCAAATGCTCACACACCACCCGCACTGGCAACCGTCCAATGAACTCCGCTTCAAAGCCAAACTCAATGAAATCCTGGGTCTCCACCTCACCAAATGAGGTCGCATCCATGGAGGTCGCTTCATTGCTCGCTCCAAACCCGATCGTTCCCTGGCGGAGTCGTTCATGCATTATTTTTTCGAGACCGGAAAAAGCACCACTCACAATAAATAGAATATGCCGTGTGCTGATAGAACTCTTGCTCGTTTTGCCAGCCCCCCCCTGATCAAACATCGCCTGCATCTGCGACTGAATATCCATCGGATTACGTAAAGAAACTTCCGTTTCTTCCATCAACTTGAGCAAAGTGGTCTGCACCCCGCGACCGCTGACATCACGTCCGATCATCTCCCCGCGGGTGGCAACTTTATCCACCTCATCAATATATACGATACCGTATTCCGCAAGCTCGACATCTCCGTCCGCTTTGCGCACCAATTCACGCACCAGGTCATCAACATCCGCCCCCACATAACCCGTCTCACTGAACTTGGTGGCATCCGCTTTGACAAAAGGCACACCAATCAACTCTGCGATGTGCTTGACCAAATAAGTTTTGCCCACCCCGGTAGGACCGACAATGATCACGTTTTGTTTTTGAAACTCAGTCTGACGTGCTTTCTCCGGATGATCCTCCTCCAGACGTTTGAAACTTTTGGCGTGATTATAATGGTCACAAACGGCTATAGACAGCACCTTTTTAGCCTCCTCCTGACGAATCACATATCGATCCAAATGAGCTTTGATGTCACGGGGGAAATAATCTAAATCAAAAATGCTGCTGAACCTTTCCTCACTCTCTTCTGGGAATTCCTCGTCAGCCTCAATAAAATCATCCTCTTGAAAAGGCGCTCCATCAGTCATCGTGCTGAAAGAAACCGAGTCGCCAAAACTCGCTTTCATGAACTCCGAAAGCTTACGGGAAATCTCCTCAGGAGTGGGAGCCGATGGGATATCGTCATCTTTAGACATAAAAACACTATCGTTCGACTTTTCCATGCCACAAGATGACAATTCAATCTAATCGCTCAACGCGGAAGATTTTTCATCTTGTTTTTCCACATTTCCTTGAACCCTTCAGGATAATCTTTTCCTTTTTTAGCTAATTTATGCGCAAGCTCCTGTTCTCCCGTCGCCCAGGCAAAACACACTGCGTTGGCATAATTTTCCGGATTGGATTTCACTTCTTCCTCCAACAATTCACGAGCCACCGTCAGCAACCAGGATGAAGAGAATTCCTCCAGAGCCACCTCATTCCCTCCAAAACCCAGATCTACCACCAAAGCCGTGCGTGTGGCCGCTGTGATTTTAGCCTGCAAAGGAGGTTTTTCCTTACGCAACACATCACCTTCATAAATGCCTTCATTCAACTTGCCTATCAATAAGGTTAAAAACGACTCCGCTCTTTTTACGATATCCATTTCCCCCGCCAACAGCTGCCTGCCCAAATCCGTTCCTGCATCCACCATCTGAAATCGAGACGATGCCTGCGGAAATTCAAAATTAGCTCCCAATCCTTGCGCCACCTGCTCCACCGCCAGGATTTTTTTCAAATCCTTCATACTTTCGGCATCCAGTGAAGAATCTAAAACCGGCGGTTTTTCGCCTGTCCCTCCGGCAGAGGGTGAACCTCCCGGCATCGCCACGCCTTTGTCAGCAGGTGGACCCACCGTCTCGTCACCTACCGCAGCCGCTGCCATTACCGGTCGCGGCGTCACCTTGGGCAATGATGCCAAACGTTTTTGCTCCTTCTGTAAAACTTGAATGCGAGCGATTCGATCCTCCAACAATTGAGGAGCCGCCCCCTGGGTCTTCAACTGTTCCTTCGCTTGCTTGAGTTGAACCCGCACCTTGGCCAATTGCGCATCATCCATCGACAAGCGGGGATTAGGCAAATCTTTCAATACCTTCCCGTCCTGCAGGTAAACTGAAATTTGTTTTTTCAATCCTTCCACCCACGAAGACGGTTCGGGAAACTCAGCCACTTGAAATTGTTTGAAAAAACGAACCGCTGACTTGAATTGCCCCTGATTCCAATTTTTCAAGCCAAAAGCCAAATACACCAAACCCTGTTGCCCCGTCCCCTTACCCAAGGATGTGAATTCATCATTGCGAACCGGTAATACATCGTTCAAGGCTTTCCCGCTTTGCTGAAAAAATTCATCCAGCCCAGCGGTTTCCAAGCCAGCTTTTTCAGTTTCACTTTTTGGTGTCAATCTGAGAAAAATCCCGCGCGCCTCTTTTTCATTACCTCGCAAAAGCTTACACACACCCAGATTAAATTGAGTCCACGTCCGGGTTGGCTCTTTCAAATCGCTCGATTTTGAAATCATTTGCAATAGCGCTTGGGCTTTGGCCACCTGGCCCTCCCCCAACATTGCCCGCGCCTCGACATAACTAGCCGCCGTATTCTGCTCTCCCGCAACCAATACCCGTTCATTACCACCCGAAAGTAAACTGTCGTTCAGTTCCTCTTCCTGGCTTCCCATAAAAGCCAGACTCGCGCCCGCGATCAACAAAACCGCCACACCCGCAGCCACCGCCGGCTTCACCCAGCTGTTTTTCGGTGTCTCCTCACCGTGGATCGCTGTTATAGCTGTCGCCGGCCGTCTACGACTTCCCAGCTTGTTCTCCACTTCAATGATCTCAGTCAACAATTCCTTGTAGTTCTGATGTCGATCGCTAGGCTTGCGAGCCATCATTCGGTCGATCAGCTTGCAAGTCCGCTTACGCGCATCGGGAACCGTCTCAATCAAACGAATCGTTTTGGCTTTGATCTTTTTTAGTTCTTCCAGTGACGCCGTATTGGCCGCATAAGGCGGCGTGCCACTGATCGCATGAAATAAAGTTGCCCCGAGACTGTAGATATCCCCTCGGAAATCATCCGGCTCCCCCTCAAGTTTTTCAGGAGGCACATAAAAAGGCGTCGCCCATACATCTTCATCCGCATCAAAATGGCCGGTTTGAACCGCCAAGCCAAAATCCACCAGCTTGGCCCGGCCGTCAGAGGTCAGCAAAATATTACCAGGTTTGATGTCGCGATGAATCAAGCCTGCTTTATACGCCGCATACAAACCGCTGGTGACGTCATGCGCAATCTGTAGCACCTTGAGCTGCGGCACCCGGTCGTCATTGGTGATCATCTCCTCCAAGCTGACATTGTCCACCAGCTCCATGGCGATGAAAAAATAACCGAAGTCCGAACCCACCGTATAGACCTTCACCACATTCGGGTGATTAATCGAAGCCGTGGTCTTGGCCTCACGCTCAAAAGAAGCGGTCAGTTTTTCATCCCGGCTCAGCTCCTTGTGCAACACCTTCAGCGCCACCGAACGTCCCAAGGTTTCGTCCCTCGCCAAAAAAACCTGACTCATGCCCCCTTCCCCCAGCAACCTCTGGATATGGTATTGACCCAGCGCCGTGCGCACCCGAATACTGCTTTTGCAATGCGGGCACTCGATCTTCGCGTAGGGAGGTTGGCTCGACACATCGATCCCCTCCCCACACTCTGGGCAGGCGTTAATCAATGATCCCTGTTCTTGCGTGGGCATGCGAGCGAAGCTAACATCTTCATGCTTGAATATCAATCATTCAAACGCTGATAAAAAAAATGGACGAATCCACGGAATATCAATTCTTAATCTCATCAGAATCAGGTGCAGGAGACCGTCTCGATCGGTTTCTGGCGGTGCAATTGGCGCACCTTTCCCGCTCTCGGCTGCAGCAGCTCATCCACGATAAAAACGTGCAAGTCGACGGTCAGACCAGCAAGCCCAAAGCCAGATTGACCCCGGGAAGCACCGTCAGCGTCTCCATCCCCGCCCCCGTGCCACTCGCCGAAGTCGAGCCGCAGGACATCCCCTTGCAGGTGATCTACGAAGACCAGGATTTTATCGTCATCAACAAAGCCCACGGAATCGTCGTCCACCCAGCTGCCGGCAATCCCGACGGCACCTTGGTCAATGCCCTGTTGCACCATTGCCAAGGTGAACTTTCCGGCATCGGCGGCGTCCAACGACCCGGCATCGTGCATCGTCTCGACAAAGATACCAGCGGCTGTCTGGTTGCGGCAAAAAATGATGCCGCCCATCAGGAAATCAGCCGCCAGTTTGCCGACCGCGAAACCACCAAAATTTATCATTGTGTGGTGCAGGGCATCCCTGTTCGAAACAACGGTTCAATAGAAAACCACATCGGCCGTCATCCGGTCAATCGTCAAAAAATGGCCGTGCTCGAAGCCCCCAAAGGAAAACACGCCCACACCGATTACAAAATCCTCCGGACGTCAAAAGACGACGCTGCTCAGAATGACAAACAACCCGCCTGGGCATTGATCGAATGTCATCTGCACACCGGCAGAACCCACCAAATCCGCGTCCACATGAAATCCCTGAGCTGCCCGATACTCGGCGACGAAATTTACGCCCAAGTCTCCCGCCAGCAACCCAAGGTAGAGCGCATGTTACTGCACGCCAGCCACTTAGGATTCACCCACCCCCGCAGCAAAGAAGCACTCACCTTCACCGCCCCCCTACCCAAAGCCTTCTCAGCCTATAGCCTATAGCCTAATCAGCTACAGCCTAGTTCCCTACAGCCTTCCCCACCACATGCACATCCTGCTGCGGATACGGAATAGAAATCCCCGCTTCGTCAAAAGCCTCTTTCACCTGACGGGTGATCGCCCAATACACTTCCCAGTAGTCAGCAGTTTTTGCCCACGGGCGCACCACAAAATTGATCGATGAATCGGCCAGTTCATTCACCCTGACCACGGCCTCAGGATTATCCAGAATCAGTTCGTGTTTTTTGAGAATCCCCTCCAAAATAGATTGGGCCTGGTTCAAATCATCGTCATAACCCACCCCAAAGACCAAATCCACCCGCCGGGTTCCCTTGGCCGACACATTAGTGATCACGTCATTCCAGATTTTACCATTGGGAATGATCACCTGTTGATTGTCAGGAGTTTTTAAAATCGTCGCCACCAGGCTCAGCGATTCCACCGTACCGGAAACCCCCGCCGCTTTGATATAATGCCCCACATCAAAAGGACGGTAGAACAAAATCATCAGCCCCGCCGCAAAGTTGCCCAAAGAATCCTTCAAGGCAAAACCAATCACAAAACCCGCGCCGCCAATCGCCGCAATCATCGGCCCGATATCCACCCCCAAATAAGACAAACCCACCACAATACCCACCACCAAAGCCAGGCGACGAATGCTATGAACCAAAAACGAACGCAGCAGATCCGAAGTCTGCCCCGTACGATCCAAGGCCTTGCCCAAAGCTCCCGAACCAATGCGGCCAATCAATGAGGCCACGATCACACAGAGCGCAAACAAACCGAGTGATCTCAACAGCTT